>NZ_CP110111.1:630000-945000 GCF_025960285.1 Sphingomonas sp. R1 | reverse complement strand
GCGACGCCGATCGCGCGCAAGAAGAACGAATCCAAAATCGCGCTCTACATCTCGATCGGACAGGCATTCTGATGGTGAACGACATGCCTGAGACCGAAACCGTCACCGTGGTGCGATCCGGCCGCCCGCTGTGGCTGAAGATCGTGCAATGGGTGGCGCTGGGGCTAGTGTCGATGGCGGCACTCGCGGGGCTCGCCGTGCTTGGACTGGACACGCAGCCGGGCCGCCGCCTGATCGCGGATCAGCTGGGCAAGCTGAAGCTGGAATCCGGGCTCGGCTTTCGCATCGGTCGGATCGACGGTTCGATCTATGGCGGCATGATCTTGCGAGACGTGCGCGTGAGCGACACCCAAGGCGTGTTCGCCACCGCACAGGAGATCAAGCTCGACTGGCGGCCGCTCGCCTATCTCAAGAACCGCATCGACATTCGCAATCTGGAAAGCCCGGAGATACGGCTCGCGCGCCTGCCAGCGCTCAAGCCATCCGGGGACCCCAACGCCCCCCTGCTTCCCGACCTCAACATCGACATCGCGCGGCTGAACGTCGCGCGGATCGACATCGCGCCGACCGTCGATGGCCAGCGCCATATCGCACGGCTGAGCGGCTCAGCGCACCTCGCGGACGGCCGTGCGCAGATCTTCGCCAATGCCGGGACGATCGCCGCGCGCGGCGTCGCCGGCGGCGATCGGCTGGCGCTAAAGCTGGATGCAGTGCCAGCCGCCAACCGGCTGGACATCGACCTGCGCCTCGAGGCTCCCAAGGGCGGGCTCGTGGCAGGGCTTGCCAAGCTGCAGGCGCCGCTCATGGGCAGCGTTCAGGGTGCCGGCGACTGGAAACACTGGCAGGGCAAGGGGCTCGCGACGCTCGGGGGCCGTACCCTTGCCGACCTAGGCGTGACGGCGGACAACGGCCGCTTCCAGGTTCGCGGCATGACCTATCCGGGCCTGTACATGACCGGCCCGGTGGAGCGGCTGACCGCTCCCGGCTTGCGGCTCGACACCGATTTCCGGTGGGCCGATCGCAAGGCAGACGGCATCGTCAAGATCAAGTCCGATGCGCTGTCGGCACAAGCCCAGGGGCTGGTCGACCTTGGCAACAACCAGTTCCACGGCGTGCATGTCGATGCGCTGCTGCTGAAACCCGGCACCATCGCGCCCAAGCTTGTCGGCAGATCTGTCCGGGCCTCGCTGGCCCTCGAAGGCGCCTTCGCGACGCCGATGGTGGATTACAAGCTGTCCGCCGGCGCGATCGGCTTCGGCGAGACGGTGGTCGAAAAACTATATGCCGAGGGCCGAGCGCGCGTCGATGCGGATCGCATCCTGGTGCCCGTGCGTGCCAGGGCCGCGCGTGTGTCCGGGCTGAACGCGGCTGCTGGCGGCCTCGTCACCAACGTGACGGTGGACGGCGACCTCGCGATCTCCGGCAGCCGTATCCTCTCCGACAATCTTCGGCTGAAATCGGACAAGATCGATGCCACCGCGATCGTTGCCGCCGACATGGCGAAGGGCCGGTACACCGGCGCGCTGAAGGGGCGGATCAACGACTATACCATTGCCGGCGTCGGCGTGGTCGATCTGAACACCGATGCGGAGCTCTACACGGCACCCGGCGGCGGTTGGGGTATCCGGGGCAAGGTGGCAGGTCGCAGCCGCAAGCTGTTCAATGAGGGCGTTCGCAATTTCCTGGGCGGCAACACCGTCGCGTCGGCCCGCCTCAACCTCGACCCCAAGGGCGTGATCGGCATCGCGGACGTGCGCCTTCGCGCGCCGCAATTCCGCGTGTTGCGTGGGCAGGGGACCTATGATCCCGCCGGTCCGATCCGCCTAACCGCCGACGCGGTTTCCGACCAGTACGGGCCGCTGAGCGCGCGGGTCACCGGTACGCTCAACGCGCCGCAATTGCTGCTGCGTGCGGAGAAGCCGGGGCTTGGCGTCGGCCTTGCTAAGGTCGAGGCCAAGGTGATCGGCCGGGGTGATGCCTATGCCGTCACCGCGACCGGCGAGAGCAACTACGGACCGTTCAATGCCGACGTGCTGGTCCGTACCGGCCGGGCGCTGGCGATCCAGGTCAACGCGGCCAAATTCGCGGGTATGGATATTGCGGGCCAGCTTCAGGCGACGCCCTCGGGCCCGTTCGCTGGTCAGCTTACCTTCCGCGGCTCGGGCGTGGACGGCGTCGCGACACTGGGCGCGGAGGGCAAGTTCCAGCGCGCCGATGTCCGCGCGACGGCGGACAATGCCGCCATCCCCGGTGTTTCGGAGCTGACAATCGGTCGCGCGATCGCCACCGCCAGCATCGTGCTCGCCGAGCAGCCGCAATTGGTGGCGGACGTTCAGATCGCGAACCTCAAGCGCGGCGAGTTCCTCCTGCGCACCGCCCGGGCAAAGATCGACTATCGCGGCGGCAACGGGACCGTGCAAGCGGTGGCGAGCGGATCGTCCGGTGTTGCGTTCGACGTGGCACTGAATGGCCGCATGACCCCGGCGCTGTGGACCGCGGCACTGCAGGGGCAGGCCAGCGGTGTGAAGTTCCACACGACGGCGCCCGCACAGATCGCGATCGAGAAGGGCGTCTATCGCCTGCTGCCCACGCAAATCAATTTCGATCAGGGCAGCGTTCGCGTCGCCGGGCGCTATGGCGACGGCACCGTGGTTCAGGCGCGCCTGGACAAGCTGGACCTCGCGATCGTCAATGCCTTCGTGCCCGATCTCGGCATCGGCGGCACGGCGACCGGAAGTGTCGATTTCGCGCAGGTCTCGCCCGAGGCGTTCCCCAGTGCCGATGCGCGGCTCGAGGTCGACGACCTCACGCGCTCTAGTCTGGTTCGCGTATCGACGCCGGTACACATTAGCATGGTGGGCAAGCTGCTGCCCGACGGCGGCGACCTCCGTGCGCTGATCCGCCGGGGCAACACTACGATCGGACGCATTGTCACCACCCTGAGTCCTCTGGGGCCGGGTGCTGGCAGCTGGACCGAGCGCCTGATGGCCGCGCCGCTTTCTGGCGGTATCCGCTACAATGGCCCGGCGGCGCTGCCCTTCGCCTTCGCCGGGCTGCCCAACCAGCAGCTCACCGGCGCGATCGGCATGGCTGCGGACTTTACCGGCCGGGTCGACCGGCCGTTGCTCAACGGCGTGGTGCGTGCGGACAATCTTACCTACGACAATGAAGCCACCGGCACGCGGCTGACCAACCTCAAGATCGACGGTCAGTTCTCCAACGACGCCTTCGTGCTCAACCAGTTGAGTGCGCGCGCGGGCAATGGCAGCGTCACTGCCAGCGGTCGCGTCGGTCTTTCTTCCGCCGAGGGCTTCCCGATGGCCATCACCGTCAAGCTGGACGATGCGCGCCTGGCGCGCAGCGAGGCGCTGGGTGCAACGGCAAGTGGAACGCTGACCGTCACCAAGAACGCCGAAGTCCAGAAGATCGAGGGACAGATCAACATCCCCGAGGCGAACTATCAGATCATCCGCCAGGGTGCCGCGGAAATCCCCGAACTGACCGGGGTGCGCCGCAAGGGGGATGTTGATCCCAACCAGCAGGCCCAGGCGAAGAAACCCGCGCGCGCCTTTGGCAATTTCGATCTCGCCATCCGCGTCCGGGCGGACAATCGCCTGATGGTCAGCGGCATGGGCCTCGAGTCCGAATGGCAGGCGAACATCACGATCGGCGGCACCACGCTGGATCCGCAGATCCGTGGCACGATGGAGGTGGTGCGTGGCACCTACAGCTTCGCCAGCCGCCGGTTCGAACTGACCAAGGGCGTGATCAGCTTCCAAGGAGCCGAACTGACCAATCCGACGATCGACATCTCGGCCAACACCACGGCGGAGGGCGTGACGGCGATCTTGAACATCACCGGCACCGCGCAAAAGCCGTCGATCGCCTTCACCTCGAACCCGGCGCTTCCGCAGGACGAGGTGTTGTCTCGGCTATTCTTCGGCACCAACGTCACCAATCTTTCGGCTACCGAGGCGATCCAGCTGGCCGCGGCACTCAACTCCCTGCGGGCGACCGGGGGCGGGCTCAACCCGCTGGGTCAGTTGAAGTCGGCCACCGGCATCGATCGCCTTCGCGTGCTGGGCGCCGACGACACGACTGGCCGCGGCACCTCGCTGGCCGCGGGTAAGTACATCACCAACAACATCTATATCGAGATCATCACCGATGCGCGCGGCTTCACCGCGACGCAGCTAGAGGTGTCACTGTCCCGCGCCCTGAGCGTGTTGTCGCAGACGAGTTCGTTCGGCGGGTCGGGTGCGACGCTGCGCTACTCGCGGGATTATTGAGGTGGCGCACCGGCAATAGTCGTGCAACCATGCCTCCAGGAGAGGCAGAACATGCGCGAACATTTCGACGTTCTCGTCGTTGGCGCGGGATTATCGGGCATTGGCGCAGGCTATCACCTGCAGACCAATTGCCCGGGCCGCACCTATGCGATTCTGGAAGGCCGCGATCGCATGGGGGGCACGTGGGACCTGTTCCGCTATCCCGGCATCCGGTCGGACTCGGACATGCACACGCTGGGTTTCTCCTTCCGTCCCTGGACCGATGCCAAGGCGATTGCGGACGGCGGCGCGATCCTGCGCTATCTGGAGGATACCGCGCGTGAATTCGGCATCGATCGTCACATCCGCTATCGCCACCGGGTAACCGCCGCCGCCTGGTCGAGCGATGAAGCGCTGTGGACGGTATCGGTGGAGACGGACGGCCGCACGCGCCAGTTCAGCTGCAGCTTCCTGTTTCTCTGCGCGGGTTATTATGATTATGCCCGCGGCCACCTGCCGGACTTCGCCGGACGCGAGGCGTTCGAGGGCCGTATCGTCCACCCCCAATTCTGGACGCCGGACATCGATTATGCCGGCAAGCGCGTCATCGTGATCGGCAGCGGCGCGACTGCGGTGACGCTTGTGCCCGAGCTCGCCAAGCAGGCCGCACACGTGACCATGCTGCAGCGGTCGCCTACCTATATCGTCGCGCGTCCTTCGCAGGACGGTATCGCCAACTGGCTGCGGCGCTATTTGCCGGCAAAGCGTGCCTACAGCATCACGCGGTGGAAGAACGTGCTGCTCGGCCAGTATTTCTACCGTTTCGCGCGCAAGCACCCTGCCGAGACCAAGGAACGGCTGGTCGAAATGGTGCGCTGTGAGCTGGGTCCGGACTATGACGTGGGCACCCACTTCACGCCCAGTTACAACCCTTGGGACCAGCGTCTGTGCCTCGTGCCCGATGCCGATCTGTTCTCCGCGATCCGCGGCGGCCGGGCCGAGGTAGTCACCGACCACATCGATCGTTTCACCCCGCAAGGCCTGCGCCTGCAATCGGGGCGCGAGTTGGCCGCCGATCTCGTCGTCGCCGCAACCGGGCTGGAGGTGCAACTGATGGGTGGCGTGCCGGTTACCGTAGACGGGCACGCCGTCGATTGGTCCGATCGGCTGACCTACAAGGGCATGATGTTCTCGGGCGTGCCCAATTTCGCGATGGCGTTCGGCTACACCAATGCCAGCTGGACGCTGAAGGCAGACCTGACCGCCCGATACGTCACGCGCCTGCTCAACGCTATGGCCAGGCGCGGCATGCGACAGGTAACGCCGCAGCCGAGCACCGGTGTGGAAGCGCAGCCGTTCCTCGATTTCACCTCGGGCTATGTCCAGCGCGCGCTCGCCAAGCTGCCGCGCCAGGGCAATCGCAAGCCCTGGCGGGTGCACCAGAGCTATGCCCGTGACCTGATGGCGCTGAAGTTCGGCGGGATCGACGACGAGATGGTGTTCTCGAGTCCAGAACCGGTGAAGCGGGCGGCGGCGTAGGTTAATGTTGAAGGGAAGACCCTGTCGGTTAACGCCCCAGTTGCGGACGTTCGCGAACGACGGAATATCGAGCCGATGGGAAAGCGATCAGGGGTTCCTCACCGTGACGACGAACTGAAGCAGTTCAGTCTCGGACAGCTTCAGACGGAGCTTGAGCGCTCGCGCTCTCGTCGAAGTATTGCCCCGTCCTCTAAAATGGCAAAGCTGTGGGACAAACGCATTCACTGGATCGAAGCTGAGATAGCTCGGCGCTGCTGAAAGCCTGCTCCCCCGCAACCTACAACCTACTCCAGCAGCGCGCGCGCCGCAGCCACGCCGGTCTTGTAGGCGCCGTGGACCGTCGAGAATTCGCTGGCCGAGCAGGCCTCGCCGGCGAAGCGGATGCGCGGGTCGATCGGGGTCGCCAGTGCCTGGCGGGCGGCGGCGCGGCCGGGCAGGGCGTGGCTGTAGCCGCCGCGGACATGCGTCTCGCGGCTCCAGGCCGAGCCTGCGAGCAGGCGAAGCCGCCGGCGCCATTGCCCGCCCAGCAACCCGCATAGTTCCTCGATGGCGAAGTCCGCGGCGCCCTGCAGCCCGCGCTCGGCCATCTCGCGTGCGCCCTCGCCGCCGAACATCGCCTCGATCACCGGGCGCCCGAAGGGCCGCAGCGTGTAGGTGGCGGTGATCGCGTTGTGCGGGTCGCCGAGCAGGTGCGCGTTGGCCTCGAGATCCTCGCCGCCATGCTCGATGCCGAGAAACAGCTTGTCGGCCATGCCGAGCGGCAGCGCCGCGGCGGCGTGCAGCACCGCATCATGCCCGCCGATCGCGATCGTGCCGCGCGCCAGCACGTCGGTGGAGACGGTGACGATCACCTCCCCCGCTTCCAGCGTACCCCGCGGCGTTTCCACCTTCAGCCGGGTGCCCCCGCGATCGATCCCGGTCACCGGCGTGGCGAGCGCGGTGCGCAGGCCGTTCGCCTGTGCCGCGACCAGCGCGCCATAGCCGGCGGGGACACGCCAGTCCGTCTCGGTTGCCGCATCCTCATAGGCGAGATAGTCGGCGATCGAGAGCTTGGCGGTGTCGGTGCCATTGACGAAGCCGCTGATCGTGTCGATCCATACGCTCCACGGGCTTCCGGGCACCAGCGCTGCACCGGCACGGTCGCCCGGTGGCGGATCGTCGCGCAGGCGCGTCTCGAACGCCTTGAACGCGTCTGCTGCCTCGCGCTGCTCGGCGCGGGAAAAGCCGAGCGCGCGCCATTGCTCGCGCCAGCGGGGGAGCGTGCGATCCAGCGCGAAGCCGTGCAGGGCGGCGATCTCCACCCAGGGATTATGCTCGGCCGAATGCAGCCAGCCTGCCCCCAGATCGAGTGCCATGCCGTCGACATGCTCGGTCCGTGCCCGCCCGCCCAGGCGGGTGTCGGCCTCGACCAGCAGCACCCGCCTGCCGGCATCGGACAGCGTCCGCGCCGCACCGATGCCCGCCGCGCCGCCGCCGATCACGATTACGTCGAGGTCCTGCATGGGCACCGAACGCGCGATCAGGCCGAACGGCTGCGCAGCAGCGCCGAGCGCAGGCACGTGCAGACGAGGTCGTCGCGCTGGTTGTGCATGTCGTGCCGCCACGTGACGATGCCCTGCCCGGGGCGCGACCTGCTGGGGCGCAGTTCGACCACTTCGGAGCTTGCCCGCAGTGTATCGCCGAGGAAGACGGGCTTGGGCATGGTCAGCTTGTCATAGCCGAGATTGGCGACCAGCGATCCGGCGGTCGTGTCTGCCACGGTGATGCCGATCATCAGACTGAACGTGTAGGTGCCGTTGACCAGGATCTGCCCGAACTCGGACGCGCGGGCGGCCTCGGCATCGAGGTGGAGCGGCTGGGTATTGTGGGTGAGGGCAGTGAACAGGAGGTTGTCGGTCTCCGTCACCGTGCGCCGCAGGGCATGCTCGATGCGGTCGCCGAGCTGCCATTCGTCGAAAAAGCGTGCCATCTACCCCTGATCCTCGTCGAGTTTCAGCTTGAAGCCGAAATGGCTCCTGGTCCAGCCGAGCTTTTCGTAGAAGCGATGCGCATCCACGCGGTCTCTCATCGAGGTCAGCTGTACCATCCGGCAGCCCCGGGCGCGGCACTGCGCTACCGCCCATTCTATCATTTGCTGGCCAAGTCCTTGACCCCGCTCGGACGCTGCGATGCGTACCGCTTCGATCTGGCCGCGCCAGGCGCCGCGAAAGGCGATGCCGGGAAGGAAGCTCAGCTGCATCGTGCCGATCACCGCGCCGTCCCGTTCTGCGACAATGAGCCGCTGATTGGGATCGGAATCCAGATCGGCAAAGGCCATCTCGTAGCGCGGATCCAGCGGCAGCGACGCATCCTCTCGGCCGCGGCTGAGCTCGTCGTCGTCGAGCATCGCGACGATGGCAGGCAGGTCGGCAAGGGTGGCGTCGCGGAAGATCATGCCGCCTTCTCCACCCGGACGAGGAGGCTGCCCTCGGTCACCTGGCCGCCGGCGGTGACCGGCAGCTCGGCAACAATGCCGTCGAACGGGGCGGTGAGGGCGTGCTCCATCTTCATCGCCTCCAGCGTGACGAGCCGCTGGCCCTTGGTGACCTGTGCGCCGGGGGCTACCTCCACGGCGGTGATGCGGCCGGGCATGGGGGCGAGCAGGGCGCCGTCCCCGGCGGCGACGCCGCTCGTGGGACCGGTGCGTGGCAGCGCGGCGAGAAACGACAGGCCGTCATCGTTCACCGCCACGCCGTCTGCGACGGGTTCGGCGATAACCGTGGCGTTTCGCCAGTTCGCAGGCAGTTCGGTGACATGCACCTTCCCGTCCACGGCCACCGCAACGCGCCGATTGGCCGCTGCATTCAGGCGGAACCCGAGGGCGCCGCGCCACGGAAGGGGTTGCGGTGCGCCCAGAAGGTCGTCGTCCCCACCGTGCAGCATGGTAGGCGCGCCCTGATATTCCTGGACGATCATCGCGGCTGCCGCCTGCTTGACCATGTCGTCGGTCGGCTCTGCCGGGGGCAGCAGGACGTCGCCCTTCTCCGCGATGAAGCCGGTGTTGATGCGGGCGGCCCGGAAATCCTCGTCATCCAGCGCCCGCCAGAGGAAGGGCGCGTTGGTCTTGACCGGGAAGATGTCCGTTGCGGCGCAGGCCTGGGCAAGGGCCTCGCACGCCTCGAGGCGGCTTTCGGCATGCACCACGATCTTGGCGATCATCGGATCGTAGAAGCCAGTGATCTCGGCGCCTTCGTACACGCCGGTCTCGTAACGGACGTCCGGCGAGGGGCGGAAAATCTCCAGCCTCCCCACACTCGGCAGGAACCCCTTGGCGGGATCCTCCGCATAGAGCCGCGCTTCCATCGCCCAGCCGTGGATCGACAGCTCCTCCTGCCGCTTGGGCAGCGGCTTGCCGCTGGCAACGCGAAGCTGCCATTCGACCAGATCCTGCCCGGTAATCTCCTCCGTGACCGGATGCTCGACCTGCAGCCGGGTGTTCATTTCCATGAACCAGATGCGGTCGGCGCGCAGGCCCTCGCTGGCGTCGGCGATGAACTCGATCGTGCCCGCGCCGACATAATCGACGGCCTTGGCCGCGCGCACCGCGGCCGCGCAGATCGCCGCGCGCGTCTCGGCGTCCATGCCGGGGGCGGGGGCTTCCTCGATCACCTTCTGGTGGCGGCGCTGGAGCGAGCAGTCGCGCTCGAACAGGTGGACGACATTGCCGTGGCTGTCGCCGAACACCTGGACCTCGATGTGCCGGGGGGACAGGATGTACTTTTCCAGCAGCACCCGGTCGTCGCCGAAGGAGGAGGCCGCCTCGCGCTTGCAGCTGGCGAGCGCGTCGGCGAAGTCGGCGGCACCTTCCACCCGCCGCATGCCCTTGCCGCCGCCGCCGGCGACCGCCTTGATCAGCACCGGATAGCCGATCGCGTCTGCCTCGGCCTGAAGCCGCTCGGGCGACTGGTCCTCGCCGAGATACCCGGGGGTGACCGGTACGCCGGCTGCGATCATCCGCGCCTTGGCGGCGTCCTTGAGGCCCATCGCGCGGATGCTGTCCGGCTTCGGGCCGACCCAGACCAGCCCGGCGGCGAGCACCGCTTCGGCGAAGTCGGCGTTTTCGGAAAGGAAGCCATAGCCCGGATGAATCGCCTCGGCGCCCGTCGCCCTGGCCGCGGCGATGATCTTTTCGCCGACCAGATAGCTCTCGCGCGCCGGCGAGGGGCCGATATGCACGGCTTCGTCGGCCTGGCGGACGTGCAGCGCGCTCGAGTCGGCGTCCGAATAGACCGCGATCGTGCGCAAACCCATCGCGCGGGCGGTGCGGATGATGCGGCAGGCGATTTCGCCGCGATTGGCGATGAGCAGCGATTTCAGCATGATAGGCGCTCCCAAGCCGCGCAAAACTCACGAAGTTCGCGCATGTCGATGAAGATAATAACGGTGGGTTGCGGTTCGCTGGCCATGGCCGAGCCTAGGCAGATTTCGCGCGTGTAGGACAGCCCGTCACGGGTGGCGTTCCGGAAAGCCGTGGCGGGTGTGGAGCGCGGCCAGCACGCCCTCAATGTCGTTCGCGAACCCGCCCTCGGCAAAGGCGAGCGCGGGCAGGTTCTGGTTTTCCTCGCCGAGCCGCTCGACCACCGCCGCGCGGGGGCGGGGCCAGGGGACGCGGATCACCTCGATATGCGCCGCGCGCTCGGGGAAGGCGGCGAGCAGGCCCTCCACGGTGACGCAGTCCTTGCAGTAGAAGCGCCGCGCGCCGCCATAGGCCGGGTCCGCCCAGTCGGTGTCGAGGACGAACAGCGTGTCGCGAGCGGTCATGCCGGGCACCCGGTGGTGCGCTGGTTCCAGCTGAGGCTCGCGATCTTCCAGGCGCCGCCCTCGCGGACCAGGCTGACATGATTGGTGCCGCAATGATGCACCGTGCCGTTGAGCCGGAAGACATAGGGTGCCCAGACCATCGCGACATCGCCGTCGATTTCCACCGCCGGGCTGGAGATGCGCTCGTCGAACGTCTCCGGCCCAGGCTGGAAGCGGGCGAGCAGTTCGGGCCAGGCGAGGTAGCGCACGGTGGCGGGGCCATTCCCCGCTTCGGTGACCACGGTTGCACCGCCTTCCGCGCGGAGCGTCGCACCGATCGCGGCGGCGTCCCGAGCGTTGATGCCGGCGAGCAGCCGGTCGACCGTCGCGAGCACCGCACGCTCGTCGCTGCCGTCGGGCGGGGCGAGCGGGTTGGCCGGCGGCAGCTTGCTCGGCGAGGGCATGCTGCGCGGCGGGTTGGCGGCGGGCGGCGGCAGGCCGGCGGTCTGCGCGGCGAGGGTGAGGGTGAGGAGGGTCAGGAGCATGGCGGAACCCAGAATGGAGGATTGAAAGGAGCGGCTGACCGTGCCGGCGCCCGGAACCGGCGGCGTTCCGGCCAATCAGGCAGGCTCAGCATGGGAAATTCGTACGAATGGCGTTCAAGACCGTTGCCGCTGGCGGATTGCTCCAGCTCGTATTTTTGGCGCGAATGCTGGAAACGACTTTCGAGAGGAGCGCGATTTGCGCTTCATCTGCGGTTCCGGTTAGCGGCGGGACCCTGCAGGCCTGCCCCGCCGCCTGCAGATCCGTCGCTGCGTTCAGGACGGCGCCGGCAAATTCGCGCGCGCCCTGGATCTCGTTCTCGGTCGGCTCGAACGGCCATAGCGCGAGCTTGACGACGAGGCGGCGCAGCCCCCCCGTGCCCGGATCCCAGTCGTCATAGCGGATCACCTTCGCAAGCGCCGCCGCGCGCTGCTCGATGCCGGGACGCGTATCGAGCGGAGCGCTGATCGCAATCGCATTATATTGGCGCAGGGCGACGGCACTCCCGAGAAGCGCCAATATGGCCGCGATTGCCCCAAGTCCGATGAGACGGGTTCGCATCGCGGTCTGCGCTCGGGTAGGACCAAGCGCCTCTTCGACGGCGCCGAGCAGATCGTACCGCACCTTGTCCAGAACCGGCTGAATGCCAGGCTCTGAAAGGCCTGCGATATCGTCCAGTTCACCCGTTATTATGGCCCGCGCCTTCGCCAGACCGGGATAGTCGGCAATCACGCCCTGTACCAGCGCGTCGATCGCTTCGTCATAGTGCTGCTGACGAACTACCCGGTTTCCGCCCTCCGCTGCCTCCAGGTCCAACGCGCGATTGACCACATTCCCATAGTCTCGATCCATGCTTCCCCCCAACGTTGAAACCTCACATCCGGAACACGCCGAACTGCGGCCGCTCCGGGATCGGCGCGTTGAGCGTCGCGGCCAGCGCGAGGCCGAGCACGTCGCGGGTCTGCGCCGGATCGATGATGCCGTCGTCCCACAGCCGCGCGGTGGCGTGCCAGGGATTGCCCTCGTCCTCGTATTTCTGGCGGATCGGCGCCTTGAACGCCTCGGCTTCCTCGGGCGACCAGCCTGCGGCATCGCGGTGGACCGTCGCCAGCACGCTCGCCGCCTGCTCGCCGCCCATCACGCTGATGCGGGCATTGGGCCAGCTGAACAGGAAGCGGGGGGAGTAGGCGCGGCCGCACATGCCGTAATTGCCCGCGCCGAAGCTGCCGCCGATCAGGATGGTGAGCTTGGGCACGCTCGCGGTCGCCACTGCGGTCACCAGCTTTGCGCCATGTTTCGCAATGCCTTCCGCCTCATATTTCCCGCCGACCATGAAGCCCGAGATGTTCTGGAGGAAGAGCAGGGGGATACGCCGCTGGCAGGCGAGCTCGATGAAATGCGCGCCCTTCTGCGCGCTTTCGGAGAACAGCACGCCGTTATTGGCGAGGATCGCGACCGGCATGCCCCAGATATGCGCGAAACCGCACACCAGCGAGCTGCCGTAGAGCGCCTTGAATTCGTGGAATTCCGAGCCGTCGACCAGCCGCGCGATCACCTCGTGCACGTCATAGGGCGCGCGGACGTCGGCGGGGAGGATGCCGTAGAGATCCTCGGGGGCATATTTGGGCGGGCGCGGCTCCTTGAGCGCGACATCGGGCACGCGATCGGCGGGGAGATGGCTGACGATGTCGCGGACGATGGTCAGCGCATGCTCGTCATTCTCGGCGAGATGATCGACCACGCCCGAGCGGCGGCTGTGCAGGTCGCCGCCGCCCAGATCTTCGGCGCTGATCTCTTCGCCGGTCGCCGCCTTCACCAGCGGCGGGCCGGCGAGGAAGATCGTGCCCTGGTTGCGGACGATCACGCTCTCGTCGGACATGGCGGGGACATAGGCGCCGCCGGCAGTGCAGCTGCCCATCACGCAGGCGATCTGCGGGATGCCCTTGGCCGACATGTTCGCCTGGTTGAAGAAGATCCGGCCGAAATGGTCCTTGTCCGGAAACACCTCGGCCTGGTGCGGCAGGTTGGCGCCGCCGCTGTCGACCAGGTAAATGCAGGGCAGGCGGTTGGCCTCGGCGATCTCCTGCGCGCGGAGATGCTTCTTCACCGTCATCGGGTAATAGGTGCCGCCCTTCACGGTGGCGTCGTTGCAGACGATCATCACCATGCGGCCGGAGACGCGGCCGATGCCGGCGATCACGCCCGCGCCGGGGACTTCGCCGTCATAGAGGTCGAACGCCGCGAGCTGGCCGATCTCGAGGAACGGGCTGCCCGGATCGAGCAGCCGCTCGACCCGCTCGCGGGGGAGCAGCTTGCCGCGCGCGACATGCTTGGCACGCGCGGACTCGCTGCCGCCGAGGGCTGCCTGCGCGACATCGGCGCGGAGCTTCGCGGCGAGCGCGCGGTGGTGCGCTGCCTGGGCGCGGAACGGATCGCTGTCGGGGTTGACGGCGGTGGGGAGGATGGGGGCGGTCATACGGTAACCTCAATTCCTCCCCGGAACGGGGAGGAGGACCATGTGCGCAGCACATGGTGGAGGGGCTGCCGCGGCACGCGGCGGGATCCTGCGCTTCGAACGAGTTCCGCGCCTCGCGGCGCGGCCCCTCCACCACGCGCCTGCGGCGCGCGGTCCCCCTCCCCGTGCCGGGGAGGAATTTGGGTGTCGCCCATCACGCCGCCCCCAGCAATTCGCGGCCGATCAGCATCCGGCGAATCTCGTTGGTCCCCGCGCCGATGTCGAGCAGCTTGGCGTCGCGCAGAAAGCGTTCGACCGGCCAGTCCTTGGTATAGCCGGCGCCGCCGAGCGCCTGCACGGCCTCGCCCGCGACGCGGAAGGCGTTCTCGCTGGCGAGCAGGATCGCGCCCGCCGCATCGAAGCGCGTCGTCTTGCCCGCATCGCAGCTGCGCGCCACGGCATAGACGTATGCGCGGGCGGAATTGAGCGCGACATACATGTCGGCGACCTTGGCCTGCATCAGCTGGAAGCTGCCGATCGCCTGGCCGAACTGCTTGCGCTCGCGCAGATAGGGCAGGACGACATCGAGGCAGGCCTGCATGATGCCGAGCTGGATGCCGGCGAGCACCGCGCGCTCATAGTCGAGGCCGCTCATCAGCACGCCGACGCCGCCGTTGAGCGGGCCCATCACGTTTTCCTCGGGCACCTCGCAATCGGTGAACACCAGTTCCGCCGTGGGCGAGCCGCGCATGCCCATCTTGTCGATCTTCTGGCCGATCGCGAAGCCCGGCATGTCCTTCTCGATCAGGAACGTCGTGATGCCGCGCGAGCCTTCGCCGGTCTTGGCGTAGACGACGAGGGTATCGGCATAGGCCGCGTTGGTGATCCAGAACTTGGTGCCGTTGAGCACATAGCCGCCCTGGACCTTTTCGGCCTTGAGCTTCATCGAGACGACGTCGGAGCCCGCGCCTGCCTCGGACATCGCCAGGCTGCCGACATGCTCGCCCGAGATCAGCTTGGGGAGATATTTGGCCTTCTGCGCTTCATTGCCCCAGCGGGCGATCTGGTTGACGCAGAGGTTGGAATGCGCGCCGTAGCTGAGCCCGATCGAGGCCGAGGCACGCGCGACTTCCTCGCAGGCGATGACATGCTCGAGATAGCCGAGGCCGAGCCCGCCATCGGCTTCCGGCACGGTGATGCCGTGCAGCCCCAGCTCGCCCATCGCGGCCCAGAGTTCGTCGCGCGGGAACCAGTCCTCGGCATCGATCCGCGCCGCCAATGGCGCGATCTTGTCGCGGGCGAAGCGCGCGGTGGTGTCGCGGATCATGTCGGCGGAATCGCCGAGGGCGAAGTCGAAGTCCGGGGTCATGCTTGTTCCTCTCCAACGGTCACGATCATGCCGTCGATTGTTGTCACGGGCCATGGAAGCAGTCGCGCGCCGACGCAAGGGCCGCCGACGCACCGGCCCTCCTCCACGGTGTAGAGCGCGCCGTGCCAGCTGCACTGGATATGGGTGGCACCGGGGGTGAGATAGGCGTCGAGCTGCTGGGTCAGCGGGACGGGCATGTGGGCACAGCGATCGACATAGCCATAGACCCGGGCGCCGCGGCGGACGACGAAGCCGTGGAACCGGCCGGCGCGCATTTCCAGGACGAAGTTGCGGGCGGTGCCGTCGGGGATCAGCTCGAGCGGGCCGAGCTTCACGCCGGCGGGGGTGGTGGTGAGGCGGTCCAACTAGATCCTCCCCGGAACGGGGAACCTTGCAACCCACGAAATACGCCGTTCGTCATCCCCGCGAAGGCGGGGATCCATTGGCGCTGCATTGTCGGCTCTTTCCCCCAGCGTCGGGGGCAATGGATTCCCGCCTTCGCGGGAATGACGATGCTTTGTGAAGGCGTTGCCCATTCTTTGATGCCAATGCAGCGGCAATCCGGCATCGGAACGCTTCACGGCAGCTGTGCCTTTGGGAAACCTTCCCATACCGCGTCATAGTCCGGCTGGGCGTGGGCGAGCGCATGCTCGGTCGGGCGGTAGGGCCAGCAGGTCTCGACCATGAACGCCAGGGTCCCGTCGATCTTGTGCGGCTTGAGCTCGGCTTGCGTGGCACCGCGCCAGCTGGCGACGTCGGGTCCATGGCCGGCCATCAGATTGTGGAGCGACAGGCCGCCGGGGGCAAAGCCCTCCGCCTTGGCGTCATAGGCGCCGTGGATCAGCCCCATCGCCTCGCTCATCACGTTGCGGTGGAACCAGGGTGGGCGGAACGTGTCCTCCGCCACCATCCAGCGTGGCGGGAAGATCACGAAATCGGCATTGGCCCGGCCTGCCACGGTGCTGGGCGAGGTCAGCACGGTGAAGATCGAGGGATCGGGATGGTCGAAGCTCACCGTGTTCATCGTGTTGAACCGGGCGAGATCGTAGCGATAGGGCGCGAGGTTGCCGTGCCACGCCACCACGTCCAGCGGGCTGTGCGGCAGGGTGGTTATCCACAGACTTGCCAACGACTTTTGCACAAGCTCGAACGCTTCGTCGCGATCCTCGAACGAGGCGGCGGGCGTCTCGAAGTCGCGGGGGTTGGCGAGGCCGTTGGCGCCGATCGGCCCGAGATCGGGGAGGCGGAACGGCGCGCCGAAATTCTCGGCGACATAGCCGGCAGCGCTGCCCTCGGGCAGCAGCACGCGGAAGCGGACGCCGCGCGGGATCACGGCGATATGGCCGGGGGCGATGTCGATCCGGCCGAGCTCGGTCAGCAGCGTGAGCGCCCCGGCCTGGGGGATGAACAGCAGCTCGCCGTCGGCGTTGACGAAGGCGCGATTGTCCATGTCGCGATTGGCGGCATAGCGGTGGACGACGACGCCTTCGAGATCGGCAGGATCGCGCGTGGCGAGCATCGTCTCCATGCCGTCGATCCAGTCGACCGGCGCGGGCGGAGCGGGGACGGGATCCCAGCGCAGGCGATTGGGGGCGAGCGGCTTCACCGGGGTGTGCGGCGAGAACAAGGGCGCGCCCGCATAGGGCTGGTAGGGCGGATGCTCGGCGCTGGGGCGCAGGCGGTACAGCCAGGCGCGGTGGTTCTCGGCACGCGGCGCGGTGAAGGCGGTGCCGGAGAGCTGCTCGGCATAGAGGCCATAGGGCGGGCGCTGCGGGCTGTTGCGGCCGATCGGCAGCGCGTGCGCGACGGCCTCGGTGGAGACATGGTTGCCGAAGCCGGGGAAATACTGGGTCATCCTGCTCCTCCTCCTCCGTCAGGAGGCTATCGCCGCGTCGGGGCTCTTTGGCCCATTTTCGTCGTTCCCGCGGAGGCGGGAATCCATTTGCCAGGACGTTCGGGGCAGGAACCGCAGCTTCAGCGCCAATGGATCCCCGCCTTCGCGGGGATGACGCTGGGTATGGCGCTGCGGCTGGCTGGTCCCGCAGGGGAAATAGGTGGGGCCGGGGTATGCCATCGTTCCTGCGGCGGCACCCCCGGCTCTCTCCCTCTCCGAACCTGTCAGGCGTCGACCTTGATCACGCCGCGGCGGATCTGGTCGAGCTCGATGCTCTCGAACAGCGCCTGGAAATTGCCGTTGCCGAAGCCCTCATTGCCCTTGCGCTGGATGATCTCGAAGAAGATCGGGCCGAACATCGTCTCGGTGAAGATTTGGAGCAGGATGCCCTCTTCGTTCTCCACCGAACCGTCGATCAGGATGCGGTTCTTGCGCAGCCGCTCGAGATCCTCGCCATGCCCGGGGACGCGCTTGTCGACCAGCTCGTAATAGGTCTCGATCGTGTCCTGCAGCCGCACGCCGCGGGCGCGCAGGCGCTCGACCGTGTCGTAGATGTCGTCCGTCGTCAGCGCGAGATGCTGGATGCCTTCGCCATTATATTCGCGGAGGAATTCCTCGATCTGGCTGTTGTCGTCCTGGCTTTCGTTGAGCGGGATGCGGATCGCCTTGTCGGGGGCGATCATCGCCTGGCTGAACAGGCCGGTCGCCTTGCCCTTGATGTCGAAATACTTCTGCTCCTCGAAGCCGAAGAGCGTGCGGTAGAATTCGCTCCACACCCGCATCTGGCCGCGGCGGACATTGTGGGTGAGGTGGTCGAGCAGGTCGAGCCCGACGCTGTTCGCGGCCTCGGCCTCGCGCCAGCCGGGGAACTCGGCCCAGTCGGCATAGAGGTCGGTCTCGTCCTGGATGAAATAGAGATAGGAGCCGCCGATCCCTTGGATGACGGTGTCGTCCTCGTCCGTGGGCTTGGCGCCGTGCGCGAGTGCCCATTCCATCGCCTTTTTCGGGTCCGCCACGCGGAACGCCATCGCGCTGGCCGAGGGACCGTGCTCGCCGCGAAAGGCGGCGACGCGGCCGGCATCGTCGCGGTTGAGCATCAGGTTGATGCGGCCCTGCTTGTAGCGCGTGATGTTCTTGCGCGGATGGCGGTGGCTGGCAACGAAGCCCAGCTGCTCGAACTGGCGCGCCATCGCGTCCGGATCGGGCGAGGTGAACTCGACGAACTCGAAGCCGTTGAGGCCGAGCGGATTGGCGGTATCGGTCATGGCGACCTGATACCCCGATTCCCGATTTAGTGTCAAATGTTACCAGTTGGCTACAGGCCCTCGCCGCCGACCCAATGGGCGTTGGAGAGCCGGCGGGCGACCGCCCAGGTCTGGGTGCGAATGTCGGGCACCGCGACGATCTCCCAGAAGGCGCCCCGGGTCATCGGCCCCAGCGCATAGAGGTTCGCATTGGCGCGGCCGTCGGCGGCGATGGTCTGGCCCTGATTGTCGACATCGATGCCGATGCGGGCGGCATCGGGGCGGATCAGCCCCCGTTCGGCGAGGCGCTGGAGCAACGGTTCGCGGGTGCGGGCGAGATCGCCGAGCGGGCCGGTGCAGTTGACGATGCGCTGGGCGTGGATCGTCCTCGGCGCATCCTGCCCGCGCGGACGCAGGGTGACGGCGATCCCGTCCGGTCCTTGCTCGAAGCCGAGCGTCTTGGCGGCGAGCACTTCCAGCTGGCCGCGATCGATCAGCGCCTGCAGGCGGGCATGGACCTCGGGGGCGAGGCGGTGGCGATGCACGTCCCACCAGGGGCGCAGATGGCGCAGGAAACGCGCGCGTTCGGCTTCGCTGGCATTGGCCCACATCGGCTGGGTGAAGGGGCGGAGCTCGTCGACGGCGTTGCGCCAGCCGACCTGCTCGGCACGGTCCCGGACGGCGCGGACGAGCTTGGAGGCACGGGTGCGCGGGCGCTCGGCGATCTTCTGCCAGTCCTGGCCCGGACCATGGGGGCGGGGCAGCAATCCGCGCCGCGATACCGCGACGATCCTGCCCGTGAAGCCGCGCGCCTCGAGCAGCAGCGCCACGTCGACCATGGTGAGCCCGGTGCCGATCACCAGCACGGTGTCCCCGTCCGACAGGTCCTCGGGAACGCTCGGGTCCCAGGGGTCGCCCTTGTAGCGGGTTGCGGAGAGCCGTGCGGGGTCGAGCCCCGGCGGATCGTGCGGCGGCAGATTGCCCACCGCGAGCACCGCGGCATCGGCGCGCAGCGTGCCGTCCGACAGCTGCAGCCTCGCGCCCTGCGCGTCGAAGGTCACGTCCTCCACCTCGGCATGGACCAGCCGGAGGCGCTCGGGATGCTCGGCCAGCGCCTGGGCCAGCATCTCGCGCAGATAGTCGCCGTACACTCGGCGCGGCACGAAGCTGGTCGCGGCATTCGCCACGCCGCGCGCTTCCAGCCAGCGGACCAGATGCCCGGGATCGTCGGGAAAGGCGCTCATGTTCGCCGCGCGGACGTTGAGCAGGTGCGAAGGGTGCGCCGCGCCGTACGCGAGGCCGGTGCCCGCCACCGGCGCGCGCTCGACCAGCGTAGCGCGCGGCCCTTCGTGGCGGATCAGGTTGATCGCCTGGAGCGTGCCCGAAAAGCCCGCGCCGATGATGGCGACGTGTTCGATCATGGTTGCGGCTCCCCCGATGCCGTCGTCAGATTTCGTAGTCGAGCTGCCACTCGGGCTGCCGGAACGCCGGCGTCTTCTCGGCAAAGGCGGGCTGGCGCGCCATCATCTGGGCGTAGAGCCGCTTCACCGAATCGCTTGCGGTGCGCACGAACAGGAACGGCAGCACCGCATGGACGATGCAGGCGGCGCCGCCGACCATCATCGTGACGCCGAACCGCGCCGCGGTGGCGGCATGCTCCCCATAGCTTTCGCCGACGCTGCGGGGATGGGCGAGGAAAAGCCGAGTGATCATGTGGGAAATGTACGCGCGATCGGGGCGGGGGGGAAGGGTACCCGTCGTGAATCCAGGTCCTCTGGCGCGGTAGCGCGGGTTCCGGCTTCACGCCAATACACCGTCATCCCCGCGAAGGCGGGGATCCATCGGCGCTGAATTCGCGGTTCTTCCCCCCAGCGTCGAGGGCAATGGATTCCCGCCTTCGCGGGAATGACGACGGTTTCGAGGGGCCGCTGCCCATCACCGCGGCGGCAGTTCCCCTCCCCCGCGAGGGAGAGGGAGGAAGGTCACAGCTTGGCGATGGTCTCGGCCAGCGCAGTCACGTCGACATCGCTGCCTTCGGTTGCGACCGTCTCCGCGAGATGCGCGCGCACCAGATCGAGCAGCGGCAGCCTGGCGCCGACCGCCTCGGCGGCTTCGCCGGCGAGGCGCATGTCCTTCAGCCCCAGCGGCGCGGCGAAGCCTGCCGGGCGGTGGCGGCGCTCGGCGATCGGCGGGCCATAGACCTTGTGGATCGCGCCGTCGAAGATCGTGCCGGAAAACACCTCCAGCATCTTCTCGCGCGCGACCCCGCCCTTTTCGCCGAGCGACATCGCTTCGCCATAGGCTTCGACGGTGGCCATGATCATGAAGTTGCCGGCGAGCTTCACCAGGTTCGCCGCCGAGGGCGTGTCGCCCATCGGGAAGGTGACGCGGCCGAGCGCGTCGAGGATCGGCGCGGCGGCCTCCATCGCCTCGGGCGCACCGGCGGCGACGATGGCGAGCTTGCCTTGGGCTGCGACCGGCGGGCGGCCGAACACGGGGGCGGAGACGAACAGGTGGCCGGCCTCGGCATGGCGGGCGGCAAGCTGGTCGGTCGTGGCGACCGCAACGGTGCTGTGCGACAGGTGCAAGGTGCCCGGCGCCATGCCGGCGATCAGGCCGTCCTCGCCATCGAGGACCGCGGCGAGCGCGGCATCGTCCGCGACCATGGTCAGCACCGCCTGCGCGCCGTCGGCGGCTTCGCGGGGCGTGCGGGCGAGCCGCGCGCCGCGTCCGGTGAGGCCCGCCGCCTTGTCCGGCGAGCGGTTCCACACGGTGAGCGTATGTCCCGCATCGAGCAGCGCCCCCGCCATGCCGATGCCCATCTGCCCGAGGCCGAGAAATGCGAGGTCCATGCGTGTCTCCCTGGTTGCGCCGCAGCATGTGGGGTCGCGGGCGCAGAACCCAAGGGGCTAGCCGCCGATCAGCACCGCCGCATCGATCAGCGCCCGCGGCACCGAAACCCCCGGGCTGGTGCCGATATAACGCGGCACCCAGCTCGGCCCGAACTTGGCCTTGAACGACCGCAGGCCGGAAAAGCCGTACAGCCGCTCGCCATGGCCATAGACCGCCGCGCCCAGCCGCGACCAGATCGGCGCCAGCGGTCCGGGCTTGAGGCCGGAGAGCGGCGCCAGGCCGAGATTGAACCGCGCGAAGCCCTGCGCGGCGCCATATTGCAGCAGCCGCACGAACAGCAGGTCCATCGCGCCATAGGGCGTGTCGGGCAGATGGCGCATCAGATCGATCGACATCTCCTCGCGATTGGGCGTTTCCCAGATATTGGCGAAGGCGACGATCCGCCCTTCCAGCCGCAGCACGGCGCAGTCGAACCGGGACAGATACTCGGGGTCGAACCGGCCGAGACTGAAGGTCTTTTCGGCACCGTGCTTGCCCGCCAGCCACGCGTCCGAGACGTGGCGGAGCTCGGGCAGCAGGGCGGGGACCTGCACCGCGGGCACGACCTCGAACGCCAGACCCTCGCTCGTCGCGCGCTTCACCGAATAGCGCAGCGACTTGAACTGGCCGCCCGTCAGCGGGTAGCCGTTACGAAGGTCGATCACGGCCTCCTCGCCATATTTCATCGGTTGCAGCCCCAGCTCCACCACCAACGGGAGCATCGCGGCGCTCACCTGGAACAGGCAGAGCCGGCCGCGCGCGGCATCGCAGTGGCGGCGGATCTCCCAGATCAGCTCGGACCAGGCCGCCTCGGGGCCGACCGGATCCCCCATCACCACCCAGGTGCGCCCCTGCACGCGGTACATCAGGAAGGCATCGCCCGAGGTGGAGTGCAGGAAATCCTTGTCGCCGGTGTAGGCGAGCATCGCATCGGCGCGGGGGGAGACGGCGATCGCGCGCGCAGCCACTCCCGGGTCGAGGGCCTGGCGTTCGCCCGCCCGGGGTGCAGCGGCCATCAGCCGCCAGAACGCCCAGCCGACCAGCAGCATCGTCGCCCCCAGCGTCGCCCGCAGGAACCGGGGGGCATTGCCGCGCCAGGCGAAATCCCACCACAGCGCATCCGAATACGGCACGTGCTTATAGGCGAAGAAGCCGGCCCAGGCGCTGAGCAGCACCGCGATCAGCGCTGCTGCCCACCACCAGCGCGCGACCGGGGCGGAGCCGATGCCGGCGCTGCGATAGAAGCCCGGGCGCGCATATTGGAGGAGCGCGGCGACGACGAGGAGTACCGTCGCCTCCTCATAGTCGATCCCCTTGGCGAGCGAGAACAGGGCGCCGGCGACGAGCAGCAGCCGCGCGGCGTGAAAGCCGCTCTTGAGCCGCGCCTGGACGGCGGGCGCGATCAGCAGCAGCGCGGTGCCGACCAGGCTCGCGGCGAAATGCGACCCCTCCACGAAGGGCAGCGGCAGGATGCCGTGCAGCGGATGCATGCGGCCGTGCGCGGGCGGCAGCGCGCCGGAGATCAGCAGAACCAGCCCGCCGGCGAACACCAGCAGCGCAAGCAGGGGCGGGACCAGCGCCTGGCCGATGCGGTGGGCGATGCCCAGTCCGGTGGCGAGCGGCCGGCGCAGGCGCCGCCCCTCGATCCCGACGAGCAGCACGCCGGCGGCCAGCAGCGGCAGCAGATAGTAGATCAGCCGGTAGAGCAGCAGCGCGGCAAACAGGTCGCTGCGGCCGATCGGGACCAGCGCGAGCATCACCGCCTCGAACACGCCGATGCCGCCCGGCACATGGGTGACCAGCGCGATCACGATCGCGAGCGCATAGGCGAGGAAGAAGCCGCCGAGCATCGCCGGATCGGCGTGCGGCACCAGCACGAACAGCGCACCCGACGCGCAGGCGAGATCGAGTGCGGCAACGCCGATCTGCGCCGCCATCAGCGGGGGCGGGGGAAGCGGCAGGGTCGCGCTCCCCACCCGCAAGGTCGCCAGCCCCCGCAGACGCGCGGCGAACAGCAGGGCAAAAGCCACAGCGAGCGCGATGCCGGTGCCGTGCAACAGCCAAAGCGGCAGCGTCTGCCCGAACAGCACCAGCGGCGCCGGCGCCGCGAGCAGCGCGGCGGCGGTCACCGCGAACACCCCGGCCCAGAAGGTCCCGCTGGCGAGCAGCGTCACCCGCGCGACATCGGCGAACTCCAGCCCGGCGGCACCATAGGCGCGCAGGCGGGCGGTGCCGCCGGTCAGCAGCGACAACCCCAGATTTTGGCTGATCGCATAGCTGGTGAAGGCGGCGAGCGCGGTGGTGCGCCAAGGCAGGCGCTGGCCGATCGCGCGCACGGCGAACCAGTCGTAGAAGGTGAGCGCGAGATAGGAGGCTGAAGTCAGCCCGATGGCGAGCGCCAGCCGGGCGCCGTCGATGCGGTGCAGCGCGCCGCGTACATCGCGCAGGCGTACCTCGGCGAGGATCGAGCGCATCGCCTCGAACCCCAGCAGCGCGACCGTCAGCACCAGCAGCACGAGCAGCAGGCGCCGGTGCCGGGCGAGCCAGCCCGGCGGTGTGGACGCCTCCGCTGCGGGCGCGCGCTGTTCCAAGCCTTGCATTGCCGTCCCCCGCGGGCGCGTTGCCGATCCTGCCGCGGCAGGCATCGCATCAACGCGGCCGTCGCCGCCCTTATCCCGCCGGTGGAACCCGGGCAATCGTCGCGTGCCTCCGCCTCAGCGGGCGGGGGCCTCCAGATGGGTATCGAGGACGGGCGCGAGGGCGGCGAAGACGGTGCGGACCAGCAGGTCATGGTCCATGCGCAGGAAATGGCCGCCGGGCAGGGTGATGCGCCGCACATTGGGGGCGAGCAGGCTGGGGCACAGGCTGTCGGCCTCGTCCGCGCCGCGGATGCAGGTGACCGGCAGCCAGGTCAGCGTCCGCGCCGCCGCGGCATCGGCATCCGGCGTGCCGATATAGGCCAGGCCCAGCGGGTCGGCGCGGAAATAGGCGCTGGTGCCGGGCACCACCAGCACCAGGGCGGCGACCCGGGCGCGCAGGTCTGCCGGCAACCGCGCCATGCCGACCCGCGCCATGTCCGCGCCGAAGGACTGGCCGATCACCACCACCTTGCGCGCGCCAGAGCGGCGCAGCGTCTCGCGGATCGCATCGGGCAGCAGCGCCTGCACGTCGGCCGCGCTGCGGCGGCGGGCGAACATCGTCGAACTGGCGATCGCGTAGACCGGCACGCCGGCCCCGGAGAGCGATTCCACGACATAGGAGCCCATGCCGTAGCGGATGCCCATGTCGCCGGAGAGAAAGACCGCCGCGACCGGGGCGGTGCCGCCGCGCTCGGGCATGCCGTAGAGATGAACCGGATCGCGGTCGAGGAAGCCGGCGCTCCAGTAGAGACCCAGCGTGCCGGCGGCGAGCAGCAGCGCGACCAGGCCAATCCAGCCTTTCCAGCCGAGGCGGCGGGGGCGGGGATGGGAGGGGGGGATGCTCGGCGCCATCAGCGAACGCTGCGCCGGACAAGCTGAAGCGCGGCTGAAGGCGCGGGCGGGGGAGGCATCGTCCGGCCCGCCCTCAAAACTTGTTCCTCCCGGCCCTGATTTCCTGCCGGCTGGTGAACAGCGCGCGTGCCGCTGCGCCCACGTCGCGCATCACCACCAATGCCTTGTCGCCGGGCTCCAGCCGCTCGTCGCGCGCCGGACGGGGGATCGAGCGACCGTCGCCGCGATCGATCTGGACGATGAACACGCTGCCCTCGGCGCGCCGCTCGGCTGCCTCGACGCTCAGACCCGCCATCGCCGAGCCCGGCGCGACCTCGATCAGTTCGACATCCAGCCCCAGCGCCTCGAGATCGCGCCGCAACCGGCCTAGCTGGGCATCGCCATGCACCTGCTGGCTGTGCGGATAGAGGATCATCCGAGCCATCGCCTCCGCGCCGATATGGGTGGGGAAGACGACGCGGTCGGCGCCGGCATGGATCAGCTTGCGCTCGGTCGTCGGCGCCTCGCCGCGCGCGATGATCTCCAGGCCGGTGTTGAGGTTGCGTGCGCTCAGCGTGATGAACACGTTCGCCGCATCGTCGGGCAGCACCGTGGCGAGGGCACGGGCACGCTGGATCCCGGCGGCGATCAGCACCTCTTCCTCAGTGGCGTCGCCTGCCAGCGTGCAGTGGCCGGCGGCTTCCGCCTCGGCGCGCTTTTCGGGGCCGCGTTCGATCACGACCACCGGCACGGCGGCGCGGGCGAGGTCGCGGGCGAGCATCACCCCGATCCGGCCATAGCCGCAGATCACGACATGGCCGGCAAGCTGGTCGATGCGGTTCTGCATGCGGGAGCCTCCGAAAATACTGCGCAGTTGCAGGACGGTGAAGAGCTGGACGAGCGCGCTGGTGAGCAAGATCATGCCGGTGCAGCCCAGCACCATCGTCGCCATGGTCAGCGCGTGGAGATAGGGGGTGTCGACCGGGCGGACCTCGCCATAGCCCACGGTGTAGAGCGTCAGCACCACCATGTAGCTGGCATCCGCGAAGCTCCAGCCCGCCGCCATGTAGCCGATCGTCGCCAGCACGCCGACGAGCAGCACGAAGACCAGGATCGACACGAGGTTGCGCATCGGCGAGCCGAGCACTTGTTCCGCCTCTGTAAGGATCCCCCGCATCGCGTGGATTAGGGCATGTCGCCGGGCGATTGTCCACCGGGCTTTGGCCGCCAGGCAACCCGAAACCCGGCATGCACGTTTAGCGCCCTCAACGATCGGGAGAGAATGCGTGCGCAGGATGCTGGGACTGATGGCCGGACTGCTTGCGACATCTGCGGTGGCGCAAACGCCTGCGCCGAGGCCGCCGATCGACCTGAACATCCTTCACGCGCAGGTGATCCTCGACCATCTCGGCTTCGGCCCCGGCATCCTGGACGGCCGCCCCGGACAGTCGCTGACCGCGGCGGTTCGCGGGCTGCAGGAGGCGCGCGGGCTGAAGGTTACCGGCGTGATCGACCCCGCGACCCTGGCGGTACTCCACCAGTATCGGGCCTTGCGGCCGGTACGGACACTCGCCGTCGGCGCGCAGACAATGCAAGGTCCGTTCGTAGATCCCATTCCCAAGGATCTGACAGAACAGGGGAAACTGAAATCGCTGGGATATCGCAATCCGCTCGAGAAGCTGGCGGAGATGTTTCATACGACGCCGGAGGTGATCACCGCGCTCAACCCGGGGGTCACGGACATTCGCACCGGCACGCCCCTGCGTCTGCCCAACGCGCTGCCCGCGTCGCGCGCCTATCCGGAGGCGTGGAAGCCCGAATGGCGCCAGACGCTCGCCATGCTCAACGTCGATCCGCGCCAGCCCCAGGCAGACCGTCTGGTGGTCGACAAGTCGGAGGGCGTGCTGAAGGTCTATGGTGCGGGCAATCGCCTTGTTGCCCAGTTCAGCGCAACCATGGGCAGCGAGCATGATCCGCTGCCGATCGGGCGCTGGAAAATCAACGGCGTGGATACCAATCCCAAGTTTCACTATAACCCAACGCTGTTCTGGGACGCCAAGAAGGGCGACGATCCCGCGATGCTCCCCGCCGGCCCCAACGGCCCGGTGGGGGTCGTATGGATCGACCTGTCCAAGGAGCATTACGGCATTCATGGCACGCCCGAGCCGCAGACCATCGGCCGCAGCGAGAGCCATGGCTGCATCCGCCTGACCAACTGGGACGCCGCGCGCGTCGCGCTGATGGTGAAGCCGGGTACGCCGGCGATCTTCCAGGACTGAGCCGGTGCGTCGCGGCCGCCTGGTGGCGGGGCTCGTGGTGGTGGCGCTGCTCGTGCTGCTGGTGTCCCGCGTTCGCTTCGTCGCGCCGGGCGCGAAACCGCCCGTCGCCACCGCGCCGCCGCCCTCCGGGCGCGCGCCCGCCGCGGGGGATACGACCTTGCGGATTCCGGTGCAGGGTGTCGCCGCAACGGCGCTGCACGACGACTGGGGGCAACCCCGTGGCGACGGCGATCGGGAGCACCACGCCATCGACATTCTGGCACCCAAGGGCACGCCGGTGCTCGCAGCCGCATCGGGCACCGTCGAGAAGCGGTTCGAGAGCGCGCTTGGCGGGCACACGCTGTACGTGCGCACGCCCGATGGTGCGACGGTGCATTACTACGCCCATCTCGACACGATAGGGGTGCCCGAGGGGGCGTCCGTCCGCCAGGGCCAGCCGATCGCCACCGTCGGCGACAGCGGGAGCGCCGCGGGCGGTCCGCCGCACCTGCATTTCGAGATCAAGCAGATGCGCCCCGGCGAGGGCTGGTGGCAGGGAACCAATATCGATCCCTATCCCCTGCTTGCGGGAAAGCCCGGGCGGAGCTAAAGGGCGCCGCTCAGCTCTTTCTCACATACAGGCACGATCCATGAAGATCAGCGGCGTGGACATCCGTCCCGGCAACATCATCGAATATGAGGGCGGCATCTGGCGCGCCGTCAAGATTCAGCACACCCAGCCCGGCAAGGGCGGTGCCTATATGCAGGTCGAACTCAAGAACCTGCGCGACGGCCGCAAGAACAACGTCCGCTTCCGCTCGGCCGAGACCGTGGAGCGCGTGCGCCTCGACACCAAGGATTTCCAGTTCCTGTATCCGGAAGGCGACATGCTCGTGTTCATGGACAAGGAAACCTATGACCAGACCACGCTGCCGCGCGACCTGCTCGGCGAGGCCGCGGCCTTCCTGCAGGACGGCATGGACGTGCTGATGGAGCTCTATGACGAAGAGCCGATCAGCGTGCAGCTGCCCGACACGATCGAAGCGACGATCGTCGAGGCCGATGCGGTGGTGAAGGGCCAGACGGCCTCGTCCTCGTACAAGCCGGCCGTGCTCGACAACGGCGTGCGCATCATGGTGCCGCCGCACATCGCGTCGGGCACGCGGATCGTCGTCGACGTGTACGAGCAGACCTACGTCCGCCGCGCGGACTGATCTGCCGGCTTCGGCCGAATCTATGCTAGGGAAGGGGACGGCAGGCCTGCGTCCCCTTTTCCCGTTTTCGGGTCAGGCCTCCTTAGTCCCCCGCACCAGCGGCAGGGAGAGAGATTGATATGGCAGCCTTTTCCGGCCTTCTCACCGTCATGGACCGTGCCGCACGCAAGGCAGCACCGCGCCTGCGTCGCGACTTTAACGAGGTCACGCACCTGCAGGTCAGCCGCAAGGGCCCGGCCGATTTCGTGAGCATGGCCGACAAGCGCGCCGAGCAGACGCTGATCGAGGAACTGCGCAAGGCGCGGCCCGACTGGCGCATCCTGGCGGAAGAGGGCGGCGAGCTGCCGGGCGATCCGGACAAGCCGCGCTTCATCGTCGATCCGCTCGACGGCACCACCAACTTCCTCCACGGCATCCCGCATTTCTCGATCGCGATCGCGGTCGAGGATCCCAATGGCGCGCAGGGCAAGCCCGAGATCACCCACGGCCTCATTTACCAGCCGCTGACCGACGAGAGCTTCTGGGCCGAGAAGGGCCGCGGGGCGTGGCTGCAGGACCAGCGTCTGCGCGTCTCGGCGCGCCGCGACCTGTCCGAGGCGCTGATCGCGACGGGTATTCCGTTCATGGGCCATGGCAATTTCGCCGAGTGGAGCCGCATCTTCGGTGCGGTGGCACCCGAAGTGGCGGGCATCCGCCGCCTGGGCTCGGCGGCGCTCGACCTTGCCTGGGTCGCGGCGGGCCGGTTCGACGGCTATTGGGAATCGGACCTGAAGCCGTGGGACGTGGCGGCGGGCATGCTGCTCGTCAAGGAAGCCGGCGGCTTCGTCACCGACTATCGCGGCCAGGACATGGCAATGCAGCGCAACCAGTTCCTCGCGGCGAATGACGGCCTGCATTCCAAGCTGCACAAGCTGGTCGCCAACGCGCTGCGCTAAGCATACCCGTACGAGTACGGATCCGAGAAGTTAACTTTGTTTGTAAAAGGGTTCATGCGCTCCACCGTCCTATAAGTCTCTGAAAATGGCATCGGCTGCAGGCCGGGCGAGATGGGACCTACGGCGCATGAACATGGAAGTTACCGGTCTCGGCAGCGGGCGCAGCGGCGAAACATCGGACGAGGCCTTTCGCAACGCTGCGGGTACCGTGCTCGATCGGCTGTACGCGGTGGCGGAATTCTCGCCGGACGGGACGCTTACCCGGGCCAACCAGCTTTTCCTGGACGCGATGGGGTGCGTGCTGTCGACCGTGATCGGCGAGCACCACCGCTTCTTCTGCGACCCCGACTATGCCGCCAGCCCCGCCTACGGCACCTTCTGGGACCGGCTGCGGGCCGGCGAGACGATCGAGGAAACCGCCCGGCGCAGCGGCTGCGAGGGCAAGGACGCCTGGCTTTCCGGACATTACGTGCCGGTCACCGATGCCAAGGGCAAGGTACAGAGCGTGATGCTGATCGCGCGCGACGTGCGCGGCGCGCAGATCGATGCGGCGCTCAACCGCAGCGTGCTCAACGCCTTCAGCCGCGCAATGGCGATGATCGAATTCGATCTGTCCGGCCGGGTGCTCGCTGCCAACGAGAATTTCTGCAACCTGCTCGGCTACCAGGCCGAGGACCTGATCGGCCAGCACCACCGCATCTTCTGCACGGCAGATTATGGCCGCTCGCCGGCCTATCGCCAGTTCTGGGAGCGGCTGGGTCGCGGTGAATTCGACGGTGGCCTGTACAAGCGCGTCGCCAAGGACGGCACCGAACGCTGGATCCAGGCGACCTACAACCCGATCCTCGATCACCAGGGCATCCCGGTGAAGATCGTCAAGTTCGCCATCGACGTGACGAAGCAGCAGGTCGAAAGTGCGGAGGCTGCCGGCAAGCTGGCGGCGATCGATCGCAGCACCTCGGTGATCGAGTTTGACACCAATGGCCATGTCATCGCCGCGAACGACATGTTCCTGCAAACGATGGGCTATGATCGCAACGAGCTGATCGGCAAGCACCACAGCAAATGCTGCGATCCGCAATATGTGAAGACCGACGATTACAAGAATTTCTGGCGCAAGCTCGCCGCGGGCGAGTTCCAGTCGGGTGTCTTCCCCCGGCTCGGCAAGGAGGGGCGCCGGGTGTGGATCCGCGCCACCTACAACCCGATCGTCGATGTCGACGGCAAGCTCGTCAAGGTGGTCAAATACGCCCATGACATCACCGAGCAGAAGGTGCTTGCGGCGGATGCCGAGGGCAAGGTCGCCGCGATAAGCCGCGCCCAGGCCGTCATCGAATTCACGCCCGAGGGCGTCATCCTCGACGCGAACGACAATTTCCTGGCGGCCACCGGCTATCGGCGCGAGGACGTGGTGGGCAAGCACCACAAGATCTTCTGCGATGTGGACCTCGTCAACTCGCAGGAATATGCGCGCTTCTGGGCGGATCTGGCGCATGGCGAATATGTCGCGGGCGATTTCCGTCGTCGCAACAAGGCCGGCGAGGAGCTCTGGCTCAGCGCGACCTACAGCCCGATCTTCGACGGGTTCGGGGCGGTGGTGAAGGTGGTCAAGTTCGCCACCGACATCACCGAGCGCAAGAAGGCGGCGATCGAGGGCAAGAGCCGCGCCCAGGCGGTCGACCGCAGCCTCGCGACCATCGAGTTCAACCTCGACGGCGAGATCCTGACCGCGAACGAGAATTTCCTCTCGACCATGGGCTATTCGCTTCGCGAGATCCAGGGCCGGCACCATTCGATGTTCGTCGATCCTGCGCACCTGAAGTCGAAGGAATATGGCGATTTCTGGCGGGCGCTGGGTCGCGGGGAGGGCCAGTCCGGACGCTTCCACCGGATCGGCAAGTACGACCGCGACGTGTTCATCCAGGCGAGCTACTCGCCGGTTTTCGATCTGCAGGGCAATCCCTCGCGCGTGATCAAATACGCCTATGACGTCACCGAACAGGTGCTGCTGGAGCGGAAGATCGCCGCGAAAACCGAGGAAATGCAGTCGGTCGTCGGCGATCTTTCGAACGCCATCAAGGTCATCAGCGATGGTGCGACCAGTGCCACCAGTCTCGCGAGCGAAACCCAGGCAGCGGCCGATCGCGGAACCAGCGCGATCGAGGGCACGATCGAATCGATGGAGCTGATGTCGGCGTCGTCGAAGAAGATCTCGAGCATCGTCGACGTGATCGGGGATCTGGCCGGCCAGACCAACCTGCTGGCATTCAACGCCGCGATCGAGGCGGCGCGCGCGGGCGAGCACGGCGTGGGCTTCTCGATCGTCGCGGAGGAAGTGCGCAAGCTGGCCGAGCGCAGTGCCTCGGCTGCCGAGGAAATCAGCCGGCTGATCGGTGAATCGAGCGAGCGGGTGGTGCAGGGTACCGAGCGCTCGCGCTCGGCGCGCAATGCATTCGAGGCGATTGCCGATTGCGTCGACAAGACGACCGGTGCGATCTCGGGCATCGCCGGATCGGTCGGCGCGCAGCGGGAAACCTCGCGCCGCGTGGTGGCGATGATCGACGAACTCGCCACGTCCACCCATCGCACGATTTGATCATGGCACCGGACGCCGAACGCGCCGCGCCGGTGGCGGAGGCAGCCCGGCAGCATATCGATGTCGGTCTGCTGCGACTGGGCGGCGTCGAACTTGCGGTGCCGGTAGACTGGGTACGCGAAGTGGTGCCCTGTCCCGCCGCCCTGGGGCCGTGCTTCGGGACGCATCCTGCCCTGGTCGGCTCGATCGGCGTACGTGGGGACGTGATCCCGGTGGTCGACCTGACGGTGCTGCTGGGCTTCGGCGCGCAGCCCGGGCAGGGCGGCACGATCGTCGTGCTGCGGCGCGACGACGTGTTGCTGGGCCTGCGGATCGACAGCGTGTCGGGCCTGTACCGCATTCCCGTGTCGGCCGTTCGCGAACTGATCGATTCCGGCGGCGAGGCGCGGCTGGTCGATCGCGCCTTTGTCCGCGAGGCGCATCTCGTCGGCATTCTCGAGCCGGCGACGCTGTTCTCTATGCCGGGCCTGCCGCTGGTGCGCTGCCAGGCGCGGGCGGAGGATCATGCGGCGCTCGGCCGTACCCGACCCTTCGTGCTGGTCACCGTGGCCGGCGTGCAGATCGCGATCGACAGCCACCTGGTCGAAAGCACCGCCCCGGCGATCAACCTGCGGCGCTGCGCGGTGCCGGCGCCCGGCTGGTCGCGCTCGGTCAACTATCTCGGCCGCGACGTGCGGGTGTTCGACCAGCTGGCAACGCTCGGCCTGGACGGCGCGACGGCCGAGGAGTCGCAAGGCCCGGTGATCCTGCTGCGGATCGCGCCCGACAAGCTCGTCGGCTGGCATGTCGAGAGCGTACGGAGCGTGGCGCGCATTTCCGACGACAAGTTCGGTCCGCTCCCCGCGGGCATGGTGGGCCGAACCTCGCTGTTCGGCGGCATCGTGACCGATCCCGGCGGCGGGCAGAACCTGTTGCTGGACAGCGAGGCGGTCCGCGCCGATCCCGCGATCCGCGCGATGGCGGCCCTCTGCCGCGCCGCCGCCGCGTCGGCGACGCAGGGGGCGGGCAACGGGCAGGCGGACGGCAAGGGACCACCGGCCAACGCGTTCCTGATCTTCGATACCGGGGCCCGGCTGCTCGCCACCCCGCTCGATGCGATCCGCGAGGTCGTTCCGTTCCGCGGACTGTCGTCACGAGTCGAGGATGGCTCCGGGCTGTGCGGCATCGGCGACCATCGCGGCGAGGCGGTGTCCGTCTATGGCATCGAGCCCGGCATGCCGGCCGAAGATGCCGACCTGCTGATCATCGCCCGCGAGCAGGCAGGGGAGGGGCCGCGCGGTTATCTCGCGCGGCGCCTGGCGACCATCGTCAACGCGCCCGCGCTCCCTGTACCAGGGGGAAGCCCGGGTGCCCGTTTCGTCCCCGCCCGCATCGATGGCGCCCAGCATTCCATCCGAATTCATATGCTTGGCTGAGCCGTGCGGGGCACGTTCAGGACGGCTTAACAATTGCGAATGATTCTCAGCGGTTCCGGGCCTTGCCGCACCGGGATCATGGTCCTAGAAGCCCCCCAAGATTCCGCAGTCGCGAGAAGAGAAGGCCATTGGTCGACCTGTCACAATATCTGCCGATCCTGATATTCCTGGGGATCGCCCTGTTGCTCTCGGGCACGTTCGTGTTCCTGCCGATGCTCGTTTCGCGCCTCACCGGCACGAACAAGCCCACGCCGGAAAAGCTCACCGAATATGAGTGCGGCTTCCCCGCCTTCGAGGATTCGCGCAGCCAGTTCGACGTGCGCTTCTACCTCGTCGCGATCCTGTTCATCGTCTTCGATCTGGAAGCGGCCTTCCTGTATCCGTGGGCGGTAAGCGTGTTCAAGCTCGGCTGGACCGCCTGGTTCTCGATGATGATCTTTGTCGCCGAGCTGCTGCTCGGTCTAATCTATGCCTGGAAGAAGGGAGCCCTGGAATGGGAGTAGAGCTTTCGGCGCCGCCCCCGGCCGGTACGCTCCCGGACGTCGGCTTCCTGAACGACATCAATGCCGAGATCGCCGACAAGGGCTTTCTCGTCACCTCCACCGAGGAACTGTTCCAGTGGGCCCGTACCGGCTCGCTGTGGTGGATGACCTTCGGTCTGGCGTGCTGCGCGGTGGAGATGATCCACGTCAACATGCCGCGCTACGACATGGAGCGCTTCGGTGCCGCGCCGCGCGCGTCCCCGCGCCAGTCGGACGTGATGATCGTCGCGGGCACGCTGTGCAACAAGATGGCCCCGGCGCTGCGCCGGGTCTATGACCAGATGTCGGAACCGAAATACGTGATTTCGATGGGCAGCTGCGCCAATGGCGGCGGCTATTACCACTATAGCTACAGCGTCGTGCGCGGCTGCGACCGCGTGGTGCCCGTGGACATCTATGTCCCCGGCTGCCCGCCGACCGCCGAGGCGCTGCTCTACGGCATCATGCAGCTGCAGCGGAAGATCCGCCGCATCGGGAGCCTGGACCGGTGAGGGCGCCTGCTCCCCGCTATGCCGTGAACGACGGCGTGATCGACGCGGCCAAGGCCGCGCTCGGCGATCTGCTGGTCGAGGCGAAGGATGCCGTGGGCGAGGTCTCGCTCACCGTTGTCCGCGAGAAGCTGTGCGACGCGATGATCGCGCTGCGCGACACGCCGGGTCTGGAATATCAGCAGCTCAGCGAGATCGCCGGCGTCGACTATCCGGAGCGGGCTGAGCGCTTCGACGTCGTCTACCAGCTGCTCTCGTTCACCCGGAACCACCGCATCCGCGTCCGCGTCACCACCGACGAGGAAAAGCCGGTGCCGAGCGTGACCGGTATCTGGCCGGTCGCCGGCTGGCTCGAGCGCGAGACGTACGACATGTACGGCGTGCTGTTCGAGGGCAATGACGACCTTCGCCGCATCCTGACCGATTACGGGTTCCAGGGGCATCCGCTGCGCAAGGACTTCCCGATGACCGGGTATGTCGAGGTGCGCTACTCGGAAGAGGCGAAGCGCGTGGTCTATGAGCCGGTCAGCCTGGCCCAGGACTTCCGCAACTTCGACTTCATGAGCCCGTGGGAAGGCGCCAAGTACGTCCTGCCGGGCGACGAGAAGGCACCGCAGCCCGAAGCCAAGGGCGCACCGACGCCGGCCACGGCCGCGCAGGTCGCCAAGGCCGATGCCGCGCCCGCTGCCAGCCAGCCGGCGCAGGGCAAGGACACCAAGACCACCGACAGCCCGGCCCAGACCGGCGCCGGTCAGCCGCACCCGGGCAACCAGCCCGGCGAGAAGCCCAAGGATCCGGACGTCGTCCCGACCAAGGGCGAAGGGCAGAACAAATGAGCGATACCGTCACCAAGATCATGGAGCGGGACATCGACCCGGCGACGGGCGATACCTCGATCGCGAACTACACGATCAACTTCGGCCCGCAGCATCCCGCGGCGCACGGCGTGCTTCGTCTCGTCACCGAACTGGACGGCGAGATCATCGAGCGCATCGATCCGCATGTCGGCCTGCTCCACCGCGGCACCGAGAAGCTGATCGAGTACAAGACCTATACCCAGGCGCTGCCGTATTTCGATCGCTTCGACTATTGCTCGCCGCTGGCGATGGAGCACAGCTATGTGCTCGCGGTCGAGAAGCTGCTCGACCTCGAGGTGCCGCTGCGTGGCCAGTATCTGCGCGTGCTGTTCGCCGAGCTGACCCGCATCTGCAACCACATGCTGAACCTGGGCAGCCACGTGATGGACGTCGGCGCGATGACGCCGAACCTGTGGATGTTCGAGGTCCGCGAGGACTGCCTGAACTTCTTCGAGCGGGCTTCGGGTGCGCGCATGCACTCGAACTATTACCGCGTCGGCGGGGTTCGCCAGGACGTGCCGGTCAAGCTCTTGAACGACATCGCGGAATGGCTCGACACCCGCCTGCCGCAGCTGTTCGGCGACGCGATCAGCCTGGTCGCCGAGAACCGCATCTTCAAGCAGCGCAACGTCGACATCGCGACGGTGAGCCGCGAGGACGCGATCAAGTGGGGCTTCTCCGGCCCGATGATCCGCGCCGCCGGCATCCCCTGGGATATCCGTCGTTCCCAGCCTTATGACGTGTACGACCGCGTCGACTTCGAGATCCCGGTCGGCACCCGCGGCGATTGCTATGATCGCTTCATGGTCCGCGTCGAGGAAGTCTACCAGTCGGCCCGCATCATCAAGCAGTGCATCCAGGACATGCCGGAAGGCCCGGTCCTGACGCTCGACCGCAAGGTCGGCGCGCCCAAGCGCGGCGAGATGAAGCAGTCGATGGAAGCGCTGATCCATCACTTCAAGCTCTTCACCGAAGGCTATCACGTGCCGGCGGGCGAAGTGTATGTCGCGACCGAAAGCCCCAAGGGCGAATTCGGTGTCTATCTGGTGTCGGACGGCACCAACAAACCCTATCGCTGCAAGGTGCGCCCGACCGCGTTCAGCCACCTGCAGGCGATGGACTTCATGTCCAAGGGGCACATGCTGGCGGACATCACCGCCATCCTGGGCGCCATGGATATCGTTTTCGGTGAATGTGACCGCTGATGGCTGACGCTCCTCAACTCCCCGACGAAGCCGAAGTGCGCGCGCGCTGGGGCAATTTCGCCTGGACGCCGGCCAATGCCGAGAAGGCGCGCGAGATCATGGGCCGCTATCCGGCGGGTCGCCAGATGTCGTGCACCATCCCGTTCCTCGACCTGGCGCAGCGCCAGGTGGGTGCCGAGACGAACACGCAAGGGTGGCTGCCGGTTCCGGTGATCGAGTTCGTCGCCCGCGAACTGGACATGCCCTATATCCGCGTGTTCGAGGTCGCGACCTTCTACACCATGTTCAACCTGGTGCCGGTCGGCCGCTACCATGTGCAGGTCTGCGGCACGACGCCGTGCATGCTGCGCGGGAGCGACGACGTGATGGCCGCGTGCAAGTCGCGCGGGCTGAAGAAGGGCCACACCACCGCGGACGGGCTGTTCACGCTCACCGAGGTCGAGTGCATGGGCAATTGCTCGTCGGCGCCGATGGTGCAGATCAACGACGACAATTTCGAAGATCTCGACTTTGATCGCACGCTCGCGATCCTCGACGCGCTGGCCAAGGGCGAGAGCCCCAAGACCGGCACGCAGGAGCCGGGCCGCCACACCGTCGAGCCGCTGGGCGGACCGACGACGCTCACCGCGATGGTCGGCGAGAACCACGACTATCGGGGCGAATGGTGATGCGGGGCAACAGCCTCATCGTCACCATCCTGGCCATCATCGGCGGCATCGTCGTGCTCGGCTGGGTGCTCAAGCTTGCATTTAACTTGATCGGGACGCTGGTCCTGATCGGTCTGGCCGTAGTCTTCTATCTGTTCGTACAGAAGCTGGTCGGGAAGGGACGCTAAGGTGCTTCAGGACAAGGACCGCATCTTCACCAATCTCTACGGCTACCAGTCGTGGCATCTCGACGCCGCCCGTGCGCGCGGCGCGTGGGACAACACCAAGGCGCTGCTGGAGCTGGGCCAGGATACCATCATCGACCGCATCAAGGCCTCGGGCCTGCGCGGGCGGGGCGGCGCCGGCTTCCCGACGGGCATGAAGTGGAGCTTCATGCCGAAGAACCCGACGCCCGAGCGTCCGAGCTTCCTCGTCATCAACGCCGACGAGTCCGAGCCCGGCTCGTGCAAGGACCGCGAGATCATCCGCCACGATCCGCACCTGCTGATCGAAGGCGCGCTGGTCGCCGGCTTCGCGATGCGCGCGCGGGCGGCCTATATCTACATTCGCGGCGAATATATCCGCGAGGCCGAGACGCTGTTCGCAGCCGTCGCCGAGGCCTATGCCGCCGGGCTGGTGGGCAAGAACGCCTGCGGTTCGGGCTATGACTTCGACGTCTTCGTCCATCGCGGCGCCGGCGCGTATATCTGCGGCGAAGAGACCGCGATGATCGAGAGCCTGGAAGGCAAGAAGGGCCAGCCGCGCCTCAAGCCGCCGTTCCCGGCGGGTGCGGGCCTCTATGGCTGCCCGACCACGGTCAACAATGTCGAATCGATCGCGGTCGCCCCGACGATCCTGCGCCGCGGCCCCGAATGGTTCGCCAGCTTCGGCAACGAGAACAACAAGGGCACCAAGCTCTTCCAGATCTCGGGCCATGTGAACAAGCCGTGCGTGGTCGAAGAGGCCATGTCGATCCCGTTCCGCGAGCTGATCGAGAAGCATTGCGGCGGCATCCGCGGCGGCTGGGACAATCTGCTCGCGGTGATCCCGGGCGGTTCGTCGGTGCCGCTGGTGCCGGCAGCCCAGATCATGGACTGCCCGATGGACTTTGACGGCCTGCGCGCGCTCGGCTCGGGCCTCGGCACCGCCGCCGTGATCGTGATGGACAAGTCGACCGACATCGTCCGCGCGATCAGCCGGCTCTCCTACTTCTACAAGCATGAGAGCTGCGGCCAGTGCACGCCGTGCCGCGAAGGCACCGGCTGGATGTGGCGCGTGATGGAGCGGCTGCGCACCGGCGACGCCGACATCAGCGAGATCGACACGCTGCAGCAGGTGACCAAGCAGGTCGAAGGCCACACCATCTGCGCCCTGGGCGACGCGGCCGCCTGGCCGATCCAGGGCCTGATCCGCCATTTCCGCCCCGAGATCGAGCGCCGGATCACCGAGCGCAAGTCGGGCGGCATCGAAACCATGCAAGAGGCGGCAGAGTAATGCCCAAGCTCAAGGTTGACGGAATCGAAGTCGAGGTGCCGCAGGGCGCCACCGTGCTCCAGGCCTGCGAGGCCGCGGGCAAGGAGATTCCGCGTTTCTGCTATCATGAACGGCTGAGCATCGCCGGCAATTGCCGCATGTGCCTCGTCGAGGTGAAGCCCGGACCGCCCAAGCCCCAGGCGTCGTGCGCGCTGCCGGCTGCCGACAATCAGGAAGTCCGCACCGACAGCCCGATGGTGAAGGCCGCGCGCGAAGGCGTGATGGAATTCCTGCTGATCAACCACCCGCTCGATTGCCCGATTTGCGATCAGGGCGGCGAGTGCGACCTGCAGGACCAGTCGGTCGCCTATGGTCGCGGCCAGTCGCGCTATGAGGAAAACAAGCGCGCGGTCACCGAAAAGTACATGGGCCCCATCATCAAGACGGTGATGACCCGCTGCATCCAGTGCACCCGCTGCGTCCGCTTCGGTGAGGAAGTGGCCGGCGTGGAGGATATCGGCGCGATCTATCGCGGCGAGAACATGCAGATCACGACCTATCTCGAAAAGGCGTTCAAGAGCGAGCTTTCGGGCAATGTCGCGGACCTGTGCCCGGTCGGCGCGCTGACCCACAAGCCGGTCGCGTTCGAATATCGCCCCTGGGAGCTCAAGCGGAACCTGTCGATCGACGTGATGGACGCGGTCGGCACCAACATCCGCCTCGACAGCCGCGGCCGTCAGGTGATGCGCGTGCTGCCGCGCATCAACGAGGACGTGAACGAGGAGTGGGCGCACGACAAGACCCGCTACCATGTCGACGCGCTGGTCCGCCGCCGTCTCGACCGCCCGTTCGTCCGCAAGGACGGCAAGCTGGTCCCGGCGACGTGGGAAGAAGCGTTCGACGCGATTGCGGGCGTGGCCGCCACGGCGGGCTCGAGCGTCGCCGCGATCGCCGGCGACCTGCTCGATGCCGAGACCATGTATGCCGCCAAGGCGCTGGTGAAGGCGTTCGGTTCGGAGCTGCTCGAAGGCCGCCAGACCGGCATGGCCTATGACACGTCGAGCCTGTCGGCGGTGGCGTTCAACACCACCATCGCGGCGCTCGAAGAGGCCGATGCGATCCTGCTGGTCGGCACCAACCTGCGCTGGGAAGCGCCGCTCGTGAACACCCGCGTGCGCAAGGCGATCAAGCGCGGCGCCAAGGTGTTCGCGATCGGCCCGCAGGTGGACCTCACCTACAAGGTCGAGTGGCTCGGCGACGATCTGGGGCTGCTCAACAGCCTGCCGGAAAATCTCGCCCAGGCGATCGACAATGCCAAGAAGCCGGCGCTGATCCTCGGCCCGGGCGCGCTCAAGAACGGCCATGGTGCAGCCCTCGCGATCGCCGGTGCGTTCCAGCGCGCCGCGACCGAGACCGAGGCGGCCTGGAATGGCTTCAACGTCGTCCACACCGCGGCGGCGCGAATGGCCGGTCTGATGCTCGGCTATGCGCAGAAGGGCGGCATTGCCGACATCGTCGCGGCTGCGCCGAAGCTCGCCTTCTTCCTGGGCGCCGACGAGGTGGACTTCTCCAAGTTCGCCAATAGCTTCAAGGTCTATATCGGCCATCATGGCGACCAGGGCGCGCATCATGCCGATGTGATTCTCCCGGGCGCCACCTATGCCGAAAAGCCGGGCACTTATGTGAACCTGGAAGGCCGCGTGCAGCGCGCCGATCGCGCGGTGTTCGCACCGGGCGAGGCGCGCGAGGACTGGACGATCCTGCGCGCGCTCTCCGAAAAGCTCGGCCGCACGCTGCCGTTCGACAGCTTCGACGAACTGCGCGCCGCAATGGCGAGCGAGGTTCCGGCGCTCGGTCAGGAAGGTCTGGCCGAGTTCGCATGGAACCCGCCGTCGCTTGCCAGCCAGGCTTCGGGTCCGGTGACCTATCCAGTCGCTGACTTCTATCTCACCAACGCCATCTGCCGTGCGTCGCCGACGATGCAGCGCTGCTCGGCCGAACTGCTCCATGGCGAAGACTTCGCAGAGGCCGCAGAATGACCTCCTGGTTCACCTATCTCGGCCTGCCGTTCGAGCTGGCCTGGACCGTCGCCACGATCATCGACATCCTCGTCATCGCGCTGCCGGTGATGCTGGCCGTCGCCATGATCATCTATGCCGATCGCAAGATCTGGGCGGCGATGGCGCTGCGCCGCGGCCCGAACGTCGTCGGCCCGCTCGGCCTGCTCCAGTCCTTCGCCGATGGCCTGAAGGTGTTCCTGCAGGAAACCATCGTGCCGTCGGGCGCGAATAAGGGCCTGTTCCTGCTCGCGCCGATCATCACCTTCACGGTCGCACTGATCGTCTGGGCGGTGGTGCCGTTCCAGGCGGGCGTCGCGCTGTCGAACATCAATGTCGGCCTGCTCTATGTGCTCGCGGCCTCGTCGCTGGGCGTGTACGGCATCATCCTCGCCGGCTGGTCGTCCAACTCGAAATACCCGTTCTACTCGGCGATCCGCGCGGCCGCGCAGATGGTGAGCTACGAAGTCTCGATCGGCTTCGTGCTGATCTCGGTCGTGCTCTGGGCCGGCACCTTCAACCTCGGCACCATCGTCGAGGCGCAGAAGGGCTATTACGGCTTCGTCAACGGCAACTTCGTCAACCCGCTGCTCTTCCCGATGGCGATCGTGTTCTTCATCTCGTCGCTCGCCGAGACGCAGCGCGCGCCGTTCGACCTGACCGAAGCGGAGTCGGAGCTGGTCGCGGGCTATCAGACCGAATATTCGTCGATGGCCTTCGCGCTCTACTGGCTCGGCGAATATGCCAACGTCATCCTGATGTGCGCGCTCAACGCGACGCTGTTCTGGGGCGGCTATCTCCCGCCGTTCGACTGGGCGCCGCTCTACGTCGTGCCGGGCATCCTGTGGCTGTTCGCCAAGATGCTGTTCTTCTTCTTCTGCTTCAGCTGGGTGAAGGCCACCGTCCCGCGCTATCGCTATGACCAGCTGATGCGCCTGGGCTGGAAGATCTTCCTGCCGCTGTCGCTTCTCTTCGTCTTCCTCGTTTCCGGGTACCTCATGCTGACCCGGGTTGGAGTGCCCGCATGAGCGTCGCAAGTTTCGTCCGCACCTGGACTCTGTGGGAGTTCGTGAAGGCGCATGCCCTGACCTTGAAGTATTTCTTCAAGCCCAAGGCGACGATCAACTATCCGTACGAGAAGAACCCGCTCTCGCCCCGCTTCCGCGGCGAGCATGCGCTGCGCCGCTATCCCAACGGGGAAGAGCGCTGCATCGCGTGCAAGCTGTGCGAGGCGGTGTGCCCGGCGCTGGCGATCACGATCGAGGCCGAACCGCGCGACGACGGCAGCCGCCGCACGACGCGCTACGACATCGACATGACCAAGTGCATCTACTGCGGCCTGTGCCAGGAAGCGTGCCCGGTCGACGCGATCGTCGAGGGTCCGAATTTCGAATTTTCCACCGAAACGCGTGAAGAGCTGATTTATCAGAAGGATAAGCTGCTCGCGAACGGCGATCGCTGGGAACGCGCCATCGCGGCGAACCTTGCCGCCGACGCGCCGTACCGTTAAGCGCCGCACCATTCAAAGGGGCCATCCGATTCCGTGATCCAGCTTCTCGCCTTTTACCTGTTCGCGATCATCGTGTGCGTCTCCGGCGCATTCACGATCCTGTCGCGTAACCCGGTACATTCCGTCCTCTGGCTCATCCTGGCGTTCTTCAACGCCGCGGGCCTGATGGTGCTCGTGGGCGCCGAATTCATCGCCATGCTGCTGGTGATCGTGTACGTCGGCGCGGTCGCGGTGCTGTTCCTGTTCGTGGTCATGATGCTCGACATCGACTTCACCGAGCTCCGCGCGGGCGTGATGAAGTACGCCGCCGTCGGCGCGCTGCTCGCCGTTGCGCTGGTCGCCGAGATCATCGTCGCGGTTGGTGCCTGGAGTGCTGGCAAGCTGGCGCTGGGTCGCCGCCTCGCGCCGGTGGAAGACGGCGTGCCGAACATCGAAGCGATCGGCACGCTGCTCTACACACGCTACCTGTTCGTGTTCGAAGGCGCCGGCCTGGTGCTGCTCGTCGCGATGATCGGCGCGATCGTGCTGACCTACCGCAAGCGCAGCGACGTGCGGCCGCAGAACATCGCGCGCCAGAACGCCCGCCGCGCCAAGGATGCCACCCGTAACATGAACCCGGCGGTCGGGCAGGGGATGGAGCTGTGATCTCGCTAACCCATTATCTGGTCGTCTCGGCGATCCTGTTCACCATGGGGGTGCTCGGCATCTTCATGAACCGGAAGAACCTGATCGTCATTCTGATGGCGATCGAGCTCATCCTGCTCAGCGTGAACCTCAATTTCGTCGCCTTCTCGTCGTTCCTGCACGACCTGGTGGGCCAGGTGTTCGCGATGTTCGTGCTGACCGTCGCCGCTGGCGAGGCCGCGATCGGCCTTGCCATCCTGGTCATCTATTTCCGCGGTCGCGGCACGATTTCGGTCGACGACGTCAATCGGATGAAGGGCTGATGTCGTCCATTCTGATCATCGTATTCCTGCCGCTCCTCGCGGCAGCCGTTGCGGGGCTCGTGAACAAGTCGTTCGGCGCCGCGCTGCCCAAGATCGTCACCACGGGCTCGCTGTTCGTGGCGTGCGGCCTGTCCTGGCCGATCTTCCTCTCCTACCTCAGCGGCTCGGCCGCGCCGAGCGTCACCCCGGTACTGCACTGGATGACCTCGGGCACGATGAGCTTCGCCTGGGAACTGCGCGTCGATGCGCTTACCGCGGTGATGCTCGTGGTGGTCACCAGCGTCTCGGCGCTCGTCCACCTCTATAGCTGGGGCTATATGAGCGAGGAGCCGGATCAGCCGCGCTTCTTCGCCTATCTCTCGCTGTTCACCTTCGCGATGCTGATGCTCGTGACGGCGAACAACCTGGTGCAGATGTTCTTCGGCTGGGAAGGCGTGGGTCTCGCGTCCTACCTGCTGATCGGCTTCTGGTTCCGCAAGCCCAGCGCCAATGCCGCCGCGATCAAGGCCTTCGTGGTCAACCGCGTCGGCGATCTCGGCTTCATGCTCGGCATCTTCGGCGTGTTCCTGGTGTTCGGCACCGTCGACATCCCGACGATCCTGGCGGCGGCGCCGAACCATGCGGGTTCGACGATCGGCTTCCTCGGCTATCGCTTCGACACGATCACCGTGCTCTGCCTGCTGCTGTTCGTCGGCGCGATGGGCAAGTCGGCGCAGCTCGGCCTGCACACCTGGTTGCCGGACGCGATGGAAGGCCCGACGCCGGTGTCGGCGCTGATCCACGCCGCCACCATGGTGACCGCGGGCGTGTTCATGGTCTGCCGCATGTCGCCGCTGTTCGAGCAGAGCGCGGTCGCGATGCACGTCGTAATGGTGATCGGCGCGGCCACCTGCTTCTTCGCCGCCACCGTCGGCACGACGCAGACTGACATCAAGCGCGTGATCGCCTATTCGACCTGTTCGCAGCTCGGCTACATGTTCTTCGCAGCGGGCGTCGGCGCGTACGGCGCGGCGATGTTCCACCTGTTCACGCACGCCTTCTTCAAGGCGCTGCTGTTCCTCGGCGCCGGCTCGGTGATCCATGCGATGCACCACGAGCAGGACATGCGCTATTATGGCGGCCTGTGGAAGAAGATCCCGCTGACCTACACGGCGATGATGGCGGGCACGCTCGCGATCACCGGCGTCGGCATCCCCGCGCTGTTCGGCAACCCGGTGGCGTTCGGCTTTGCCGGCTTCCACTCGAAGGACGCGATCATCGAGGCGGCCTTCGCCTCGGGCAACACCGGCGTGTTCTGGGTCGGCGTGGTCGTCGCGCTGCTGACGAGCTTCTACTCGTGGCGCGTGGTGTTCCTGACCTTCCACGGCAAGCCGCGCTGGGCCGCTTCCGAGCACATCCAGCACGCGGTGCACGACGCGCACGGCCATGGTCATCACGACGATCATGCGCATGATACGCACGGCCATGGCAGCGAGCATGCCAATGCGCCGGCGCAGGAAGATGCGGGCCATACGCCGCACGGCACCCATGCGCTCCACGCGCACGAGGCCGAGGGCACGGCGGGCTACCATCCGCACGAGAGCCCGCTGGTCATGCTGATCCCGCTGATCCTGCTGTCGATCGGCGCGGTGCTGGCAGGCTTCGTGTTCCACGGCGCCTTCATCGAGCCGACCGCGGGCGAGACCTATTGGCACGGCGCGCTCGCCTTCAACGAGCACCTGATGCACGCGATGCATGAAGTGCCGGTGTGGGTGAAGCTCTCGGCCACGGTGGCGATGCTGCTGGGCCTGGGCACCGCGGTATTCGCGTACATCGTTTCGCCGGGCTTCCCGGCGGCCTTCGCCGAGCAGGTGCGTCCGCTGTATCTGTTCCTGCTCAACAAATGGTATTTCGACGAGCTCTACAACCTGCTCTTCGTGCGTCCCGCGTTCGCCATCGGGCGACTGTTCTGGAAGCGCGGCGACGAGCAGACGATCGACCGGTTCGGCCCTAATGGCGCGGCGCGCCTGGTGCAGTTCGGAAGCTTCGGGGCCGTCAAGCTGCAATCGGGGTATCTCTACACCTATGCCTTCGTCATGCTGATCGGACTCACGGCCGCGCTCACCTGGGTCATTGCGAGGTGATGGAATAATGACCGGCTTTCCGATCCTTTCCGTCCTGCTCGCGGTGCCCGCGGTCGCCGCAGTGGTCTGCCTGTTCGTGGGCGCCCAGGGCGCCCGCTGGACGGCGCTCCTCGCGACGCTCGTCAACCTGGCGCTCGGCGCCTGGCTCTGGACCCAGTTCCAGCATGGCGACGGTGCCCCGCAGTGGCAGTTCGTCGAGCATGTCACGCTGTTCAAGATGGGCGGCGTCGAGTTCTCCTGGGCGCTCGGCATCGACGGCTTCGCCTTCCTGCTGATCGAGCTCTCGCTGTTCCTGATGCCGATCTGCATCGGCGCCAGCTGGCTCTCGGTCACCAAGCGCGTGCCCGAGTACATGGCGGCGTTCCTCGCGACCGAAGTGCTGATGATCGGCACCTTCGCCGCGCAGGACCTGTTCCTGTTCTACATCTTCTTCGAAGGTGGCCTGATCCCGATGTATCTGATCATCGGCATCTGGGGCGGCGTGAACCGCATCTACGCGTCGTACAAGTTCTTCCTGTACACGCTGCTCGGCTCGCTGCTGATGCTCATCGCGATGATCGCGATGGTGCTGAGCACCGGCACCACCTCGATCCCATTCCTGATGGCGCACGACTTCCCGGCAAGCTGGCAGACCTGGCTGTGGCTGGCCTTCTTCGCCTCGTTCGCGGTGAAGATGCCGATGTGGCCGGTCCACACCTGGCTTCCCGACGCGCACGTCCAGGCGCCGACCGCCGGCTCGGTCATCCTGGCGGGCGTACTGCTGAAGCTCGGCGGCTATGGCTTCCTGCGCTTCTCGCTGCCGATGTTCCCGGTCGCGTCGGTGCAGTTCATGTGGGTGGTGTTCGGCCTGTCCTGCGTCGCGGTGGTCTACACCTCGCTCGTCGCGCTCGTGCAGAGCGACATGAAGAAGCTGATCGCCTATTCGTCGGTCGCGCACATGGCGATCGTCACCATGGGCCTGTTCGCCTTCAACGCGAACGGCATCGACGGTGCGATGATGGTGATGCTGGGCCACGGCGTGGTGTCGGGCGCGCTCTTCCTGTGCGTCGGCATCATCTATGATCGCCTGCACACCCGTGAGATCGACCGCTATGGCGGCCTCGCGATCAACATGCCGCGCTATGCCGTGCTGTTCCTGCTGTTCACCATGGCTTCGATCGGCCTGCCGGGTACCAGCAACTTCGTCGGCGAGTTCTTCAGCCTCGCCGGCGTGTACCAGGTCTCGACCGCGACCGCGCTGATTGGCACCACCGGCATCATCCTCGGCGCCGCCTATATGCTCTACCTGTTCCGCCGGGTGGTGTGGGGCGACCTGACCAAGGACGATGTGAAGGCGATGCCGGACCTCGACGGACGCGAAGTCGCGATGCTCGTCGCGCTGGCTGCCGTGGTGTTGTGGATGGGCGTGTACCCGACCAGCTTCACCGCACCGATGCGCGCCGACGTCGCGCGGCTGACGCAGCGCCTCGACAGCGCCGCGCACACCGCGTCGATCAGCGACTCCAAGCCCACGCCGGGCGCGCCCAAGGCGGCCCCCGCCCATGAAGCCTCCGCGCACGGGGAGGCGCACTGATGGCCACTTCAATGCAATTGCTGATGACCCTGCCCGAGCTGGTGCTCGCGTTCGGTTCGATCGTCCTGATGCTGGTGGCTGCCTGGGGCGGCCAGGCATCGACCAGGCTGGTGAGCTGGGCCTCGGTGGCGCTGCTGGCTGGCGCAGGCATCGCGCTGACGGGCCCGGCCTCGACCGGCGGCATCGCCTTTGGCGGCCTGTTCCGGGCGGACGCGTTCGCGACCTTCGCCAAGGTGGTGATCTATGTCGCCGCCGCGGTGTCGATCCTGATCGCGCCGGGCTTCTTCCAGCGCACCTCGGGTGAGGATCTGCGTCCGGAATATCCGGTGCTGATCCTGCTCTCCACCGTGGGCATGGGCATGATGGTATCGGCAGGCGACCTGCTGACCCTCTATGTCGGTCTCGAGCTGCAGAGCCTCTCGGCGTACATCCTCGCCAGCTTCATGCGGCGCGACACGCGCTCGGCCGAAGCGGGCCTGAAGTATTTCGTGCTGGGCGCGCTGGCCTCGGGCATCCTGCTCTACGGCATCAGCCTGGTGTACGGCTTCGCCGGGACGACGCTGTTCGAGGGCATCGAAGGCGCCTATCATGCGGGTCTCGCGGGTGCGCAGCACACCGGCCTGCTGTTCGGCCTGGTCTTCGTCTTCGCCGGTCTCGCCTTCAAGATCTCGGCCGTGCCGTTCCACATGTGGACGCCGGACGTGTATGAAGGCGCACCGACGCCGGTCACCGCCTATTTCGCCTCGGCCCCGAAGATGGCGGCGGTGGCGATGGCGGTCCGCGTCGCGGTCGACGCGATGGGTCCGGCGATCTTCGAATGGCGCCAGATCGTGATCTTTGCCTCGCTCGCCTCGATCATTTTCGGCGCGGTGGCGGCGATCGGTCAGACCAACATCAAGCGTCTGCTTGCCTATTCGTCGATCAACAATGTCGGCTTCGCGCTGATCGGCCTTGCCGCCGGCGGCGAGGAAGGCGTGGCGAGCGTGCTCGTCTACATGGCGATCTACGTGGTCATGACGATCGGCAGCTTCCTCGTGGTGCTGCAGATGCGCGGGCAGGACGGGGAGCAGATCGAGACGATCGCGAGCCTCTCCGGCATGTCGCGGACCCGTCCGGGCCTGGCTGCGGCGCTGGCGATCTTCATGTTCAGCCTCGCGGGCATTCCGCCGCTGCTCGGCTTCTTCGCCAAGCTGGGCGTGTTCATCGCCGCGATGCACTCGGGCCTGATCGCCTTCGCCACGGTCGGCGCCGCAGCCTCGACGATCGGTGCCTTCTATTACCTCAAGATCGTCAAGACGATGTACTTCGACGAGCCGGCGCCTGCCTTCTCGGGCAAGACCGATCTCGTCGAAGGCGGCCTGATCGCGATCAGCGCCGTCGTCATCTCGCCGATCGGCTGGCTGGTGTTCGGTGCGCTCGGCACCTGGTCGCTGGTGGCTGCGAAGGCGCTGTTCTGACCCCTGTGATCCGGACCGTCGCCGAGACGGGATCGACCAATGCCGACATCCTTTCCCTGGCGCTTACGGGCGCCGGGGAAGGGCTGTGGCTCCGGGCCGAACGCCAGACCGCCGGCAAGGGCCGGCAGGGGCGCGCCTGGGTCTCGCCCACGGGCAACCTCTACATTTCCACGCTGGTCCGCGTGCGGCCGACCGATCCGTCGCCGGCGACGCTGGCGCTGCTCTCGGCCGTCGCGCTGGAGGAAGCGGTGCGGGCGTTCGGCGTTGCGCCGATGCTCAAATGGCCCAACGACCTGCTGGTGGGCGGCGCCAAGCTCTCCGGCATCCTGCTCGAACGGGCCGGGGACGCCATTGCGGTCGGCATCGGCGTGAACCTGGCGGCGGCGCCCGAGGGGCTGGACCGCGCCGCGACAAGCCTCGCCGACCAGGGCGTGACCGTCTCTCCCGACATTTTTGCCGAGGTGCTCGCCGAAAGCTTCGGCCGCTGGCTCGAACGCTGGCGGGGCGAAGGCATGTGGCCGGTGCGCGAGCGCTGGCTCGCCAAGGCGCATCCCGAGGGTACTGCGCTCACCGCGCGGCTCGCCGACGGGTCGAGCTTCGACGGGTTGTTTGGCGGACTGGATTCGAGCGGGGCGCTGATCCTGCGCTTGGCCGATGGGACGACCCGTGCCATTCACGCGGGCGACGTGTTCCTGCTGTAACGAGGAAGAGGGAAGGGCGATGCTGCTCGCGATCGACGCCGGCAATACCAATGTCGTGTTCGCGCTGGTGGACGGCGGCGAGATCCGCGCCCGCTGGCGCATCGCCACCGATCCGCGGCGCACCGCCGACGAATATGCGGTGTGGCTCAGCCAGTTGCTGGCGCTGGAGGGCTTCGACCGCAGCGCGGTGAGCGGGGTGATCGTCGGCACGGTGGTGCCGCGCGCGCTTCACAATCTCGAAGTGCTTGCCAGCAAGTATTTCAAGACCGAGGCGGTGATCGCCGGCAAGGGCAGCGCCGAATGGGGCTTCGCGCTCGATGTGGACGAGCCGCAGAATCTCGGCGCGGACCGCGCGCTCAACGTGCTCGCCGGCCATGCCCGCCATGCCGGCGACCTGATCCTCATCGATTTCGGCACCGCGACCACTTTCGATGTGGTCGACTATCGCGGCGCCTATAAGGGCGGGATCATCGCGCCGGGCATCAACCTCTCGCTGGACGCCCTGGTGACCGCCGCGGCCAAGCTGCCGCGCATCGCGATCTCCGCGCCGGAGACCGCCACGGTGATCGGTCGCAACACCGTCGATCAGATGCATATCGGCATCTACTGGGGCTATGTCGCGATGATCGAGGGGCTGGTCGCGCGCCTCAAGGCCGAGGTGGGCCGGCCGCTCAAGGTTATTGCGACGGGTGGGCTGGCGATTCTCTTCGAAAGGCATACATCGGTGTTCGATACGATCGAGCCCGATCTCACCATCCAGGGCTTGGCGATGCTGTGGGAACGCAGCCAGCAAGGAAATTAAGTGACCCCAAGAAACGAACTGCTCTTCCTCGCCCTCGGTGGCTCGGGCGAGATTGGCATGAACGTCAATCTCTATGGCTGCGACGGCAAATGGCTGATGGTCGATTGCGGCATCACGTTCGGCGATGCCAGCTATCCGGGCATCGACGTGATCCTGCCCGACCTCCAGTTCATCGAGGACCGGGTGGACGACCTGCTCGGCATCGTGCTGACGCACGGGCATGAGGACCATATCGGCGCGCTGCCCTATCTCGCCGCCGATCTCGGCGTACCGCTCTACGCGACGCCGTTCACCGCGGGCCTGATCCACGGCAAGCTGGCCGAGGAAGGCATCGAGGACCGCATCGAGCTCAACGTGGTCAAGGAAGAGGGGCCGTTCGACATCGGCCCGTTCACGATCACCTACACGCCGCTCGCCCATTCGATCCCCGAGGGCAATGCGGTGCTGATCGAGACGCCGTACGGCAAGGTGTTCCATACCGGCGACTGGAAGCTGGACGAGGCGCCCTCGCTGGGCGGCTCGGCGACCGCCGAGGAACTGACCGCGATCGGCGATACCGGCGTGCTCGCGCTGGTGTGCGATTCGACCAACGTGTTCAATCCCGAGGCATCGGGCTCGGAAGCCGATGTGCGCAAGGGGCTGGACGAAGTGGTCGCCGGGGCCAAGGGCCGCGTGCTCGTCACCACCTTCGCGTCCAATGCGGCGCGGCTGCAGACGCTGGGCGAGGTCGCCCGCGACACCGGCCGCGAGCTGTGCGTCGCCGGGCGTTCGCTGGACCGGATCATCCGCGTCGCCAAGGCGACCGGCTATCTGCGTGACTTCCCCGAGCTGATCGACTTCGACAAGGCGATGACGCTGCCCGCCTCGCGCGTGCTGATCGTCGCGACCGGCGGCCAGGGCGAGCCGCGCGCCGCGCTCAACCGCATCGCCGAGGGCAGCCATGTGCTCAAGCTCCACCAGGGCGATCTGGTGGTGTTCTCCTCGCGCCAGATCCCCGGCAACGAGATCGCGATCGGCAAGATCATGAACACGCTGGCCGACAAGGGCGTCGACATCATCACCGATCGCCAGGCCTTCGTGCACGTGTCGGGCCATCCGGGGCGCCCGGAGCTGGCCGCGATGTACAAGTGGATCCGCCCGGAGATCATCGTGCCGGTGCACGGCGAGATCCGCCACATGCACGAACAGGCCCGCTTCGCGCTGGAGCAGGGCGTGCCCAAGGCGGTGAAGCAGCAGAATGGCGAGATCATCCGTCTTGCGCCCAACGGCCCGGCGAAGATCGGCCATGCGACGGTCGGCCGCCTCGTCCTCGACGGCGACGTGATCCTGCCGGCGGACGGCGCGACCATGGGCGAGCGCCGCCGGATTGCGCTCTACGGCCAGATGTCGGTCGCGGTGGCGATCGATCGCAAGGGCAAGCTGCTCGGTCAGCCGCAGATCCGCATCCAGGGCGTGCCGGTGGAAGAGGACCGCGAAGACCTGATCGACGCCGCCGCCGATGCCGCCGCCGAGGCGGTGAAGAAGGACTGGCGCGACCGCGAGAAGCTGCGCGAGTCGCTGCGCCTTGCGGTGCGGCGGGTTGCGGTGCGCTTCACCGGCAAGAAGCCGGTAGTGGACGTGCTGCTGATCGAGGCGTAGTCTCGCACCCATGAGGTGGCAGTCGGCGCTCGCGATCTATACGCTCTTCTGGGCGTTGTCGGTGTTCTTCGTGCTGCCCTTCGGGGTGCGGACCAGCGAGGAAGCGGGCGTGCCGCTCGTGCCGGGTCAGGCACCCAGCGCGCCGCACAGCTTCGATCCCAAGCGGATCGTGCTACGCACCACGATCCTCTCGGCGGTGCTCTTCACTGCGTTCTACCTAAACTATGTCTATGGCTGGGTAACCGCCGACATGCTGGACTGGACGCGCTAACCAGCCGCAAAATCAGCGTTAATCCGACGCTTGCCGTCCCCTGGATCTATAAGGTCGGGATGGAAGACCTTCTTCGCCATCACGCCCAGATGCTTGCAGCGCTCGATGCGCTGGAGCAGCTGGTGCTTGCGCCGACCTGTGACGAAAAGGCCGTGATGGCGGTCCGCTACCGCCTGACCCGGGCGAGCAGTGCGCGTCGGCGCGACGTGGTGCGGCTGTGCGAGGCGCTCATCGCGCAGGGCGTGGCCGATCCTGCGCTCTCGTCGCTCCGCGACGCGACAAATGCCTCGCGCAGCGCCTCGAGCAGCCATATCGGTACCTGGACGCTGCGCCAGGTGGCGGCGGACTGGCCGGGATATGTGCGTGCCTCGACACGGATGCAGGCAACGCTGCGGCGGGAAATTGCCCGCGAGCGCAGCGTGCTTGCGGCGCATGTGAAAGCGGCTGCCTAGGCTTTCGCATTTCTGTCATCTTCGCTTGTCATGCGGCAGCCTTTGGCGCGGCCGCGCCGCGCAGGGGAGACCGGACGATGCAGATCACACGACGCGAGCTATTGCTGGGGGGCGCCGGTGCCACGCTGCTGCTCGGTGCGCCTGCGTTGGTTCGCGCACAGCAGGTGTTCCGCAGCTATCCCTTCACGCTGGGCGTCGCGGCAGGGGACGCGGCGGCGGACGGCTTCGTGCTGTGGACTCGCCTCGCGCCTGAGCCGCTGGAGCAGCATGGCGGGATGCCCATGGCCCCGATCGCGGTGCAGTGGGAAGTCGCGGCCGACAGCGGCTTCAAGACGATCGCCGCCAAGGGCGAGGCGATCGCCCGCCCCGAACTGGCGCATTCGGTGCATGTCGAAGTCGCCGGGCTGCAGCCGGACCGGCCCTATTGGTATCGCTTCACCTGCGGGCGGGAGCGGTCGGTGCGCGGCCGGGTGAAGACGCTGCCTGCGGCGGGGAGCCCGGTTGCCCAGGCGCGCTTCGTCGTTGCCGGCTGCCAGCATTACGAACAGGGGCTCTACACCGCCTATGGCCACGCCGCGCGCGAGGACGCGGACTTCCTGTTCCATTATGGCGACTATATCTATGAAGGCCGCGGCAACACGGTCGCGCTCGACTATAACGGCAACCCCCGCAAGTTCCTGCGCGCGCATGCCGGCGAGGAGCCGTTCAGCCTGGACGACTATCGCCGCCGCTACGCGCAGTACAAGACCGACGCGGATCTGCAGGCCGCGCACGCCGCCCTCGGCTGGTACGCGACCTTCGACGATCATGAGGTGCAGAACAACTGGGTGGCCGATCGCGACCAGAACGGTACCCCGCCCGAGGCCTTCCTGCTGCGCCGCGCTGCGGCCTTCCAGGCCTGGTACGAGCATATGCCGGTGCGCAGCACGTCGATCCCCAGGGGCGGTGCGATCCAGGCCTATCGCCGCGCCCGGTTCGGCGACCTGCTCGACCTGCACCTGCTCGATACCCGCCAGTTCCGCACCGACCAGCCCTGCGACGACGGCTTCAAGCCGCGCTGCGCCGGCTGGGATGCCGCGGATGCGCAGGTGCTGGGCAACCCGCGGGAGGCGTGGCTGACCCGCAACCTTGCCGAGGGCAAGGCCCGGTGGAATGCGATCGCCCAGCAGGTGATGGTGATGCCGCTCGACCGCCGGACCGGCGACGAACCCGAGATGATCCGCAACATGGACAGCTGGGGTGGCTATGATCGCCCGCGCGAACGGCTTCTGCGCAGCTTTGAAGGCCATGGCAATGTCGTGGTGCTGACCGGCGACGAGCATCAGAACTATGCCGGTGAGCTCCGCACCAGGGGCGGGCAGGGCGATGCGGTGGCGGTGGAGTTCGTCTCCACCTCGATTAGCTCCGGCGGCGACGGCGCGGATCTCCGCCCGGGCAGCGACAGGATCCTCGCGCGCAACCCCTATCTCAAATATATGAACGACCGGCGCGGCTATCTGCTGTGCGAGGTCGGTCGCGCGCAGTGGCAGGCGAAGTTCCGCACCGTGGACTCGGTGAGCGAGGCAGGGGCACCGGTGAAGACGGCGCGGACGGCAATCGTGCCGCATGGCCGGCCCGAGCTCAGCTTCGGCTGAGCCCGGCGGCTATCGAGCCCACCAACGGCACCCCGGCGAACGCTGGGGTCTCGTGGCGCTGTGCGCAAAGGGAAAACCGCACCTGCAGGAGATGCCGGCCTGCGCCGGCATGACGCTGCGGGAGGTGGGCCGACGGGCGTGCCTTCCCTGTCAGCTCCGCAGTCGCTCGATTGCCTGGGCGAGCGCGACATAGAGCTTGCCCGCATCGGAGGAGAGCAAGGTCACCGCCAGCGGATTGCCTTCGCGCAGGCTGAGTACCTGGCGGAGCATCGTCTCGAAATCATGGACATAGCGGTGCACATTCTCGCGGAATGTGTCGTCATGGTCGTAGAGGCGGTGGATCTCGCGCGCCTCGTGCGGCGCCAGCAGGCGCACCGCACGGCGGGTGAACACGCCGCGATCGCCCTTCAGATAGGCGGCCCACGCGCCGTCGGTCACCTCGGTCGAGAAGGTCTTGGCGATATCGATCGAGGTCGAGTGCAGCGCGTCGATCAGCAGCGCCATGCGGTGGGCGAAGCCGTCGCTGTCCGCACGTTCCTGCGCGTCCTGCGCCTCGGCAATGCGGGCATCGGCAGCCTGGGTAGCGCTTTCGATCGCGCTCATCTGCGCACGGAGATGCTCGGCGGCGCGCGCCGCAGCCCCGATCGCGGCGTCGGCGGCGCGGGTAAGCGTGTCGACCTGCTGGCGCACCGAAATCTCGACCGCGCGCTCGACCGCGCTATCGGTCGCGTCCTGCAGCACGCGGTGGACCGCGGGCACGATGCCGTCGATCGCCTCACGCGCATGATCCGCCGCCTTGTTGGCGCTGTCACGCACTCGGATCAGCGTTTCGATCAGGTCGGGCGCGGCATCGCTGGTAAAGCTGCGGGCATGGAGGATCGCGGCATCCACCGCGCGGCTGAGCGTCTCGGCCTGCTCGGTAGCGGTTACCAGCGTCTCGGCGAGCGCGGCGCGCCCCTTGTCCAGCGCTGCCTGCTGGCGTGTGACGGCGGCGGCAATGCCCTCCACCGCGTCATGGGTCGATTCGGCGGCAGTGACGAGGCCGAGCAGCTCGGGCTTGGACGCGGCGATGCGCTTGCGGGTCGCGTCGATGCGACCGTCCAGCCGCTCCAGCGCGGCGGGCATCGTCTCGTCGATCTCGCGGGCGGCGGCGTCTAGCGCGGTGAGCAGCTGTTCCGAGGTGGCGATCACCGCGCGCGCGGTTGCTTCGCCGGTGCGCATCGATTCGGTCATGCCGTCCATCGACTGATGCAGGCCGTGGATCGCACCGGCCAGCGCCTCGGTTCGGCGGGTGCCGGCCGCGTGGAGCACCTCCAGCTCGCGGTCGAACCCGACCGCGCCTTCGGAAAGCCGGGTGAACAGCGCATCGCCGCGCCGCTGCTCCTCGCTCAGCCGGGCGGAGATGCGAATGATCGCATCCTCGATCAGCGCCATGCGCTGCGCCATCAGCGCGCTGCTGTCCTCGCCGGCGCGCTCGAGCGCCGCCTGGTTGGCGCCCAGCATCGCCAGCATCGCCTCGCCTTGCGCCGCGATGCTCTGGCGCGACTGGTCGACCGCCGCGGCGGCGCGATCGAGCACGCCGTCCACCTGCGCGGACATCTGGTCGGTCACCTGCTCCAGCCGGCTGCTGGCGGCCTCGCTGGTCGCCTCCATGCGGGAAATGTGCGCCGCCAGCCGCTCGGCCGCGCCGCTGGCGATGCGGTCCGCCTCGCGGCCGCGTTCGGCGAGCACGGTCAGCTGGATATCGAGGGCCGCGGCAGTCTGTCCGGCCTGGAGACCGGCGGCATCGACGCGGTCGGCAAGCCCGCGCATCTCGTCATGGGCGCGGGGGAGGGACGACAGCACCACCGCCACGCCGCGCTCGGCCGCGCTGGTCGCGTCACTGAGGCGCTGGGTGCCGCCGGCCAAGGCCTCTGCCTGGCGTGCGGCGCTGGCAGCGGCGTGGGCAAGCCGCTCGGCGGCGGCGTCGCTCAGTACGGAAAGGCTGGTTTCCTGCTCGGCAAGCGCGGCGCGCTGCGCGAGCAGACGATCGGTCAGTGCGGCGGTGCGCGCTTCGAGTTGGGCGGCGGCGTCGTGCATCGCAAGCGCGGTATCGCCGAAGCGGCGCGCCTCGGACCGGCTGGTGCGCATCACCACCAGATAGAGCAGCGCAACCACGCCGCCGGGAATGCAGAGCGCCGCCAGCAACTGAACTCGGGCAAAGTCGCTCAGCGGTTCCTGCCAGGCGGGCACGGCCAGCGAAGCCATGCCATAGGTCGCGCCGACGCCGGCGAGGATCGCAACCAGCGGTGCGATCCATTCCAGCGGCGAAGCAGGGTCCGGGGACTCCTCGCGCGTCCCGGGCGCGGGCGGATCGACGACGGAGCTTTCCGCCATCACCGGCACATCGGCGGGCAGCGGTTCAGGCATCGCAGCGGATTCGGCAATAGATCCCCCAGTCATCCCGCCACTCTACCAGCTTTGCGGCCCGGACCAAGGGCAGCAAGGAACGAATGGTTAACGATCCACCGCGTACATCTGCCACCATGTTGTACGACCACGCCGTTTTCGACACGACCTTCGCGACCGCCGTGCAGAACGATCCGGCCCTGATCGCAGAACTCCAGCGCGCGTTCCTGGAAAGCATGCATCGCTCGGCGAGGATGGCGGCTTCGGGGGGCGACACCGCCCAATGGGCCGGCGCCGCGCTGCATCTGCAGCGGCTTGCCGGCAGCGTGGCGATGCCTGGCCTCGACGCGGCGGTGCGCGAGACGCTGCTCGGCAGCGCACCCGCGGATCGTGCGGATCTCGCCGACTGATCAGTCGGCCGCAGCCGATTCCGGCTCGAAGGTATCGGTATCCCAGTTGCGCACGAAGGCGGAACCGGTCGGCGTGTCGATCAGGTGCAGCCAGCTGTCGTCGATGTTGAGCACGGCACCCAGCGACACGCATTCCACGGCGCGTGCGCCGATGGCGTCATCCTCCAGCCCGCGATAGTCGCCGCGGATTCGCCAGCCACTATCGGGTTCATCGCCGATCACCGGGGGCAGCGGCAGTTCGCGATAGAGATAATGCACCGGCGCGCGTTCCGCGAGCACGCAGGCGTCGACGAGACAGCGCGCCTCATAGTGCCGCCGGGCGGGCGCCGAGGGCGGGCGCACCGGATGGTCCTCCCCCCAGCGAAGATCGATCACATCGCCGCGCCGGAAGCGGATTTCGCGGCCTGGGCGAAGCTGCGGCATGTCGAGCGGCGCATTGTCCAGCCTGCCCCAAAGCTGCTCGCCCTCGATGCGGGTGACTCGCACCCACATGCGCTCCGCGGCATATTCGCGCGACGGCGGGTCAGACTGGAAGATCAGCTTGACCAGGTCGCCAGGGCGCAGCGCCAGCACCTCATTCTCGCTGGGCAGGAAGAAGGTGTAGGGCGCAGCCTCCGCCAAGGGCCGGGGATCGGCGATCATCGTGCTGCCGAACAGCCGCCGACGCCACCGGTAAAGCATGTCGCGGATCGTACTCATCGCTTTCGACTCAACTCGCGCATCGCCGCATCGATCCCTGCAATCGTCAGGGGATACATACGATCGCGCATCAGCTCGCGGATCATCGTCACCGAGTGCGAATAGGCCCATTGTGCCTCGGGCAGCACATTGAGCCAGACGGTGGCGGGGTAGGTATCGGTCACCCGCTGCAGCCAGGTGGCACCCGGCTCCTCGTTCATATGCTCGACCGAGCCGCCGACATGGCTGATCTCATAGGGGCTCATCGACGCGTCGCCGACGAAGATCACCTTATAATCATGGCCGTATTTGTGGAGAATGTCCGCGGTGCGGGTGCGTTCGGTGAAGCGCCGGCGATTGTCCTTCCACACGCCTTCGTAGAGGCAGTTGTGGAAGTAGAAGAATTCGAGGTTCTTGAACTCGCTGGTCGCCGCCGAAAACAGCTCCTCGCAGAGTTTGACGAACGGATCCATCGACCCGCCGACATCGAGGAAGAGCAGCAGCTTCACGGCATTGTGCCGCTCCGGCCGCATCTTGACGTCGAGCCACCCCTGCCGCGCGGTGCCGGCGATCGTGCCGTCGATGTCGAGCTCCTCGGCGGCGCCTTCGCGGGCGAAGCGGCGCAGGCGGCGGAGCGCCACCTTGATGTTGCGCGTACCGAGCTCGCGGGTGGAATCGAGGTTGCGATAGTCGCGCGCCTCCCACACCTTGACCGCGCGCTGGTGCCTGCCCTCGCCGCCGATCCGGACGCCTTCGGGGTTATAGCCGCCATTGCCGAAGGGCGAGGTGCCGCCGGTGCCGATCCATTTGCTGCCGCCCTGATGGCGCTCATGCTGCTCGGCAAGCCGCTGCTGGAGCGTCTCCATCAGCTTTTCCCAGGATCCCAGCGCCTCGATCTGCGCCTTTTCCTCCTCGGTCAGATACTTCTCGGCAATGGCGCGCAGCCATTCCTCGGGGATCTCGGCCGGCGCCACGCCATAGCTGGTCGCGATGCCGCGGAACACCTTGGCGAACACCTGATCGAACCGGTCGAGCAGGCCCTCGTCCTTCACATAGGTCGCGCGGGCAAGAAAGTAGAATGCCTCCGGCGTCGGCTCGATCACCTGCGCGTCCAGCGCCTCGAGCAGCAGCAGGTGTTCCTTGAGGCTGGCAGGAATGCCCGCGGCGCGCAGTTCGTCGAGAAAGGCCAGGAACATGGCGCTAGGATACGCCCGCCGGGGAAGTAGCGTCCACTACGTTGACCGCCTTAGGGGCTCGACACGGCGCAGGCTCATTTCTGCCGCCGCGCCATGAAGGCGAGCCGCTCGAACAGCATCACGTCCTGCTCGTTCTTGAGGAGCGCGCCGTGAAGCGGGGGGATCGCCTTGGTGGGATCGCGCGACTGCAGCACCTCCAGCGGCATGTCTTCGTGGAGCAACAGCTTCAGCCAATCGAGCAGCTCGCTGGTCGACGGCTTCTTCTTGAGGCCGGGCACCTCGCGGATCTCGTAGAACAGTTCCATCGCGCGGGTGACGAGCAGCTTCTGGATGCCGGGGAAGTGGACGTCCACGATGGCCTGCATCGTGTCGCGATCGGGGAACTTGATGTAATGGAAGAAGCAGCGGCGCAGAAAGGCGTCGGGCAGCTCCTTCTCGTTGTTCGAGGTGATCACGACGATCGGCCGCTCTACCGCGCGCACCGTCTCGCCGGTTTCGTAGACATGGAATTCCATGCGATCGAGTTCCTGGAGCAGGTCGTTCGGGAACTCGATATCGGCCTTGTCGATCTCGTCGATCAGCAGCACCGGCAAGGTGGGGCTGGTGAACGCCTCCCACAGCTTGCCCCGGCGGATATAGTTGCCGATGTCGTGGACGCGCGGATCGCCGAGCTGGCCGTCGCGCAGCCGCGCCACCGCGTCATATTCATACAGGCCCTGCTGCGCCTTGGTGGTCGACTTGACGTTCCACTCGATGAGCGGCGCACCGACCGCCTTGGCGATCTCGGTCGCCAGCACGGTCTTGCCGGTGCCGGGCTCGCCCTTGACGAGCAGTGGGCGCCGCAGCGTGACGGCGGCATTGACCGCGACCTTCAGGTCGGCGGTCGCGACATAGCTCTGGGTGCCTTCGAAGCGCATGGGAGGAAAATGGGCCGAACAGTGGCCGGTTGCAACCCATCCCGCGGGACAGGGGGGACTGCAGCCCGCCGCAAACCCTTGCGGGGCACAGGAGCGATCGACGAATCGGTACGTAGTGTCACGGAAACGCTATGTAACGCCCGGGCCCCTCGACTTCGAGGCGTGAAGGGGTATTCTCCCGGCAAAACAGCCACGCAATGGAGAGGCATATGCTGGGCGGCATGCAGGATTTCGAGCTTCGGGTATCCACCTTGCTCGATCACGCGGCACGGGAGCACGGGACCCGCGAGATCGTCACCCGCTGGGCGGACGGCAGCGAGACGCGCACCAACTGGGCGGGGATCGCGCACGATGCGCGCCGCATGGCGCAGGCGCTGGAACGCATCGGCATCCGCAAGGGCGACCGGGTCGCGACGCTGGCGATGAACCACAGCCGCCATCTCGTCGCCTGGTACGGAGCGACCGGAATGGGCGCGCTGATCCACACGATCAATCCGCGACTGTTCGACGATCAACTCGCCTTTATCGGCAATCACGCCGAGGACCGGGTGCTGCTCTACGACCGGATGTTCGCCCCGGTGGTCGAACGCCTCAAGTCGCAATGGACGACGATCGAGCGCTATATCTGCTTCGACGATCTCGGCCCGGATGGATTCGAGGCATGGATCGGCGCCGAGGACGGCGACTATGCCTGGGTGCGCGGGGACGAGCGCGAGCCGATGATGCTCTGCTACACCAGCGGGACCACGGGCAATCCCAAGGGGGTGGTCTATACGCATCGCTCCACCGTGCTCCACGCGCTTACCGAATTGCAGCCGGCGGAGTTCGACCTCTCCACCCAGTCGGTCGCGATGCCGATCGTGCCGATGTTCCACGCGGTAGGCTGGGGCCTGCCCTGGGCGGCGCCGGCGGTGGGCGCGAAGATGGTGTTCTCGGCGCTGAACGATCCCAAGATCCTGTGCGATCTGATGAACCGCGAGAAGGTGACCCACTCGGCCGGCGTGCCGACGGTGTGGTTCGCGATGTTCCAGCATATCGATGCCACCGGCGAGGCACCCAAATATCTGAAGATCGTGACGATCGGCGGCTCGGCCGCGCCGCGCGCGATGATCGAGCGGCTGATGAAGATGGGCATGCGGGTCAACCACGCCTGGGGCATGACCGAAACCAGCCCGATCGGGACGATGGGTGCGCCGTCCCCCGACTGGGACGAACTCGGCTTCGAGGCGCAGGTCGATCAGGTGAGCAAGCAGGGCAAGGTGCCGTACGGCGTCGAGCTGCGCACCGTGGACGACGAGGGCAATGTCCTGCCGCGCGACGGCCAGACCTCCGGTCGGCTGCAGGTGCGTGGACCCTGGGTGGTCTCGCAATATTATCGCGAGGAGCAGCCCGCGATCGACGCCGACAACTGGTTCGACACCGGGGACGTCGCCGTGCTGCACCCCGATGGCGTGATGCAGATCACCGATCGCGCGAAGGACGTGATCAAGTCCGGCGGCGAGTGGATCAGCTCGGTCGAGCTGGAGAATTGCGCGGTCGGCTGCGCCGGGGTTGCGGAGGCGGCGGCGATCGGCGTGCACCATCCGCGCTGGGAGGAGCGGCCGATCCTGCTCGTGGTGCGCAAGCCCGGGAGTGCGGTGAGCGCAGCGGAGATCCTCACCCATCTGACCCAGCACGTCGCCAAATGGTGGCTGCCGGACGAGATCCATTTCGTCGAGAGCCTGCCCCACACCGCCACCGGCAAGCTGCTCAAGATGGAAATCCGCAAGCAGTACAAGGATTATTCGCTGCAGGCGGCGTGAGGGGGGGGCGCTGCCAGCGCCCCAACCGTCATGCCAGCGAAGGCTGGCATCTCCCCCCGCACGCCGAACCGGCGCAGCGGGCTGTGGGAGACCCCAGCGTTCGCCGGGGGGACGGCTTTCCCCCCGGTCTGACCGTCCCCGTTACTTCCCGGCGATAATCGCCGCGCTCACTTCGCCGGCCTTTGCATCGCGGAAGCGTGCGCAGGTGCGGATCGTCTCGATCGCGCGATCGAGGTTGAGCGTGCTTCCCGTGGTGGTCGGGCGCAGCTTGGCATCCACGGCGTCCGCCTGCGCGTTCGAGCAGAGTGCGCCGAACATCTGCGCCGCCCGGCCCGAGAACACGCCGCCGCCGCCGCCGTTCTTCACGAACTCGTCGAAGTGCGCGATCATGAAGTCGCTGGCGATGTCGCGTGTATAGGGGGAACGCAGGAAGCCGGCGACGGTGAACAGGCGCTGGCGGGCGTTGATCCGCGGATCCTTGAAATCGTTGAGGAACCAGCGGGCAACGTCCGCATTCCCGGAGCCCGTCACGCCCTGGCCCAGTGCCTGGAACAGCTGCGGGCGATCCTTGGACTTTTCGACCAGCTGCTGGGCGAACGGCACGCCGCGCTCGTTGATCGCGATCGCCGCTGCGATGCCGCGATATGCCGGGTCCAGCGCCTTCTCGTCGCCCGCGACGAACGCGTCGAAGGCGGTCGTCAGCTTGCCGCGGATCGTCGCATCGCGGCCGGTGATGGCGACCAGGTTGAGCAGATCCGAGCGCAGCTCACGCTGATCGGCCTCGTCCTTGGCATGGGCGCCGGTCGCCGGGTCGAACCCGATCTTGGCGAGCATCGGACCGTAAAGCTCGACGAACAGCTTGCGATAGGCGGGCAACGCCTCGGCGGCGATCAGCCCGCGCTTCTCCAGGTCGCGCAGGCGATGGGCGTTGTCGAACACGATCTTGTTGGACGGGTGCTTCGCGGCGGCGCGGGCAAGGGCGATCGCGCGCGTCACCGGGCTGCGGCCGGCATAGAAGCTGGCCCAGGCGCTGTCGTCCACCGCCAGCACCTCGGCAGCGGGGAGAGTCGGCGTCGCGGCAATCAGCGCATTCCAGTCGGCGGGATCGAGCTCGAAGCGATAATAGCCCCAGCCGCCCGCGTTCGGCACCAGCGCGCCGCTGCCCTTGGCGGAGACGGACATGCTCGGCTTGTCGAGCAGCGTGCACGCCTTGGCATCGCCCTGGCGGAGGCACAGCGGCACCACCCATTGCTGCGCGGCGAGATTGGCGCCGTAGAAGCCGTAGCGCGACTGGGTGGCGGTGAGCGTACCGCCTTCGCGATGCAGCGTCACCAACGGCACGCCCTGCTGGTCGACAAAGCTCTTCAGCGACGCCAGCACCCGCGGATCGTGCGCCGCATCGGCCAGCGAGGCGAAGAACTGGTCGGTGCTGGCATTGCCATAGGCGTGCCGCTTCATGTGCAGCCGAACGCCGTCGCGGAAGGTCTCGTCGCCCATATAGGCGGCGATCATCGCGACGACCTGGCCGCCCTTGCCATAGGTGATCTGGTCGAAGGCGGCATCGATATCGCCGTCATTGGGGATCGGCTGGTGGATGGGCCGGCCGGCGGCGAGCGCATCCAGATCCATCGCCTGGAAACCTTCCTCGATCGCGTTCAGCTCGATCGCGAGGCCGGGCCGCCATTCATTGCCGATGCGATAGCCCATCCAGTTGGCGAAGCTCTCGTTGAGCCAGATATCGTCCCACCAGGCCGGGGTGACGAGATCGCCGAACCACTGGTGGGCCAGCTCGTGCGCGACGACCATGCCGAACGTCTGCTTGCGCTCGCTGGACTCCTTTTCGTCCAGGAACAGGATGCCGTCACCATAGATGTCGGCCCCCGCATTCTCCATCGCGCCGGGCATGATCGGCGAGCCGATCTGGTCGAGCTTGGGGAAGGGGAAAGGCTGGCCGAAATAATTCTCGAGGAGCGAGACGATCTTGCCCGACTCCTTCAGCGCGAACTCCAGCTGACCGGCATTGGGCTTGGTGCCGACCACGCCCAGCGGCATCGGCTGCGCGCGCTGCGGCGTCGGCGGGATAAGCGCCGACGCGGTGGCGAACGGGCCGGTCACCAGCGCCACCAGATAGGTCGGCAACGGCTTGGTGGGCGCGAACTGGTGGCGGACCAGCTCGCCCGCAGCGCTCTTGTTCGCCTCGGGCGCGTTGCTTACCGCGACATAGTCGGGCTTGGTCGTGATCGAGACGGTGAACGGGGTCTTGTAGCCGGGCTGGTCGAACGAGGGGAAGGCGGCGCGCGCCTCGATCGATTCGAACTGGGTCCAGGCGTACCATTCCTTGTCGACATTGACGTGGTAGAGGCCCTGCGTGCCGCTGCCGAACGCCGCGTCATACTCAAACACCAGCGTCACGCGCCCCACGGGCAGGGTCTTGCCGAAATCGAGCTGGGCGAGGCCGGTGGGGCTCTTCTGGGTGAAGATGGCGGGCACGACGGTCGTGCCTGCGCGCACCGTCGCCTTGGCGATGTGCAGATCGCGCCCGTGCATCCACAGGCTGCTCGCCGGTGCCTTCAGATCGATGTCGATCTCGGTATGCCCGCTGAAGCGCGGCTGATCGGGCAGGATCGTGAAATCGAGCCGATAGGCGATCGGCGTCGCGGCGTCGGGCAGCTTTCCCGTCGGCTGCGCGGGCGACTGGGCCAGGGCGAGGGCAGGGAGGAACAGGGCGCTGGAGGCGAAAAGAAGGGCGCGCATCGGGGCTCCGTGATTGGGTGACCGCGCGAGCTTAAGCGTGGTCCTGCATTGCCGCAATAGTACAGCCATACGCCGAAACGACTTGCCCGAACCACGCGCCAGCCTATGGTATCGCTACCAAAAGGCATGGGAGAGGATCGATGGCACGGATGCTGCGCTGGATCGCGGTGGGGTTGCTCGCGGCGGCGACCGCGCAGGCGACGACCGGCGATCGCTGGACCACCGCATGGTGGACCTCGCAACTGGCGCTGGAGGGGCAGAACGCGCTGCCCGCCGCGGATCTCACCGATGCGACACTGCGCCAGATCGTCCGCCTGCAGGGGCCTGCGTCGCGGCTGCGGGTGCGCTTCTCCAACCGCTTCGGTACCGCACCGCTCAGGATCGACGGCGCGACGATCGCGCGGGCGGTGGATGCCGCCAGTCCGCGGATCGACGTGGCGACGCTGCGACCCTTGCGCTTCGGCGGGGCGAGCGCGGTGGTGATCCCGGCGGGCGCCGATTATTGGAGCGACCCGGTGGTATTGGAGGCTGCGCCGGGCAGCGACCTCGCCATCTCGCTTCACATGGCACAGCCGCCGTCGCAGCAGACCGGGCATCCGGGCTCGCGCGCGACGTCCTATGTGCTCCACGGCGATCATGGCGGCGACGCCGATCTGGCCGGCGCCAAGACGGTGGACCACTGGTTCCAGATCGCCGGCATCGAGGCAGTCGCGCCCAGGACGCGGGCCATCGTTGCCTTTGGCGACTCGATTACCGACGGGTACGGGGTGAAGCCCAACACCAACGCCCGCTGGACGGATGCCTTGCAGCGTCGCCTGCGGCAGGCGCCGGGCATGGGCGGGGTTGCCGTGCTAAACGCCGGCATCGGCGGCAACCGCCTGCTTAACGACGGACTGGGCCCCAACGCGCTCGCGCGGTTCGACCATGACGTGATCGGCCAGCCGGGGGTGAGCCACCTGATCGTGCTGGAAGGCGTGAACGATCTCGGCACGCTCACCCGCGACGCACCGGTTCCGGCCGAGGCCCATGCCGCGCTGGTGTCGCGGATGATCGACGCGTACCGCCAGATCGTCGCGCGCGCCCATGCCCGCGGCATCAAGGTGATCGGGGCGACGATCATGCCCTATGCGGGATCCGGCTATTATCATCCCGACGCGCAGAACGAGGCCGATCGCCAGGCGGTCAATCGCTGGATCCGCACACCGGGCAATTTCGACGCGGTGATCGACTTCGACGCGGCGATGCGCGATCCGGCCGACCCCAAGCGGCTGCGCAAGGACTATGACAGCGGCGACGGGCTGCACCCGTCGGTGACTGGCTATGCGGCCATGGCGAGTGCGGTGCCGCTGGCGTTGCTACGCTAGACAGGTCTGCTTGCCGACCCGGCGTGGCATGGTGCAACCTCCTCATCCTAGGGCGAGAAGAGGGGCGGTTGCAGCATGACCGGGGTGATCACGGATGCGTGCATCAAGTGCAAGCACATGGACTGCGTGGAAGTCTGTCCCGTCGATGCCTTCTATGAAGGCGAGACAATGCTCGTGATCAATCCGCGCGAGTGCGTGGATTGCAGCTGCTGTATGGCGGCCTGTCCGATCGACGCGATCGTGTTCGACACCGAGCCGCGGGCCGCGCCTTGGCTGGAACTCAACGCCACCTATTCCGAGATCTGGCCCAACGTAACGGTCAAGGCCGGCCAGACGCCTGCGGATGCGGCGGACTTCCACCACGTCGCCGACAAATATCCGCGCTATTTTTCGGCCAATCCCGGACCGGGCGATTCGGACGATCGCGTTGCCGCTGTGCGCGCGGCATGTAGCCATTGCCGCCGCGAAACGCTGCTGGATCGCTGGCGCAAGGCGATCCTGCGCATGTTTGGCGCGACGGGCTGAGGCCTCTCTGCCAACCCGTCGCTAGAACAGCTCGCCCTGCGGCCCGGCGGGTGGGCGGAACAGATCGGTGCGCAGCCGCATCCGCTCGCCGTCCAGCCCGTAGCGCTTGACCGCGCGGGTGAAGCGGGTGCGGAGCAGCTCGGCCCAGGGCCCCTGGCCGCGCATCCGGGTGAAGAAGCCCGGATCATTGTCCTTGCCGCCGCGGATCGACTGGATCGTCGCCATCACCTTGCTCGCCCGATCGGGGAAATGCGTGTCGAGCCAGGCGCGAAACAGCGGGGCGACCTCCCAGGGCAGCCGCACCGGCAGGAAGAAGGCGCCGCGTGCGCCCGCTTCGGCGGCGCGTTCCAGGATATGCTCCATCTCGTGATCGGTGACGTGCGGGATCACCGGCGACATCGAGACGAATACCGGCACGCCCGCATCGGTAAGCGTGCGGATCGCCGCCAGCCGGCGCTCCGGGTGCGGCGCACGGGGCTCGACCGTCATCGCGATCTTCGGATCGAGCGAGGTGACCGACAGCATCACCGCCGCGAGCCCTTGCGCCGCCATGGGCGCGAGCAGGTCGATGTCCTTCACCACCCGGTTGGACTTGGTCGTGATCGTCACCGGATGACGGCATTCGGCGAGCAGTTCGAGGCAGCCACGCGTGATCCGCCAGGTCGATTCGATCGGCTGATAGGGGTCAGTGTTGGTGCCGAAGGCGATCGGCTTGCAGACATAGCCGCGCTTGCCGAGCTCGGCGCGGAGCAGCTCGGGCGCGGTCGGCTTCACGAAGAGCTTGCTCTCGAAGTCGAGCCCGGGGGACAGGTCGAGATAGGCGTGGCTGGGCCGGGCAAAGCAGTAGATGCAGCCATGCTCGCAGCCGCGATACGGGTTCACCGATTGCTCGAAGCCGATGTCGGGGGACTGGTTGCGGCTGATGATCGTGCGCGGGGTTTCCACCGTTACCGTCGTGCGGAGCGGCGGCGGGGCACCGTCGATCGTGCCTTGCGCGTCGAGCCAGTCGCCATCCGCTTCCCGCGCGGGGAGGTTGAAGCGCGCGCTCGCCGCGTTGAACGTGGCGCCGCGGACGGGGCGACTCTTTGCCATTGCCCGATCCTACGCAACTGGGTAGAACGAAGCAAGAACATTGCGGGGGAAGAAAATGGCACGACTGAACTATCTCGAGCTGCCGGTGGGAGACGTCGGCGCGCTCAAGCGCTTCTACGGGCAGGTGTTCGACTGGCAGTTCACCGATTTCGGGCCGAGCTACGCCGCAACGATGACCGGGGACACCGATGTCGGGCTGGACGGCGACGCACAGGGGCGGACGCAGTTGCTGCCGGTGATCGCGGTCGACGATCTGGAAGCAACGCTGGCGGCGGTGGAGGCGGCGGGAGGCATGGTGACGGTGCCGATCTTCAGCTTCCCTGGCGGGCGGCGCTTCCACTTTCGCGATCCGCAGGGGCATGAGCTGGCGGCGTGGGTGTCGGAGGAATAAGTCGCACCTTGGCCTGGTAACCTGCGAAAGCAGGGGCCCAGGGTAGGATAGGACGACGCTCGTGGCCCTGGACTCCTGCTTTCGCACAAGCGCTGCATGGGGCAGGGGTATGGATGGTGCCTTACCGCTCCTGCAGCCGCCCCATCAGCTCGACGAAGTTGCAGGGCTTGTGGCGGATGTCGAGCTGGCTGGCGAGGATGCCGTCCCAGGCATCGGTCACCGCGCCGGTCGAGCCCGGCAGCGCGAAGATATAGGTGCCGCGGGCCACCCCGGCGGTGGCGCGCGACTGGATCGTCGAGGTGCCGATCTTGGCATAGCTCAGCCAGCGGAACAGCTCGCCGAAACCGGGGATCTCCTTGTCCCAGACGCGGGCCAGCGCCTCGGGGGTGACGTCGCGGCCGGTGACCCCGGTGCCGCCGGTGGCGAGGATCACCTCGACGCCGGGTGCGGCGATCCACGCCTCGAGCTGCGCCGCAATCGCATCGACATCGTCGCGCAGGATGGCGCGGTCGGTAAGCAGGTGGCCGGCCTCGGTCAGCCGTTCGACCAGCCGGTCGCCCGAGCGATCGTCCGCCAGCGTGCGCGTGTCGGAGACGGTGAGGACGGCGATGCGGACGGGGCGGAAGGCGATGCTCTCGTCAATTGCCACGCGCGACCTCGCCCGGCAGCCTGGCGGCGCTGATCGTCACGTTCGCACCGGTTGCCGGCAGCTGGAACTGCTGCTGGATGGGCGCGGGCTCCACCGGCTGCGGCGCCGGGAAGGTCAGCGCGGGCGCGCGGCGGGTGGTGAGCTTCACCGCCTTGGCACCGCCCATGCCCGGGAAGCGCGGCCACATGCCGCCCGACAGCGCGATGCGGCTGGGCGAGGGCTTGCCGTCGTGCAGCTCGTACATCCAATAGTTGCGCAGCACCGTCATCACATAGCCGCGCGTCTCCCAATAGGGGATGCTCTCGATGTAGAGCAGCGGATCGCCGCCGTCGCGCGAGGCCTGGTTCCAGGCATCGACCGGGCTTGGACCCGCGTTGTACGCCGCGATCACCTTGGGCAGCAGCCCCTGGGTCAGCGGCATGTCGCGCAGCTGCTCGAGATAGGACTGGCCGATCTCCATGTTCACCGAGGGCTTGGTGAGGTCGCTGGCTGCATAGGTGACGCCGCGGCGTCGACCCACATCGATCGCGGCGCCGGTCTTCACCTGCATCAGCCCCATCGCGCCGGCCGCACTGCGCACTTCGGTGCGGAAGCTCGATTCCTGCAGCGTGTGGGCGAAGACCAGCGAGCGGTCGACGCGCCAGCCGCCATCGGGCGACCAGTTCGGCACCGGATAGCGCGCCTCGACGATCGGCTTCGCGCCGGCCGGGCCGTTATGCGCGAGCCACAGCTCGGTCTGGGGCAGGCTCAGTTCGGCGGCGAGGCGGGTGAGCGCGCCGTGATCGTCGGGCGTGCAGAACTTCGCCTGGTGGCGCAGCACCTGATCGGCCAGCGACGTCTCGCCGATCTCGGCAAGGGCGGCGGCGACGCGGATATTGGGGCGGCGCTCCAGCGCGCTCCAGTCCTTGCTGACCATCCGGTCGCCTTCGAGGCGCTTTTCCTCGATGCCGAGGCTGGAGCGCGCGAGCAGGCCGTAGAAGGTTTCGCCATATTGGCTGGCCGCGCGCAGCTTGGCCGCCACACGATCGGGTCGGCCGCACGCCATCTCTGCGCGCGAGCCCCAGAAGAGGCCGGCGGAGCGCAGTTCGGTATCCCCGGCGCGGGTGGCGACGCGTTCGAACGCCGCGGTGGCACCGGCGCAATCCTGCTGGCGCCACGCGGCGAGGCCATCGGCCCAGTCGGCCTGTGCCGCCCATTCGCCAATGCCCTGCTCGGCCTTGGCGGCCATGCGCCGGGCATTGGCGTCATCGCCGGCGACATAATAGATCCAGGCGACCTTCTGCTGCCATTCGGTCAGCGCTTCAGGCGTCAAGTCGTTGGCGAAGCGGGCAACTACCGCCTCGGCGGCGGGGCCGTTGTCCGTCTTTACATGGGGTGCGATCAGGATTGCGACTTCGGTCGCGGCATTGTCGCTGCGGATCGAGCGGGCGCGCTTGCGGATCGGCGAGCCATCGAACCAGATCAGCCGCTGGGCGACCGGCAGCGTCGGCAGGTCCGCCACGCCCCGCGTCTTGGCAAGGCGGACCAGCTGTTCGGCCTGGGGCAGTTCCGGCGCCTCGGTGATCAGCGCGACCAGCTGGCTCGCCTCGACGCGGGGCGATCCCTTGGCGGTGTAGAGCTGCGCACGCGCGATCGCGTGCAGCGGGCCCGGCTTCATCGAATCGAGCTTGATCTGCGCATCCGCCCAGCGGCCGGCGCGGATCGCATCGAACACCAGGCGATAGTCGGCGCGCTGATCGGCATCGAGCTGGGGCGGAATGCCCTGGCCGCGCTTGGTCGGGGCAGGGGCAGGCGCATCCTCGTCGATCGCCGTCGGGCTGGTGTCGTCGGTCCAGGCGGCCAGGGCCGGCGTGGCGATCGGCGCCGTCATCAGCGTGGCGGCAAGCAGGATGCGCAAGGTCAAAGGCTCGGTCCCCGGCTCAGCAGCAACAGATGTTTCCAGGCTTCGCTCTTGGCGGCCGGGCGCTCGATCAGCGAGCGCGGATGGTAGGTCGCCACCACCTGGGTTTTCGTCCCATACTGGTTAACGTCGTGCGAACGAAGTTCCGGCGGCCAGGCTTCCGCCCCGAGAACCGCACGGGTCGCCGCATGGCCGAGCAGCAACAGCTTCTTCGGCTGCACCAGTGACAGGAATTGCGTGGCGAGTTCGACCAGTCGCGGCGCGGCATCCGCCGGCACCTGGCCGGTCAGCGGCCGGGCGAAGCAGAGCGGCACCAGCTGCACCGATTCGCGGGAAAGCGCCACCGCGGCCAGCATCCGGTCGAGCAGCGCGCCCGCGGGGCCGCTCCACAGCGTGTCGCTGTCGTCGGGCTCGGGCATGTCGACAAAAATCGTCCAGGCCGGATCGGCGACAAGTGCCGGCGCGATCAGGGGCGTGTGCCAGCTGGCCTCGGGCGCCGCTTCGCCGGTGCGCCAGGCGAGCAGTTCGGGCAGGGTCTGGGGCAGGGCGGCGGGCGCGGCCGCTACGGCAGGCGCGGGCTGCGGCTCGGGGCGGAGGAGCGCGGGCTTGGCGAACCAGTCGCGCACCTCGTCCTCCACGAGCATGTCGACCCCGGCGGCATCCCACCATTCGAGCACGCTCGCGAGCGACTTGTGCCAGCTATTGTCTGGTTCTGCCCCCATACCCATTCTTTGAATCCCAGTTGACGGCGGGGTCAATCTGGCTTCATCGCCGGATAGACGGAACGTTGCGCGCGCGCGACGACAGGTGGCCGCGACGGCCGTGTTAGTACGAAGGACTTAGGGGAACAAGGATGAGCGAACGGGAGTCGATGCCCTATGACGTCGTGATCGTCGGCGCGGGGCCTGCCGGTCTTTCCGCGGCGATCCGGCTCAAGCAGCTGGCGAACGAGGCCGGCGCCGAGCTTTCGGTGTGCGTGCTGGAGAAGGGCTCCGAGGTCGGCGCGCACATCCTGTCGGGCGCGGTGGTCGACCCGCGGTCGCTCGACGAGCTGCTGCCGAGCTGGCGCGACGATGGCTGCCCGATGGCGCGGACGCCGGTGACCGAGAACCATCACTGGGTGCTGAGCGAGAAGGGCAAGTCCGCCTATCCGGAGTTTCTCACGCCGCCCTATCTGCACAACAAGGGCACCTACACCGGCAGCCTGGGCAATCTCTGCCGCTGGATGGCGGAGAAGGCGGGCGAGCTGGGCGTCGAGATCTTCCCCGGCTTTGCCGCGGCCGAGATCCTCTACAACGCGGACGGCAGCGTGAAGGGCGTCGCCACCGGCGACATGGGCGTTGCCAAGGACGGCAGCCACAAGCCCGACTACCAGCCGGGCCTCGAGATCCATGCGAAGTACACCTTCCTGTCGGAGGGCTGCCGCGGCCATCTGTCGAAGCAGATGATCCGCCAGTTCGGCCTGGATGCCGAAAGCCAGCCGCAGGTCTATGGCATCGGAATCAAGGAACTCTGGGACATCGATCCGGCCAAGCACGTGCCGGGGCGGGTGATCCACACCCAGGGCTGGCCGCTGACCGACGGCAGCAACGGTGGCGGGTTCATCTACCATCAGGCGGACGGGCAGGTCGCGATCGGCTTCGTCGTGTGGCTGGGCTACAAGAACCCGTGGCTCTCGCCCTTCCAGGAAATGCAGCGCTGGAAGACCCATCCGGAGATCGCCGAGCTGCTCAAGGGCGCCAAGCGCGTGTCCTACGGCGCGCGCGCGATCTCGGACGGCGGCTGGCAGTCGGTGCCCAAGCTGGTGGCGCCGGGTCTCGCGCTGATCGGCGATTCTGCGGGCTTCCTCAACGTGCCGCGGATCAAGGGCACGCACACCGCGATGAAGAGCGGCATGATGGCGGCCGAGGCGGCGTTCGCGGCGATCCAGGCAGGGCGGACCAGCGACGAGCTGGCGGCCTATCCGGAGGCCTATGAGGCGAGCTGGGTCTACAAGGAGCTGCGCGGCGTCCGCAACGTGGCGCCGCTCGTCAAGAAGTTCGGCGACACCTGGGGTACGCTGCTTGCGGGCGCTGCGATGTGGAGCGAGCATCTGGGTCTGCGCTGGCCGATCACGATGAAGCACAAGCCCGACAACGAGGGGCTGCTCCGCGCCGACCAGGCGCCCAGGATCGACTATCCCAAGCCCGACGGCGTGCTGACCTTCGACCGGCTCTCCTCGGTGTTCGTATCGAACACCAACCACGAGGAGGACCAGCCGGTCCACCTGACGCTGAAGGACAAGGATGTGCCCATCGGCTACAATCTGCCGATGTACGCCGAGCCTGCGCAGCGTTACTGTCCGGCGGGTGTGTATGAGGTCGTAGGGGAAGGCGATGATCTGCGGTTCCAGATCAACGCGCAGAATTGCGTGCACTGCAAGACCTGCGACATCAAGGATCCCACCCAGAACATCAACTGGGTGGTGCCCGAAGGCGGCGGTGGCCCCAATTATCCGAACATGTAGTTCGGTCCTGGCGCTGCTGCTGGCCGTTCCGGCGGCGGCGCAGACGGTCGACCTGACCGACTATGTCCGCGCCCGCGCTGCCGACGCGGCGGGCGCGGCGGGCGTCGCGGCGCAGGGCTATGCCCGCGCGCTGACGGCGACCCCCGACGATCCGGTGATTGCGCTGCGCGCGTATCGGCAGGCGCTGATGGCCGGCGATGTCGCGCTCGCCGGTCGCGCGGCCGCGGTGATGGAAAAGGCCGGGGTCGCCCCGCCCGATACCGCGCTCCTCGACATGGCGGTGCATCTGGCCGCCGGTGATGACCCGCGCGCCGCGGATGCCGTGAAGCGCTTGAAGGGCACGCCGTTCGATTTCCTGATGCCGATCCTCACGGCCTGGCTGGCGCAGGCGCGCGGGATGGACGGCGTGGCGGTGCTCGATCGCCTGGATACGGGCGCGCTTGGCCGCCGCTATGCCGGCACGCAGCGCGCGTTGATGCGGATGGCCCAGGGCAAGGACGACAGCGCGGCCTTCGACTCGATGGCGCCTCTTGCCGGAGACGGCGAGGCGGATGCCCGAATCGATCTCGCGATCGCGCGTGGTCGTGGCGGCGCGGCGTCGCTGCTGGAGGGTGGAGGCGCGGAGATGGAGGCCCTTGCACGGCAGCTGGCAGCCCCGCAGCCGGTGACGATCCGCTATGGCCTTTCCCGTCTCTTTCGATCGCTGGCGAGCGATCTCGCCGGCGAACAGGGCGGCGAGCGCATGGCGACGCTCACGATTGTGCTCAGTCGCTGCGCGCTGATCCTCGATCCGAGCGAGGATCGCGCGCGCATCCTGCTCGCGAAGGCGCTGGCCGGTGCCGGCGCCGAGGATCTCGCGCTGCACACGCTGGCGGACGTCCCCCGGGACAGCCCCTTCGCGCGCCGTGCCGCGGTGGCGCGCGTGGCGATCCTCCACGATGCGGGCCGCGCCGATGCAGCCCTGGCCGAAGCCCGGATACTCGCCGAGGACCGGCGCGCCACCGCGCTGGAGGTGGAGAGCTATGCCGCGCTGCTTAGCGCCACCGGCCGGTTCGATCTCGCCGCGCGCGTCTATGGCGATGCATTGCGGCGGGGCGGGGAGGGCAGCGCCGACCTGCATCTCGACCGCGGCGTGGCGCTGGAGCGGGCCGGGCGCTGGGCGCAGGCCCTGCCCGAGCTGCGGCGCGCGGCGGACCTTGCGCCTAGCCGGGCGGATGCCCTGCGGACGCTGGGCGCGCTGATGATCGCGCATGACGGCAATGGCGCAGAGGGCGTCGCCCTGTTGGAACGCGCGCATCGCATCGCGCCCGAAGATGCCGAGGCGGCGGACGCACTGGGCTGGGCCTATGTCCTGCGAGGCGACGTGGCGCGCGGTGTGCCGCTGCTGGAGGCCGCGGCCCGAAACGATCCGGCGGGCACGACGGCGAACGAGCATCTGGGCGATGCCTATTGGCGGCTCGGGCGGCAGTTCGAGGCGCGCTATGCCTGGCGGGCGGCGGCGATCCATGCGTCGCCTGCCGAAGCCGCGCGGATCGCCCGCAAGATCGACGAGGGGCTGACGGCGGCGTCCTGAAGGCGCTAGGGCGGGGCAATGTCCGATCTCCTCACCGTCACCGAGCATGCGCCGGCCAAGCTGAACCTCGCACTGCACGTCCGCCACCGCCGTGCCGATGGCTATCACGAGCTGGAAACGCTGTTCGCCTTTGTCGAGCATGGCGATGTGGTGCGGGTGACGCGTGCCGGGGCCGACAGCTTCACGCTGACCGGACCCTTTGCCGCCGCGCTGGCAAGCGAGGGCGACAATCTCGTCACCCGTGCGGCGGCGCGCTTCCGCGAGGCGTGCGGCGGCGGTGCGCACGCCATCGAACTGGAGAAGCATTTGCCGATCGCCTCGGGCATCGGCGGCGGTTCGGCCGACGCGGCGGCCACCCTGCGCGCGCTCGCCGCGCTGCACGGCGTGGCACATGACGATCCGCGATTGTTCGCGATCGCCGACGGTCTCGGCTCGGACGTGCCAGCCTGCCTGCTGGGCCGCACGGCGCTGGGCCGCGGTCGCGGCGAGCAACTCGCGCCGCTGGAAGGCCTGACCGGCACGCCGGTCTTGCTCGTGAACCCCGGCGTCGGCGTGTCCACGGCGGCGGTGTTCCGCGGTTGGGACGGTATCGATCGCGGGCCGATCGGCGACGGCGATCTGCTCGCGGTGGCGCGGACCGGCCGCAACGATCTCGAAGCGCCTGCCCGCGCGATGGCCCCCGCCATTGATGCGGTGCTGCATGCGCTCGCCATGCACCCCGGCATCTTGCTGTCGCGCATGTCCGGCTCCGGCGCGACCTGCTTCGCCCTGTTCGCGTCGGACAGCGCGCGTGACGCCGCGGCGCGGGCGCTCAGGGCGCAGGGGTGGTGGCTGGCGGCGACCCGTTTGCGATAGCGCGATAACCGAATCTTTACCGATTTAGGACATTTCGATGTCGACGGATCTGACGCGCCGCGAACGTCCGTCTTTGGCCCGCGGGTGCGCTCCCTTTCCGGAGTCCACCCGCGCGCCATCGCGTGACTTGATCGCGCGGATCGGGCACAGCCAACCCCATGATGGAAGTGCATTGGGACGGGCCGATCGCCACGGTCGCGCTGGCACGCGACGGCGCCCGCAACGCGGTGCCGATCGCCGGATGGGAGCAGCTCGCTTCATTGGCGCCAACGCTGGACGGTGCCCGCGTCGTGGTGCTGCAATCGCGCATGCCAGGCATGTTCTCGGCAGGCGCAGATATCACCGAATTCAGTGCGTTGCAGGCTGATCCATTGCTTCGATCGAGGTTTCGGACCGCGATGCGCATGGGGATCGAGGCGCTCGCCGCCCTGCCGATGCCGGTGCTCGCCGCGATCGACGGTGGCTGTTTCGGCGCAGCGGTCGCGCTGATCCTCGCCGCAGATCTCCGCATTGCCGGCGAGGCGGCCCGGTTCGCGGTCACGCCCGCGCGGCTGGGGCTCGGCTATCCCCGCGAGGATGTCGCGCGCCTGATGCGGCAGGTGGGACGCGGCCGCGCGGCCGAACTGCTCTTTACCGGCGAGGCGATCGACGCCGACGCCGCCGCCGCAATCGGGCTGGTCGAGCGTCGCGTGTCGGATGCCCGCATGGCCGCGCGAGCGCTGGCGCGGCGCATCGCGGAAAACGCGCCGAATGCCGTCCGCCACCTCAAGCACGCACTGCGCCGGCCCGACGACGCAGATCTCGACCTCGCGTTCGACGCGGCGTTCGGCGGGGCCGAACTTGCCGAGGGGCTTGCCGCCTTCCAGGCGCGCCGCCGGCCGGTGTTCGGATGAGCGGTGCCGATCTGCTTCCTGGCGCCGATGGCGCCGTTCTGCTGCTTTGCGATCATGCCTCGAACGCGGTGCCGGGCGATATCGACCTCCGCATTGATCCGGCGCTGCTCGATCTGCACATCGCGATCGATATCGGTGCCGCCGCGGTCACGCGTGCGCTGGCGGCGAAGCTCGATGCACCGGCGGTGCTTGCCACGGTTTCCCGGCTGGTGATCGACCTCCACCGCGAGCCCGATCATGGCGGGTTGATCCCCGCGACCAGCGACGGTCACCGCATTCCCGGCAACGAGGGCGTCGACCGCGCCGCACGGATCGCGCGCTTCCATGCGCCCTATCACCGGCGGCTGCGCGACCAGATCCGCCGCCAGCGGCCCGCGCTGATCCTGTCGATCCACAGCTTCACCCCGCAACTGGAGCAGGGCGGCACGCCGCGTCCCTGGCAGGTCGGCATCCTCTACAACCGCGACACCCGCGCCGCCCGCCCTGCGGTCGAGTGGTTCCGCGCACGCGGCATCGTGACCGGCGACAACGAACCCTATTCGGGGCGCCTGCTCAACGCGACGCTCAATCGTCATGCAGAGGCCCAGGGCATCCCCTCGATCGCGATCGAGATCCGCAACGACCTGATCCGCGATCCTGCCGGCGTGGCGATCTGGGTGGACCATCTGCACGCGCTGACGCTTTTTCTGCGCAACACTCTTGCGCAAAAGGGTGTTCCCGCGACATAGGCTTGCGCGCCATGACCAACCGATTCGACAAGTCCAAGCTCCCCAGCCGCCACGTTTCCGTGGGGCCCGAGCGTGCACCGCACCGCAGCTATTACTACGCCATGGGGATTCCCGAGGAGGATATCGCCAAGCCGTTCGTCGCCGTCGCCAGCGCCGGCAACGATAGCGCGCCGTGCAACACCACCCTCGATTTCCAGGCCGATGCCGCCCGCCAGGGCGTGATCGCGAACGGCGGCATGCCGCGCCGGTTCAACACCATCACGGTGACCGACGGCATCGCGATGGGCCATCAGGGGATGAAGTCCTCGCTGGTCAGCCGCGAAGTGATCGCGGACTCGGTCGAGCTCAGCGTCCGCGGCCATTGCTATGACGCGCTGGTCGCCTTTGCCGGCTGCGACAAGTCGCTGCCGGGGATGATGATGGCGATGCTCCGCCTCAATATCCCGTCGATCTTCGTCTATGGCGGCTCGATCCTGCCGGGCCGCTTCGAGGATCGCGACGTCACCGTCGTCGACGTGTTCGAGGCGGTGGGCAAGTTCGCCGCCGGCAACTGCCCGCTCAAGGACCTGACCGCGCTCGAGAAGGTCGCCTGCCCGGGCCACGGCGCGTGCGGCGGCCAGTTCACCGCCAACACCATGGCCTGCGTCGGCGAGGCGATGGGATTGTCGTTGCCGAACAGCAACATGGTGCCTGCTCCGTACAAGAGCCGTGAAGAGATCGCGATCGCTGCGGGGCACCAGGTGATGAACCTGCTCGAGATGAACCTGCGCCCGCGCGACATCGCCACCCGCGCCGCCTTCATCAACGCCGCCCGCGTGGTCGCGGCGACCGGGGGCTCGACCAACGCCGCGCTGCACCTGCCGGCGATGGCCAACGAGGCGGGGATCGACTTCGACCTGCACGACGTTGCCGAGGCTTTCAAATCAACGCCGTACATCGCCGACCTGAAGCCGGGTGGCAAATATGTCGCCAAGGACATGCACGCCGCCGGCGGCGTCTACATGCTGATGAAGACGATGCTGGCCAACGGCCTGCTCGACGGCAGCTGCAGGACCGTGACCGGCAAGACGCTGGGCGAGAATATCGACCAGGTCACGTGGAACCCCGACCAGAAGGTCATCTACGACGTCAAGACGCCGATCACCCCGACGGGCGGCGTCGTCGGCCTGCGCGGCACGCTCGCGCCCGAGGGGGCGATCGTGAAGGTCGCCGGCATGCACCGGCTCCAGTTCACCGGCCCGGCGCGCGTGTTCGACTGCGAGGAGGATGCCTTCCAGGCGGTGGAGCATCGCCAGATCAACGAGGGCGAAGTCATCATCATCCGCTATGAAGGGCCCAAGGGCGGCCCGGGCATGCGCGAGATGCTGTCGACCACTGCCGCGCTTTACGGCCTCGGCATGGGCGAGAAGGTGGCGCTGATCACCGACGGGCGCTTCTCGGGTGGCACGCGCGGCTTCTGCATCGGCCATGTCGGGCCGGAGGCCGCCGAGGGCGGCCCGATCGCGCTGGTCGAGGACGGCGACACGATCCGCATCGATGCCGAGGCAGGCACGATCGACCTCGACGTTCCTGAGGACGTGCTGGCAGAGCGTCGCGCGCGCTGGCAGCCGCGGGTCAACGACTATCAGTCGGGCGCGCTCTATCGCTATTCGCAGAATGTCGGCCCGGCCTATCAGGGCGCGGTGACGCACCCGGGCGCCAAGGCCGAGCGTCATGTCTACGCGGATATCTAGTCTCGTCCTCGCCATGCTTCTGGCGGGCTGCGGTGCCGATCCGGCCGCGGAGCCCGCGCAGCAGGCGGGCGAGACAGTGGCGTGCGGGCCGGTCGGCGAGACGCTGCTGCCGGTCTGTACCGTCGAGCGCGACGGCGGCACCCTCATTCTCCACCATCCCGACGGCGGGTTTCGGCGGCTGCAGGTGCAGGGCAATATGATCACCGCCGCCGATGGTGCGGAGGTGGCGAGCGTCACGCACCCGGCAGGCGCGACCGAGGTGACGATCGGCGGGATGCGCTATCGCCTTGGGGGCAAGGGCGCTACAGCGGGGCAATGATCCCGCCTGGCGCCCCGATCCTTACCGCCGACGCGATGCGAGCCGCCGAGGAGGCGGTGTTCGCGCGCGGCGTTTCCCAAGACGAACTGATGGAGCGCGCCGGCGCCGCCGTTGCGCGGGAGGCGCTCCGCTTCGCCATGGGGCGGCCGGTGCTGGTGCTCGCAGGGCCCGGCAACAATGGCGGCGATGCCTATGTCGTCGCCCGTCTTTTGCGCGAGGCCGGCCTGGACGTGCTGGTTGCTGCGTGCGGGGCGCCCAAGCCGGGCGCGGCCGAGCGGATGCATGCGCGCTGGGAGGGGCCGACCACGTCACTCTACGGCGCGCCGGTGCGGCCGGTGGTGATCGACGGGCTGTTCGGGATCGGCGTTACCCGGCCGCTGGAGCGCAGCATTGCCGCGGTGCTCGCCGAGCTGGTGCGCGGCGCGGACTTCACGCTGGCGATCGACCTGCCCTCGGGCATGAACACCGATACCGGCGCGGAGCTGGGGGCGCCGCGGGGCGTGGCCGCCACCGTCGCGCTGGGCGCGCTGAAGCCCGCCCATCTGCTCGACGACGGACTGTCACGCTGCGGCCATGTGCTGCTCGCCGATATCGGCATTCCGGTCGACGCCGCCTGGCGCACGGTTCCGCGGCCGCGCCTTTCGACGCCGGGCCCGCAGAGCCACAAATACAACCGCGGCCTGGTCGCGGTGGTGGAAGGCGCCATGCCGGGAGCAGGGCGTCTCGCCGCGCGCGCCGCGATGGCGAGCGGGGCGGGCTATGTGATGCTCGCCGGCCCGGAGCCGTCCGGCCCGGCCCCGGATGCGCTGGTCCGCCGGACGATCGACGATGCCGACGATCTTGCGGATTTCCTCGCCGGCGACCGCATCGATGCCGTCGTGCTGGGGCCCGGCCTCGGCCGCGATCGGCGGGCCGAGGCGTTCCTCCGCGCCGGCCTCGCTGCCGACAAGCCGCTGGTGCTGGACGGCGATGCACTGAGCCTGCTCGGCACCGGCGCGGCCGCGACGCTGGCGGCACGCGAAGCGCCGGTGTGGATCACGCCTCATGGCGGCGAGTTCGACCGCATGTTCGGTGGCGCGGGCAGCAAGATCGATCGTACGTTGCAGGCGGCGGCTGCCAGCGGCGCGACCGTGGTCCACAAGGGCGGCGACACGGTGATCGCGGGCCCTGACGGCAGCGTGCGGGTATTGGCGGGAGCGTCTCCGTGGTTGTCGACGGCGGGGACTGGCGACGTGCTCGCCGGCGTGCTCGGCGCGCAGATCGGGCAGGGCGGTAGCGGGGTCGATCCGGCAGCCGCGGCAGTATGGTTGCACGGGCGCGCGGCGCAGCTTGCAGGGCCGGCCTTTTTCGCCGATCAGCTCGTCGCTCAACTGGCGGAAGCGTGTTCGGAATGTCTGTGAGCGAAGTGGAAGTGGTGCGGGTCGCCGCGCGGGGCGATGGCGTGACGAGTGACGGCCGCCATTTCCCGCTCACCGCACCGGGCGACTGGGTGGACGCGGACGGCGCGATCCGCTTCGGTCCGCATCACCAGACGCCGCCTTGTCGCCATTTCCCGAGCTGCGGCGGCTGCCAGCTCCAGCATCTCGACGATACCGCGTGGAGCCGCTTCCTCGCCGAGCGTGTCGGCACCGCGCTGGCCGCGCAGGGGCTGGAGGCAGAGATCCGCACACCGCTGCTCTCGCCGCCGCGCACCCGCCGCCGGGCGACGCTCCACGCCGAGCGGCGCGGCAAGCAGGTGCGGATCGGATTTACGGAGGCGGGCAGCCACAAGCTGATCGATCTCGCCGAATGCCACGTGCTGGCGCCCGAGCTGTTCGCGCTGCTCGTGCCCTTGCGGCGGCTCTTCGCGACGCTGCTGCCCGACGCGCGGCGGGTGAACGTGCACCTGGCGCTGAGCGATCAGGGCCGCGACGTGCTGGTCGAGGGCATCGACGCCGAGGGACTGGCTGCCGCGGAGGCGATCACGACCTTCGCGGAGGCCGAAAGGCTCGCCCGCTTCGCGATCGATGAAGGCTTTGGGCCCACCGCCCGCTGGGAACCGGTGCCGGTGACGATCACGCTCGGCGGGGTCGCCGTGCCGTTGCCGAGCGGCAGCTTCCTCCAGGCGACCCCCGAGGGCGAAGCCGCGCTGGTCGCGGCCGTGCGCGAGAGCGTCGGGGACGCCCGCACCGTCGCGGACCTGTTCGCCGGGCTGGGCACCTTCACCTTCGCGCTGGACAAGGCGCGCGTCTATGCCGGCGAGGCGGCGCGCGATGCGATCCTGTCGCTCAAGGCGGCAGCGGGCGCGACGGGGCGACAGGTGTTCGGCGATCACCGCGACCTGTTCCGACGCCCCGTGACGACCGCCGAGCTCGACCGGTTCGATGCCGTGGTGCTGGATCCGCCGCGGGCCGGCGCACGCGAGCAGGTGGGGGAGCTGGCCGGCTCCAAGACGCCGATCATCGCATATGTTTCCTGCAATCCCAGCACCTTCGCACGAGATGCAGAGATTCTTTGCAAAGGCGGCTACCGACTCGATTGGGTGCAGCCGGTCGGGCAGTTCCGCTGGTCGACGCATGTCGAGCTGGCGGCGAAGTTCACGCGCTAGGGTATTCGGCGCGCAGGAAAAACAGGCCGTCCGGAGGCGCGTTGAGCCCGAGCGTCGTTCTGTCCCGCGCGTCCAGCGCCTCGCGCACATCCTCTGGCGCCCATTTGCCCTGGCCGACCAGCGACAGGCAGCCGACCATCGAGCGTACCTGGTGGTGCAGGAAGGACCGCGCCGAGGCGAACACGCTGATGCGCTCGCCAGCCTGGACCACGTCGAGCCGATCAAGCGTGCGGACCGGGCTTTCCGCCTGGCAGTGTGCCGATCGGAAGGTGGTGAAGTCGTGGCGCCCCACCAGATGGTCCGCCGCGGCCTGCATCGCGGGCACGTCGAGCGGGCCGGAGAGGCGCCAGGCAAGGCCCTTCTCCCAGGTGAGCGGCGCGCGGCGGGTTACGATCCGATATTCATAATGACGGCTAAGGCATGAGAAACGCGCGTGCCAATCGTCGGAAACTTCCTCACAGGCGAGGATCGCAACGGGGTTGGGCCGGATCCGGGCGTTGAGGGCTTCCATCAGCCGGAACGGGGTGATCGGCTTGGCGATGTCGAGATGCGCGCGCATGCCGAGCCCGTGCACGCCCGCATCGGTACGGCCGGCGGCGTGGACGACCACGTCCTCGCCGGTCACTGCATAGGCCGCATCCTCGATCGCCTGCTGGACGCTGGGGCCGTGGTCCTGCCGCTGCCATCCCATGAAGGGGCGGCCGTCAAACTCCACCGTCAGGGCGAAGCGCGTCAAAGCTGGGTCCCCGCCGGGATGGGCAAGCCGCGCAGCAGCTCGGCGACGGTCATCACGCCGCGGCCGGCGCGTTGGATCGAGGTCGGGCGGATCGCGCCTTCGCCGCAATGGATCAGCAGGTCGTCGCCGACCGTGCCTGCCGGGCCGCTCCGGTCGACCACATCGGCCGCATGGATGCGGAAGCGCTCGCCGTTCAGTTCGAAAAACGCCCCCGGTGCCGGGTTGAACGCGCGGACAGCGCGCTCGACCTCCACCGCGGGCCGCGTGAAGTCCAGCCGTGCCTCGGCCTTGTCGATCTTGGACGCGTAGGTGATGCCGTCCTCGGGCTGCGGGACGGCAGGATGGGCATCGAGATCGCCCAGCACCTCCACCATCAGCCGCGCGCCCAGCGCGCTGAGCTCCGCGCGCAGCTCGCCGGCGGTCTTGCGGGCGATCGGCGTCCGCCCCTCCAGCCGCACCGGGCCGGTATCCAGACCCGCCTCCATCTGCATGATGCCGACGCCGGTCTCCGCATCGCCGGCGAGGATCGCCCGCTCGATCGGCGCCGCGCCGCGCCAGCGCGGGAGCAGCGAGCCATGGACGTTGAGGCAACCCAGCCGCGGCGCCGCCAGCACCGCCCTGGGCAGGATCAGGCCATAGGCGGCGACCACCGCGACATCGGCCTTGAGTGCCGCCAGCGCTTCCTGTTCCTCCGCGCCCTTGAGGCTGAGCGGCGTTCGCACCGCGATCCCCAGCGCCTCGGCGCGGGCGTGGACCGGGGAGGGGGTCAGCGCCTTGCCGCGCCGGCCGCCGGGGCGGGGCGGCTGGCTATACGCGGCGGCGATGTCGTGCCCGGCTTCGACCAGGGCGTCGAGCACCGGCACGGCGAAATCGGGGGTTCCCATGAAGAGGATGCGCATCTGTCCCCTCAACCGCTTGGCAGGCGCGCATGCAAGCCCCTATGTCATGTCCTATGGCCTCTCCCGAAATCGAAGCGCTGACCCAGGCCCTGTCGCGGCTGCCCGGTTTCGGGCCGCGATCAGCGCGGCGGGCGGTGCTGCACCTGCTGAAAAAGCGCGAGACGACGCTCGACCCGCTGCTCGCGGCGCTCAGTGCCGTCAGCCAGAAGCTCACGACGTGCCACATCTGCGGCAATGTCGACACGCACGACCCCTGCGCGATCTGCGCCGATCCGCGCCGCGACGACCGTTCGCTGTGCGTGGTCGAGGAAGTCGCCGACCTCTGGGCGCTCGATCGCGCGCGGCTGTTCCCCGGCCGCTTCCACGTGCTGGGCGGCAAGCTTTCCGCGCTCGACGGGGTGCGTCCCGAGGATCTGCGGATCGACGCGCTGGTCCGGCGCGTGGGGGCGGGGGGCATCGACGAGGTCGTCCTCGCGATGAACGCGACGCTCGAGGGCCAGACCACCGCGCATTATGTTTCCGAACGGCTGGAGGCCTTTCCCGTCCGCGTCACCCAGCTCGCGCACGGCCTGCCGGTGGGGGGCGAATTGGACTATCTCGACGAGGGCACGCTGGCCCAGGCCCTCCGCGCGCGCCGCCCGGTTGCTTGACGCTGGCGGGCGCCTCTCCTAAATTTGGGCGATGGCCATCCTCCCCATCGTCGAAGTACCCGATCCGCGTCTGCGTCTCGTCTCCACCCCTGTCGAGGCGGTCGACGACGACGTTCGCACGCTGATCGGCGACATGTTCGACACGATGTACGATGCGCCCGGCATCGGCCTCGCCGCGATCCAGGTGGGCGTGCCCAAACGGCTGATCGTGATGGACCTGCAGGAGGAAGAGGACGAGGAGGGTAAGCCGATCCGGCACCCGCGCGTCTTCATCAACCCCGAGATCCACGAGCCGGCCGAAGAATATTCGGTCTATACCGAAGGCTGCCTGTCGGTCCCCGACCAGTTCGCCGATGTCGAGCGCCCCGCGCGCTGCCGGGTGACCTGGCTCGACGAGAAGGGCGAGAAGCATGACGAGCTGTTTGAGGGCCTGCTCGCGACCTGCATCCAGCACGAGATGGACCATCTGGAGGGGATCGTGTTCCTCGACCATCTCTCGCGGCTCAAGCGCGACATGCTGCTGAAGAAGCTCAACAAGGCGCGCAAGGCGGCCTGAGGGCGGCCGCCCCATATTTCCTGTCATTCCGGCGAAAGCCGGAATCCATTGGGGTTGCCGTCACGGCTCTAGTCCTGACGTAGTGGCGAATGGATCCCGGCTTTCGCCGGGATGACAATTAGGGGGCGAGGGCGCCAGCGACTTATCCACCGAACCCTCTTCAACCCACGTCCAACCGACCGCGCCCACCCTTGCGGGCCCGTGCCGCAGAGCGTAAGTTCGCGTCCTGTTCCCGGGAGATTTGGTGTTGGATCCGTTCGTCGTCGCCTTCGTGATGGTTGCCCTTGTTGCGGGCGTGGTGGTCGGCTGGCTGATCGGCGCGCGCGGCACGAGCGAGGCGCGGGCGGAGAGCGCCCGGCGCGAGGCCGATTTCAAGGCGGCGATCACTGATCTCGCCATGGCCGAGGAACGCGTCGCCCAGCTCCCCCGGCTGCGCGAGGAAGCCGCGATGCTCCGCAACGAGCGCGACGCCGCCCGCATCGAGCTGGCCGAGCTCAAGGCCAAGGCAAGTTCCTTCGAAGAGCGGCTCGCCGAATTCGTGGGCGCCCGTGAGGTGATGGCCGGCCAGTTCCGCGAACTCGCCGCGACCATGCTCGGCGAGACGCAGCGCGCCTTTCTCGAACGTGCCGAGGCGCGCTTCCACCAGGCGGGCGAGAAGAACGAGGAGCGGCTGCGCACCCTGCTCCAGCCGATCGACACCACGCTCAAGCGCTATGAGGAAGGGCTGCAGCGCGTCGAGAAGGACCGTAGTGATAGTTACGGCCAACTGCGCGAGGCGATCAGCGCGGTGCATGCCAGCCTGGGCGAGACCCGCGCGGAAACTTCCAAGCTGGTCAATGCCCTGCGCGCTGCCCCCAAGACGCGCGGCCGCTGGGGCGAGCAGCAGTTTCGCAACCTGATCGAGATCGCCGGGCTGTCCGGCCATGTCGATTTCGCCGCCGAAGTCTCGGTCACCACCGAGGACGGCATGCTGCGGCCGGACTTCATCATCCGCCTGCCGGGCGACCAGCAGCTGATCGTCGACGTGAAGTGCGTGCTCGACGGCTATCTCCAGGCGGCCGAGGCGACCAGCGCCGAGGAGCGCACCGCGGCGCTCAAGGCCCATGCCAAGGCGATGAGCACCCATGCCGACGCGCTGTCGCGCAAGGCCTATTGGGCGCAGTTCGAAAAGGCGCCCGATTTCGTGATCATGTACATCCCCGGCGACAATTTCCTGTCGAGCGCGCTGGAAGTGGACATGGAGCTGTGGGAGCGCGCGGCGCGCAACCGGGTGATCATCGCCGGCCCCTCGGCCTTCCTGCCGCTCGCGCGCACCGTCGCGGCCATGTGGCGCCAGCAGAAGCTGACCGAGGATGCCCGCGAAGTCGGCAAGCTGGGCAAGGAATTGTACGAGCGGCTGGCGACGGCGGCGAGCCACCTCAAGCGAGTCGGCGGCGGGCTGAACAGCGCGGTGGAGAATTACAACAAGTTCGTCGCGAGCTTCGAAGGCCGGGTGATGGTCTCCGCGCGGCGCTTCCAGGCGCTCAACGTGGATATCGGGAATAGCACGATGGACGCGATCGACACGGTCGACGTGATCGCGCGGGCGCCGACGGCGGAACTGCCGGCGCCGGACGGGGGTGAGGTGGAGGAAGCGGCTGCGGCGGAGTGAGATTTCTATAGGGTCTACCGACGTAAAGGAATTCCCGAGGCCAAGACTTTATCGGCCGGATTTTCTACACCGCATTCGTCAAGTATGCGGACGAAGCCCTCCCAAACCAGATCTGGATTGGGGGTTGGCCCAATTAGCACCTTATAAAGAAGGCTGTTGAGGTCAGCATTTTGAAGGTTGTGCTCTGGCATATTCTTCATAGGTATATAGAATACCTTCTGAACTATGCCATTTAAGCATACTATTTTGCTTGGTGGGCTATTCGGCTGCGCTGGTACTTTTTCCCTGTGGATTACTCTCCATTCGCTCTCTTCTTGAAAGCCCGGATGCTTTGTGGAAAGTACCATCACATCGATGGCGTACTTCAAGTTTGCCTTAACAAGGTCAGGGTTGATTTCCCGGAGTTCAGCGCAATTCCGCTCCATGTTTTCGATGATTTGGATCAACCCGTGCAGGAACTTTTCCGGTCCGCCGTAGTCTACTGGGGCGAGCGCCGCGTCGTAAGCGGTTTGCTCGGTAACAAACGCCTCCGGGTTCAGTAAGAGGCACACGTTCGCGTCCCCTCCGTACGCGCGCCACATGCTAAGTCGGCCTCTAACGAGCTCCAATCCCTTGTGAAGGGCCAAGCTTAGAAGATATGTGCCGCGCTTTATTGCATATACTTCTTGATCAAGCATTGTGAATGCGTTGATCACGTCTGTATTTATTGCGTTGCAGGCTGCCTTTAATCTTTCAACTATATCTTGGTTGTTCAAGGATAGCCTTAGAAGTTGTTGGCCGTATTCAATCTCACTAAAATCGTTCATTAACATTGCGTTGCGCAACCATAAGCAGCGATTCTCATCTCTCGCGCGAAAGATGTCCATGGCAACTTGAGCGCTAGTATAATGAGCAAACTTCACGCCATTTGTGATGTCTGCCTCGCGCTCCCGACCCCATTGGAAGAACGTGGCATCTAGAATGGCGTTTTGCTGATCCTGATCCATTCAGGTAGTCTATCAGTGTCAGCAGTGTTTACCAGATGGAAGCTGGTGTCGATATCCGTTTGTGGAGTGTTCACCCAGCCGTCCGCACCAGCACCAGCGTCTTCCCATCGCGCCCCGTCAGCAGCAGTCGCCCGCGATGGCTCTGGCGGACCGCCAGGCGCTGGTCGAGCAGGCCGAGCAGTATCTTTTCCTGCCGCATCAGCGCCGCCGAGCAGGCACGGCGGGTGGTGATCACGCCGCCGGTGGTGAGGTAGCCGCGTTCCACCCGGTAGTTGCCGCCCAGCGCGTTGCAGCCGGTATAGCCGCTGATCCGCAGGCCCTCCAGCTTCAGCCGGGCGCGGCTGCCGGGGACCACCGGGTGGCCCTCGACGCCGGTGATGCGCCAGTCGCCCAGGAGGAGCTGTTCCTCGGCGTCGAGGCGCGGGGTCTCGGTGCGGCGCTGGTCGCGGGGCGGGGCGGGCTCGGCGGTCTGCGCGGACGCGGGGAGGGCGGCGCCCAGCGTCCAGGCCAGCGTGCCCGCCAGCGCCCACCGCCGTACCGCGCGCGCGGCTTGGCGCGGGGCCGGGGGCGTCTCAGCCGCGACGAAACTGGTTGCGTACTTCATAGGCCATCACCGCCGTTGCCACTGCCGCATTGAGGCTGTCCGCCTTGCCGAGCATGGGGATCTTTACCAGAAGATCGCAGGCGGCTTCCATATGCGGCGGCATGCCCTGCGCCTCGTTGCCGGTGAGCAGGAAGGTCGGCGCGGCGTAGCGCGGGGCCTGATAGTCGTGATCGGTATCGAGGCTGAGGCCGACGAGCTGGCCGGGGCCGGCGCGCAGCCAGGGCTCGAATTCCTCCCAGCGGGCGCGGGCGACGGGCACGGTGAACAAGGCGCCCATGCTCGCGCGCACCGCCTCGACCGAGAAGGGATCGACGCAGTCGTCGAGCAGGATCAGCCCGCCGGCACCCACCGCGTCGCCGGTGCGCAGGATGGTGCCGAGATTGCCGGGATCGCGCAGGCGCTCGGCGACCAGCCAGATCGGCGCGGTGCTGCGGTCGATCTCGGCGAGGTCCAGCGCGAACTCGGGGTAGACGCCGACGACCGCGCCCGGATTGTCCTTGCCCGAGAGCTTCGAGAGGATGTCGGCATTGGTCTCGATCGCCTCGCCGCCCTGGGCCTCGGTGGCGGTGACCAGCGCCACGACCAGCGGGTGGCGGGCGGTCTCGGCGGTGTAGAACAGATAGTCGGGGATCCGGCCGGCCTCGCGGGCTTCCGTCAGGATGCGCAGGCCCTCGGCGAGGAACAGCCCCTCTTCGCGGCGGTGGCGCTTGTCGCGGAGATTCCGCATGCGCTTGATGAGGGGGTTGGAATAGGCGGTGATTTCGCGTGGCATCCGCGCGCTATAGGGCGGGATGGGGGCGGGGGCTAGTTGGGGGTGCGGCGCGCTGGGGAGCGGCTAGTCGTCATGGAAGCAAATACGCCGTCATCCCCGCGAAGGCGGGGATCCATTCGCCTGTACGCTGGGGGAAAGAAGCGCGGCATCAGCGCCAATGGATCCCCGCCTTCGCGGGGATGACGGTGGTTCTTGGTCTTGTAGATATTCCCGAACTTGCGGTGCTTATTCCTCGTTGAACCGCGCTTCGACAAGTTCGACCAGCGCCTGCACCGCGCCTTCCGCGCCGTCGCCTTCGGCGGAGATGGTGATCGTGTCGCCCTTGGCGGCGCCGAGCATCATCAGGTCGAGGATCGAGGTGCCGGCGGCGCTGTTGCCGTCCTTCTCGACGGTGAGCTCGCAGGGTTGGGTGCTGGCGAGGGTGACGAAGGCCATGCTGGCGCGGGCGTGGAGGCCGCGGCGGTTCTCGATCAGCACCTCGCGCGACACCCGGCTCATTGCGGCGGCCCCAGCATTTCCGACGCGACGGTCACGTACTTGCGGCCGGCGTCGCGCGCGGCGAGCACCGCGTCGGTGACGGACATGGTCTTGCGGGCGCTGCCCAGGCGGATCAGCATCGGCAGGCTGATGCCGGCGATCACCTCGACCTTGCCCGCCTTCATCAGCGAGATGGCGAGATTGGAGGGGGTGCCGCCGAACAGGTCGCTCAGCACGATCACGCCTTCGCCCGAATCGACCGCGCCGATGGCGCTGGCGATGTCGGCGCGGCGGCCCTCCATGTCATCCTCGGGGCCGATGCAGATCGCGGCGACCTGCTCCTGCTTCCCAACTACGTGTTCCATCGCGACGACGAACTCCTCGGCGAGTCGTCCGTGCGTCACGAGCACCAACCCGATCATTCTATTCTCCGCCCCTAGCCATGGACACCGGCGCCCCCTCCAGGGAGTCCTGTGGCGCGGTCTGCAAATCTCTGTGCGTCACCGTGGGCGAAAATCCTTCGTCGCGCAACCGGGCGGCCATCCGTTCGGCGACATGGACCGAGCGGTGCCGCCCGCCGGTGCAGCCGAAGGCGATCGTCACATAGGCTTTCCCCTCCGCCTGGTAGCGCGGGAGGAGGAGGAGCAGCAGCGACTCGATCTGCGCCATCGCGGCGTCATAGGCCGGGTCCGCGGCGATATAGGCGGAGACATCGGAATCCAGTCCCGTGCCGGGACGGAGCTGGGCATCCCAGTGCGGATTGCGCAGGAAGCGCATGTCGAGGACGAGGTCGGCGTCGCGCGGCAGCCCGCGCGAGAAGCCGAACGAAGTGACGCTGAAGGTGGTCTTGCCGCCGTCCGCCGAGAAGATCCCGCGGATCGTCTGCGAAAGCTGGTTGGCCTTCATGTCGGTGGTGTCGATCAGCCGGTTTGACCAGCGGCGCAAGGGGCCGAGCAGCTCGCGTTCGCGGGCGATGCCGTCCTCGGCGGGGCGGTCCTGCGCGAGCGGGTGGCGGCGGCGGGTTTCGGAGAAGCGGCGGAGCAGCTCGGCGCCGGTGCATTCGAGGAACAGCGTACCGACGTCGAGATCCTGCTCCTCGCGCAGCTTCTTGATGCGCTGGACGATGCTCTCGGCATCGAAGCCGCGCGTCTGGGTGCCGAGGCCGAGCGCGAGCGGGCGTTCATCGTCGCCGCCATCGGCGCCCGGCGCGGTATCGAGCAGGCGGTTGAGGAGGAGGAGGGGCAGGTTGTCGACCACCTCCCAGCCGAGATCCTCGAGCGTGCGCAGCACGGTCGACTTTCCGGCACCCGACATGCCGGTGACGAGCAGGATATGTTTGGGGCGACGCCGTTGCATGTTGTTCTCGCTTCGCGCGGTCGGATCGAGAGGCATGCTCATGCGCGGGCCGCCAGCGGCAGCCGCACCACGAAGCGTGCGCCCTGCGATCGATCCTCCCGCGATTCCACCGTGATGCTTCCCTGATGGCCTTCGACGATGGTGCGGGCAATGGCAAGCCCGAGCCCCGAATGCTGGCCGAACGCTTCGCTGGAGGGGCGGACCGAATGAAAACGGCGGAAGATCGCCTCGCGGGCTTCCTCGGGCACGCCGGGGCCTTCGTCCTCGACCCAGACAGCGAGCGCGTCGTCCTCTTCCTGCGCGGAAATGGCGATCAGGCCGCCGGGGGGCGAGAAGGACAGGGCGTTTTCGATCAGGTTCTCGAACACCCGCTCGAGCCGGGTCGGGTCGCCCATGACCTCCATCGACTGGCCGCGCGGGCGATCGAAGCGGAGGCGGATGTCTTCCGGCACGCCGCGGGTCTCGCGCTGGCCGATCAGCGCGGCGATCAGCGTGCCCAGGTCGAACGGCTCGAACGTGGTGCGGCTGAGCTGCGCGTCGATCCGCGAGGCCTCGGAAATGTCGGTGATCAGCCGGTCGAGCCGGTGGACGTCGTCGCGGACGATGTCGAGCAGCTGGTCGCGCAGGGCGGGATCCTTGACGTTGGACAGCCCCTCGACCGCGGAGCGGAGCGAGGCGAGCGGGTTCTTCAGCTCGTGCGTCACGTCGGCGGCGAAGGTCTCGGTCGCATCGATGCGGGCGCGCAGGGCGCCGCTCATGTCCGAGAGCGCGCGGGCGAGCATGCCGATCTCGTCACGCCGCTCGGGCAGGCGGGGGACCACCACCTCGCGCGCGCGGCCGAGGCGGACGCGGATCGCGGCCAGCGCCAGCCGCCGCAAGGGCCGCACGATCGTGCGGGCGAGGAACAGCGAGAGCAGTACCGAGACCAGCGAGACGATCGCCAGCACCACGCCGAGCCGATAGCGCTCGATCCGCACCGTCTGGGTGATGTCGCGGGCATTGAAGGCGGTCATCACCACGCCGAGCCCGGTAATCGGCGCGGCGGCGGTGATGACCGGGGTCCGGTCCGGCGCGCGCCACACCGAGGCGGCCGCGGCGTGAGTCTCCAGCGCGGTCCTGACGTCCGGCCAGTCCATCCCGGCATCGCGCGGCCGCTCGCGGTACAGCGGCGCGCGGTCGGCGCCTGCGACCTTGTCGATCACCGCGTCGAGGAATCGCGCGATCGTCTGGCCCACCGGATCCTTGTCCGGATCGCGTAGCACCAGGTTGCGCAGGCCGAGCTCGCGGCTGTCGCTGAGCAGCTTGCCCTGCGGATCGTAGAGGCGGATGCGCGTGCCCATGTCGCGCGCGAGGCTCAGCACCAGCAGGTCGCGGCGCTTGTCGGTGGCGGAGGCCAGGGCCTGCGCGATCAGCCGGACCTCGCGGCTGGTCTGTTCGACGCGGCTGTCGACGATCCGGCTGCGATAGCTGTCGAGATAGAAGAAGCCGCCGCACAGCAGCGCCAGTGCGAAGATATTGACCGCGAGGATCCGCGGCGTGAGGCTGACCCGGCCCGACCATCGCAGCGCCAGGTCGCGCTCGTCATTCATCCGAGAAGCGATAGCCCGCGCCATAGAGCGTCTCGATCGCGTCGAACGCCGGATCTACCTGCCGGAACTTGCGGCGGACGCGCTTGATGTGGCTGTCGATCGTGCGGTCGTCGACATAGATGTCGTCCTGATACGCCGCATCCATCAGCTGGTTGCGCGTCTTGACGATGCCCGGCCGCTGGGCGAGCGTTTCCAGGATCAGGAATTCGGTGACGGTCAGCGTCACGTTGACGCCGCCCCAGGTGACCTTGTGGCGCGCCGGGTCCATGCTCAGCCGGCCGCGCTCCAGTGCCTCGGCGGGCTCGGCAGGCGCGGCGCCTTCCGCCACCGGCTGGGCCGGCTCGGTACGGCGCAGGATCGCGCGGATGCGGGCGATCAGCAGGCGCTGCGAGAAGGGCTTGGCGATATAGTCGTCCGCGCCCATCGCAAGACCCAGCGCCTCGTCCAGCTCGTCATCCTTGCTGGTGAGGAAGATGACCGGGATCTGGCTCTTCTCGCGCAGGCGGCGGAGCAGCTCCAGCCCGTCCATCTTGGGCATCTTGATGTCGAGCACCGCGAGTTCGGGCGGGTTCTCGATCAGCGCCTTGAGCGCGCTTTCGCCGTCCGAATAGACGCGGGTGAGAAAGCCCTCGGTCTGAAGCGCGATCGATACCGAGGTGAGGATGTTGCGGTCGTCATCGACCAGCGCGATCGTGGCGGTCATCCGGCAGTCCGGGGCTGGCGCAAAATCAGCATCGACACCCGTTAGACCAAAGTTTCTTCCGCCTCAACCGACCGACAACGCTTACCCGGATTGACCGATTTCGCATCGGCATGTCACTGCACGAGTCGCAATAAAGTTGCGCCGCCAGCAAATGCTTTGGTTTGTCGGATAAATGGCGTGATACTATAAATAGGAGGCTTGGGTGGAAGAGCGTCAATCGCGCCATGGTCTTGGCGAGCAGGGAATCGTCACGCCGGCGACCCTGCACTGGAACCTGATTACCGCACCGCTGGTCGAGCACGCGATCCGTCGCGGCGAGGGTACGCTGGCAGCCGAGGGTCCGCTGGTCGTTGCTACCGGCAAGCATACCGGTCGCTCTGCGAAGGACAAGTTCATCGTTCGCGATGCCGAGACCGAGACCAGCGTCTGGTGGGGCAAGACCAACCAGGCGATGACGCCGGAGCATTTCGCCGCACTCAAGGCGGACTTCCTTGCCGAGCTGGGCAAGCGGGACGAGCTGTTCGTCCAGGATCTCTATGGCGGCTCGCAGCCGGAACACCGCGTGCAGGTGCGGGTGATTAACGAACTCGCCTGGCACAATCTGTTCATCCGCACGCTGCTGGTGCGGCCCGAGGCGGAGGCGCTGGCGGACTTCGTGCCCGAGTACACGATCATCGACCTGCCGAGCTTCCGCGCCGATCCCGCGCGCCACGGCACCCGCGGCGAGACGGTGATCGCGGTCAATTTCAGCGAGAAACTGATCCTGATCGGCGGCACCGCCTATGCCGGCGAGATGAAGAAGAGCGTGTTCGGCCTGCTCAACTATCTGCTGCCCGAACAGGGCATTATGCCGATGCACTGCTCGGCCAATATCGGGCCTGACGGGGACACGGCGATCTTCTTCGGTCTTTCCGGCACCGGGAAGACGACGCTGTCCGCCGATGCCGCCCGCACGCTGATCGGCGACGACGAGCATGGCTGGTCGGATACCGCGGTCTTCAACTTCGAGGGCGGCTGCTACGCCAAGATGATCCGCCTCTCGCCCGAGGCGGAGCCGGAGATCTTCGCCACCACCAAGCGCTTCGGTACGGTGCTGGAGAATGTGGTGATGGATCCCGAGACCCGCACGCTGGATCTCGACGATGCGACCCTCGCCGAGAACAGCCGCGGGTCGTACCCGATCGATTTCATCCCCAACGCCTCTGCCGACAATCTCGGGCCGGTGCCGAAGAACATGATCTTCCTCACCGCCGACGCATATGGCGTCCTGCCGCCGATCGCGCGGCTGACGCCCGAACAGGCGATGTACCATTTCCTGTCGGGCTATACCGCGCGGGTGGCGGGCACCGAGATCGGGGTGACCGAGCCCGAGGCGACCTTCTCCACCTGCTTCGGCGCGCCGTTCATGCCGCGGCACCCCTCGGTCTATGGGAATCTGCTCAAGAAGCGGATCGCGGAGGGGAATGTCGCCTGCTGGCTGGTCAATACCGGCTGGACCGGCGGCAAGTACGGCATCGGCCACCGCATGCCGATCAAGGCGACGCGCGCGCTGCTCAACGCGGCGCTGGACGGCAGCCTGAACACCGCCGAATTCCGCCGCGATCCCTATTTCGGCTTCGAAGTGCCGGTGGCGGTGCCGGGGGTCGACCCGGCCATTCTCGACCCGCGCGAGACCTGGCCGGACAAGGCCGACTATGATGCGACGGCGGAAAAGCTCGTCGACCAGTTCGTCGAGAATTTCGCGCAGTTCGAGGACCATGTCGAGGACGGCGTGCGCGCCGCCGCACCCAAGGTGCGGGCGCTCGCCTGAGCGAGGGGGGCGACCTTCCGCCGCGGCGCATAGCCAGCGCCGCGGCGATCGTGCGGGTGGGGGAAGGGCTGCTTGCCTGCACCCTGCCGCGCGAGGACTGGACGCACGAAGCGCACCTCGCGGCCTGCTGCTATCTGCTGAGCGAACGGCTCGACGTGGATGTCGATGCCGAAATCGGCGGGATCATCCGTCGGTACAACGAGAGCGTCGGCGGCGTGAACGACGACCGTGGCGGCTATCACGAGACCATCACGCGCGCCTATGTCGCGGGCGTGCGGCTGTATCTTGCCGGGGTGCCTGAAGCCGATCTGCTGGCGCGGGTAAATGGTCTGCTGGCATCGCCGATGGGCGGACGCGACTGGCCGCTACGCTTTTACAGCCGGGAGCGGCTGTTTTCGGTGACGGCGCGCCGCAGCTTCGTGGAGCCGGACCTCGCGCCGCTGCCGTAAGGGATAGACGTACACATCTGCCCAACGACCGTCCCCCGCGAAGGCGGGGATCCATTCGCCTGTGCGTTGCAGCAAGAGCCGAGACACCGGCGCCAATGGATCCCGGCCTTCGCGGGGAGGACGAAGGGCTAATTCACGCGATCGCAGTCCCTCAACAGGGCCGCGATCCGCGCAGATCAGGCGGTCTTCGCCTCGACGTCCGGATCGAGCATGCGGTGGAGGTGCACCACCACATAGCGCATTTCCGCGTCGTCCACGGTGCGCTGTGCGGCGGCGCGCCATGCCTTTTCGGCGCTGGCATAATCGGGGAAGATGCCGACCACGTCGAGCTTGGACGGATCGACGAAATCAAGGGTCGTCGGATCGGCAACGCGGCCGCCGAAGACCAGATGAAGCTTGCTCATTGCGCCTCCTGGGGGTGGGGGATGCTGCAGCCCTTACCGGCACTGCAGCATCGCACTCAACCCCTTATAGGCGGCTTACCGCTTGGCGGTCGCGTCCTTGGCGGCGTCGATCACCGTGCCGAACAGCGCCGAGACGCGTTCCTTCGTGGCGTCGCCGTTCGGGATCAGCGATTCGATCTGCTCGCGGCCGCTGTCCTTGGCGGCCTGGACCGCGGCGGCAGCGCCGTCGGCCAGCTTGCGGCCGAGCGGCTCCAGTGCCGCCTTCTCGCGATCGAAGCGGGGCAGCAGCATGCCGATCACCACGCCCACCGCGACGCCGCCGGCAAGCAGCAGCGCGGGGTTTTCGGTGAGGCGCGATCCGGTTTCGGTTTCGGTGCTCATGGCGTCATCCTTCTGTGCGGTCTTGGGGAAGCGAACCCTTTTCGGGCCCGTCGGTTTCGTGTTTGCCCTTGCGGAAGATGTCGACGATCCACCCGCGCGCGAGCACCAGCCCGATCCCGCTCGTGACCGCGGCGGCGAGCCACGGGCGGGTGCGGACGGCTTCGGTGCCCTCGCGGGCGATGGACGTGACGCTCTGCCTGGCGTTCTCCATGGCTTCCTGCGCGATGTTGCGCGGCTTCAGCCGATCCTGGACCGTTCCCAGCGTCGTCATCAGCTTGTCGCGCGCGGCGCGCGCGCGGGCGCGGGCGGCGTCGGGATCGCGGGGGACGGTCATGCCTTCGCTCCCATTGCCTTGCGGAACCCCCGAGCCGCTGCCCAGCCGAGCAGCGCCGCGATCAGCAGGCTCACACCCACCACGATCAGCGTCGCCCAGCCCGGGCCGACGAGCGTCGACAGCGTCAGGATGGCACCGACGATCAGCCCGATCGCCGCTGCCAGCGCCAAGGCCAGCGCGAGCACGGCCGCGATCGCCGCGCCCTTGACCTCGGTGACCTTGGCCTGCGCGACCGCCTTGACGTATTCGACCTCGGCGCGGGCATAATCCTTGGCGTCCTCGGTGAGCTGGCCGATCAGCGCACCGATGCCGGCTTCTTCCAGTTGGGGGGCGTCCATGCCCTCTATGGTCCGCCCTTAGCTCTGGGTCGTGCCGGGCGATGCCGACGGACCGGTGCCGAAGCCGACGGGCTCGACCTTCAGGTCCTCGGTCGACGGCGTGTTGCCGGTGGGCGTGGCCGCATCGGTCGTCGACCCGGTCGTGCCCGAGGCGTCGATGCCGGCCTTGATGACGCGCGCCAGCACGAAGCCGAGTGCGGCAGCGGTGCCCACGGCGATCGCCGGGCTCTTCTTGACGAACTCGGTCGCCTCGTCGAGCAGCGCGTTCACGTCCTTGCCGCGCAGCGAGTCCGCAAAGCCGGCAATGCCGTCCGCCGCGGTGCGGGCATATTGGCCATATTGCTCGCCGAGCTTGGCATCGACATCGCCGGCGGCCGTGCGCATCATCTCGGCAACCTCGTCGAGCGCGCTGGTCGCACGGTCCTTGCCGGTGCCGGCGAAGCCGAGGATGTGCTCCTTGGCCTGGTCGGCATATTTGGATGCCTCCTCCCGGATCGTGTCCGACGCGGTGCGCTTGGCACCCGTGTCCTCGGTGCCGCCGCCGGCCGCGCCGGTCGCACCCATGTTCCCTGCGAGCGGATCGCCCGCAATGCTGGTCGTTTCGTCTGCCATGATCAAAAACCCTCCATGCCTCGTCGAAACAACAACGGCCCCGTTTGCGAGTTCCCTCATGAACCGCTAGAGGCACCGCGCGCCTCATTCCTGACATGTTACGGAGACCATGACGTGACCGCAATCATCGACGTCCACGCCCGCCAGATTCTCGACAGCCGTGGCAACCCCACGGTGGAAGTGGATGTCCTGCTGGACGATGGCAGCTTCGGCCGCGCCGCCGTGCCCTCGGGCGCCTCCACCGGTGCCCATGAGGCCGTGGAAAAGCGCGACGGCGACAAGTCCCGCTGGCTCGGCAAGGGCGTCGAAGGCGCGGTCGATGCGGTGAACGGTGAGATTGCCGAGGCAGTCCTCGGCCTCGACGCCGAAGACCAGGCCGATCTCGACCGCACCATGATCGAGCTGGACGGCACCGCCAACAAGGGCCGCCTGGGCGCCAATGCCATTCTCGGCGTCAGCCTCGCCGCCGCCAAGGCCGCCGCAGACGCGCGCGGGCTGCCGCTCTATCGCTATGTCGGCGGCGTCAACGCGCATGTCCTGCCGGTGCCGATGATGAACATCATCAACGGTGGCGAGCATGCCGACAACCCGATCGACTTCCAGGAATTCATGATCGTGCCGGTCGGCGCCGAGAACATCGTCGAGGCGGTGCGCTGCGGGTCGGAAATCTTCCATACGCTGAAGAAGAAGCTGCACGAGAAGGGCCTGGCGACCGGCGTGGGCGACGAGGGCGGCTTCGCGCCGAACATCGCGTCGACCACCGAGGCGCTCGACTTCATCATGACCAGCATCGAGGCCGCCGGCTACAAGCCCGGCGACGACGTGATGCTCGCGCTCGACTGCGCCGCCACCGAATATTTCAAGGACGGCGCCTACAAGATGGTGGGCGAGGGCAAGACGCTCAGCTCGACCGAGAATGCCGAGTTCCTGGCAAAGCTCGCCGCCGACTATCCGATCTTCTCGATCGAGGACGGCATGGCCGAGGACGACTGGGAGGGCTGGAAGGCGCTGACCGAGCTGCTTGGGCACAAGGTGCAGCTGGTCGGCGACGACCTGTTCGTGACCAATCCGCAGCGCCTGCAGCGCGGCATCGAGGGCGGCTATGCCAACTCGCTGCTCGTCAAGGTCAACCAGATCGGCACGCTGACCGAGACGCTCGAGGCCGTCAGCCTCGCCCAGCGCTCGTCCTACACGGCGGTGATGTCGCACCGCTCGGGCGAGACCGAGGACGCGACGATCGCCGATCTCGCGGTCGCCACCAACTGCGGCCAGATCAAGACCGGCAGCCTTGCGCGCTCGGACCGGCTCGCCAAGTACAACCAGCTGATCCGCATCGAGGAAGAGCTGGGCGACGCGGCGGTCTATGCCGGCCGTTCGGTGCTGCGCCGCGCCTAACCCTCAGTAGGAACCGCAAGCTTGCTAAGAGCCGATCGATCAGCGAAAAACACGGGCATGAAGCGCGCTTCGCCCATGTCCACGCTGCTGCGCCGCGCGGGGCTTCCCGCCGCGGCGCTGATCGCGATCGGCTTCTTCGGCTATAACGCGGTTCTGGGGCCCAACGGGATCGTCGCCGCCAAGCAGGTTCGGCAGGAGCTCGCCGCCAAGCAGCGCGAATATGCGGTGCTGGAGAAGAAGCGCGCCGAACTGAAGAATCGAGTCGATCTGCTCGATCCGAAGCACGGCGCCGATCCCGACATGGTCGACGAGCTTGCCCGCAAGCAGCTCAACGTCGTCCGCCCCGACGAAGTGATCATCCCGCTCGACAAGAAGTGATGCCGTAGGGGCAGTTGCCAGCTACGGCGGAGCGCCTTAGGGCGGATGTACGTGGTCCGAACCCGCGCGTTGGTTGCAAGCCTTGCGAAAACGCGCGTATAGGCCACCGCCTTTCCCCTCCCCGGATGAGGAATATCTGATCGTGGCCAAAGCACCGGCACGCAACGCACCGACCCCACCCGCCGTACCGAATCGCGAGCGGCCCAGCGAACCGGAACGGTTCAAGGCGTCGAAGGAACAGCTTCTCGAATTCTATCGTCAGATGCTGCTGATCCGCCGCTTCGAAGAGAAGGCGGGCCAGCTCTACGGCCTCGGCTTCATCGGCGGCTTCTGCCACCTGTACATCGGCCAGGAAGCCGTGGCAGTCGGCCTGCAGTCGGCGCTGGACGGCGAGAAGGACTCGGTGATCACCGGCTATCGCGACCATGGTCACATGCTCGCCTACGGTATCGACCCCAAGGTGATCATGGCTGAGCTGACCGGCCGCGGCGCGGGTATCTCGCGCGGCAAGGGCGGCTCGATGCACATGTTCTCGACCGAGAAGAAGTTCTACGGCGGCCACGGCATCGTTGGCGCGCAGGTCTCGCTCGGCACGGGCCTGGCCTTCGCGCACAAGTATAACGAGGATGGCGGCGTCGCCATGGCCTATTTCGGCGACGGCGCCGCGAACCAGGGCCAGGTGTACGAATCATTCAACATGGCCGAGCTGTGGAAGCTCCCGATCATCTATGTGATCGAGAACAACCAGTATGCCATGGGCACCAGCGTCAACCGCTCCTCGGCCGAAGACCAGCTGTACAAGCGCGGCGAGAGCTTCCGCATCCCCGGCATCCAGGTGGACGGCATGGACGTGCTCGCCTGCCGCGGTGCGGCGGAAGAGGCGCTCGCCTGGGTGCGCGCCGGCAAGGGCCCGATCATCCTCGAGATGAAGACCTACCGGTACCGTGGCCACTCGATGTCCGATCCGGCCAAGTATCGCAGCCGCGAGGAAGTCCAGTCGGTTCGCGACAAGTCGGACCCGATCGAGGCGGTGAAGCGCGAGCTCGAGACGATGGGCGTGACCGAAGAGCAGCTCAAGCCGCTCGAGGCCGAGATCCGCAAGATCGTGAACGAATCGGCGGACTTCGCCGAACAGACGCCGGAGCCCGATCCGGCCGAACTCTATACCGACGTACTGGTGGAGACCTACTGAGATGGCGATCGAACTCAAGATGCCGGCACTCTCGCCGACCATGGAAGAGGGCACGCTCGCCAAGTGGCTCGTCAAGGAAGGCGATGTCGTGAAGTCCGGCGACATCCTCGCCGAGATCGAGACCGACAAGGCGACGATGGAATTCGAAGCCGTCGACGAAGGCACGATCGCCCAGATCCTGGTCGCCGAGGGCACCGATAACGTGAAGGTCGGCACCGTGATCGCGATGATCGCGGGCGAAGGCGAGGACGCGTCCTCGGCCGCCGCCGCACCGGCCCCCGCCAGCCAGCAGACCGAGCCGACTCCGGAACCGGCTGCCGACAAGGCACCGGAAACCGGCACCGCCCAGCTGACCGCCGCGGTCGAGAAGACCCGTCCGGCCGATCCCGCGGTGCCTGCCGGCACCGAGATGGTGAAGACCACGGTCCGCGAAGCGCTGCGCGACGCGATGGCCGAGGAAATGCGCGCCGATCCCCGCATCTTCGTGATGGGCGAGGAAGTCGCTGAGTATCAGGGCGCCTACAAGGTGACCCAGGGCCTGCTCGACGAATTCGGCCCCAAGCGCGTCATCGACACGCCGATCACCGAATATGGCTTTGCCGGTGTCGGCACCGGTGCGGCGATGGGCGGCCTCAAGCCGATCATCGAGTTCATGACGTTCAACTTCGCCATGCAGGCGATCGACCACATCATCAACTCGGCGGCCAAGACCAACTACATGTCCGGCGGCCAGATGCGCTGTCCGATCGTGTTCCGTGGTCCGAACGGCGCGGCCAGCCGCGTCGGCGCGCAGCACAGCCAGAACTATGGCCCGTGGTATGCGAGCGTCCCCGGCCTGATCGTGATCGCGCCCTATGATGCGGCCGATGCCAAGGGCCTGATGAAGGCGGCGATCCGCTCGGAAGACCCGGTCGTGTTCCTCGAGAACGAGCTGATGTACGGCCGCAGCTTCGACGTGCCGAAGCTCGACGACTATGTCCTGCCGATCGGCAAGGCCCGCATCATGCGCGAGGGCAAGGACGTGACGCTGGTCAGCTATTCGATCGGCGTGGGCGTCTCGCTCGAAGCGGCCGAGAAGCTGGCGGCCGAGGGCATCGATGCCGAGGTGATCGACCTGCGCACGCTGCGTCCGCTAGACAAGCAGACCGTGCTGGAGAGCCTGAAGAAGACCAACCGCATCGTGGTGGTCGAGGAAGGCTGGCCGGTCTGCTCGATCGCGTCGGAAGTCGCCGCGTTCGTGATGGAAGAGGGCTTTGACGACCTCGACGCGCCGGTGCTGCGCGTGACCAACGAGGACGTGCCGCTGCCCTACGCCGCGAACCTGGAAAAGCTCGCCCTGGTGAACGCCGACAAGGTGGTCGCCGTGGTGAAGAAGGTCACCTATCGCTGATCTTCGGCGCGTGACGTGAAAAGGGGCCCGTCCGACCAAGCGTCGGGCGGGCCTTTTTCGTCAGGCGGAATAGACGTCGCAGGTCGACCGCGTGCCGGCGGGCGAGGGATTGTAGACCTGCGTATAGTCGCGATTGTCGCGGACGACGAACGAGGCGACGTAGCGCAGGACTTTCGGACTGGCGAACCAGCCGTTGCCGACGATCGGCGTGTAGAGATAATTGATCTCGACGAACATGACGCCCGAATCCGTCGGTGCATTCACTTTGGCGCCGGTCTCGCCCATCCCGCCAGGAGCCAGCGTGCCGGGGTTGCTGGCGCTGTTGTCGCCCGAGCTGGCGGTGTTCACGCCGGCATTGGGGTCATAGGTCACGCCGTCCGCCCGCAGCGTCTTGCCGTAATGCGAGTCATAGTCGGTCCCGGACTTCGCCCCGAGGCAGCGCTGCCAGTGGATGCGCTGGGTGCCGCCGCTGTTCTCCAGGCTCGACAAGGTGATGCGACCATTGGCGGTGAGGCTGAACGGCGTGCCTTGCTGCTTCGCGGCGAGCAGGACGTCGTTGAGGTCCACTTCGCGCAGCTGGGTGGTGCCGGTGCCGCTGAACAGCCCGACGCGGCTGGAATTGTCCGCAAGCGCGAGCGCGACCTGGCTCAATCGCTGGTTGGCGAGGGCGAAGTTGGTGAGCTCGGCCGCCCACAGGCCGCCGGTGAGCAGCAGCGGCAGTCCGATCGCGAACTCGATGAGCGATGCGCCGGCGCGATCGGCGGCCAGCCGGCGGGGCAGGGTGGCCCGCGTCATTTGCACAGGACCTGCTGGGTGGGGACGGACTGGGTGCTGTATGGCTGGTTCTTGAACCGCGTGGAGGCGCTGAGCGTCACCTGATTGCTCCAGCCGATCAGTCCCGCCACCGGGAAGAGTCGGAGATAGCTGACCGTTACCTTGTACACGGTCACGTCGCTGGCATTGCCCTGGCCCGCGATGCCGGGATCGGAATCCCACCGGCCGTTGCCGTTGATGTCGGTGAAGCATTCGCCGGCATCGTAGCGGCTGTTGCCGTTGGTGTCGGTGAAGCTCTCCGGCTTGATCGTGCCGAAGCTCGCATAGCTCAGCCGGCTCGGGGTGACCGTCGCGTTGCCCGCGACTCGCCGGATCGAGGTGACGACGCGCGAGTCGATGGTGCCGGTATCCGCCGCTTCGATCGTCGCATCGCGCCCCGCCTTCTGCACCGCGCCTTCCAGCACCGCCTGGATATAGGCCTGGTAGGCGATGTCCATCAGCCCCATCAGCAGCGCCATCAGCACCGGCAGCAGGATCGCGAATTCGATCAGCGTCGCGCCGCGCGCGTCGTGGCGCAGGGACTGCATCAGCGCGTGATCCGCAGCATCGCGACGCGCTTCGCGATCGTCTGAAAGGCGGCGTTGAGCGCGGTGTTGTCCGCCGCATAAAAGGCCTGGCCGGGGGAGGCGCAATCCTGCAGCTGGGTGGTGAGCGTCTGCCCGAAGCCGACCACGAAGATCGAGACGTTGCGCGCCTTGGCCGCGGCACAGGCTGCCAGGAACCGGGCATTGTGATTGTTGAGCTGCGTCGTCGAGCGGCAGTTCGACGTGTAACTGAGCCCCGCCACGCGCTGATCGTAATTCTCGATCCCATACATGCCGTACGAGCATTTGCTAGGCGACATGTCGCCGTCGGTCATGAACACGATGTAGCGCTTCGGCGGGGTGCGCCCCGGCCAGGCGGCGGTGTCGGCGGCGAACAGCCCGCTGGGCGACAGCAGCCGCGCGCCCCAGATCATGCCGGTGTCGTGATAGGTGCCGCCCTGGGGCACGAAATCGCTGGCGTTGACGTAGCTGCTCACATCGCTGCGGGTCATCACCCGCAGCCGCTGCACGGGCTTGCCGCACGAAACATAGCCGACCGAGATGTTCTCGTAGAGATTGAGCGCGGTGAACTGCCCCAGCAACGTCGTGCTGGTGTTGTCGCCATAGGGATTGGTGCTGCTGCTGGCGGTATCGATCACGCTGGCGGGGCTGCCGCGATAATAGACGACGTCGGGCCACATCGGCCGCCAGCGCGTGGCGTCGGAGGTCGGCACCAGATCGGGGTCGAGGTCGGCGGGCAGGTTCGAATAGTCGAAGCTCCCGGTCGCCGTGGTGTCGCGCTCCTCCACACAGCCTTGCCAGCGGGAGGTGGAGCGGTCGATCTTGCTGGGATCGTCCACGCTGTTCCCGAGCTTGTACTGGCTCGTGTCGTAGGTGACCTTCTGGTAGCTCCAGCTCGGCTTCACCGGCTCGCTGGTCACCACGCAGCTGCCGTTCGCGCTGTTGGCGTTGTTCGCCGTCCAGCTCACGGTCGTGACGGTGGCGCTGCCGGCGCTGGTGTAGCCCGAGGCGGGGCTGCGGCCGGCATAGGCGTTGCACTGGGCGTTGGTCTTGTTGTTGTACGTGACGCTGCCGGCGGTGCCGTTGTTCGCGTCCCCGACGACCCTCCGGCTGTTGTAGGTCCAGCTGTCGACGATGTAGCCCGGCGACAGCGCCGTGACCGCATAACCGGCATTCACCGTCGAGGTGTAGGTCACGAAGCCGTAGCGCAGGTGGGTCGCGGGATCGACGGCCGCCGCCAGCGTGTCGTAGAAGTTGAGCACCGCAGCGCGCAGCCCGGCGAGCTTGGAGCCCGACTTCTCCTGCACATAATAGCCGGTGGTGCCGTCGGGCCGGGTATAGGTGATCACCGGCTGGTTGCAGCCGCCAGTACCGTCCGAGGTCAGGCAGGCCATCGACCCGGTCGTATCAAGCACGAACATGATGTCCGTGTCCGCCACGTCGTAGCGCGCTTCACAGGTGACGGTGAGGATCTGGTCGCCATAGCCCATCATCGTGGTCAGCGTCATCGGCACGGTAGCCGTTGCGGTACCCGCGACCTGGTTTTCGCTGGTCTTGGAGGGGGTGAAGGTGACGGCCTTGGTGCCGAACAGGCCGACCTTGAAATTGTTGGCGAAGAAGGCACCGGCCTGGGTCGTCGCGGTGGCATCGAGCGTCGTCGCGTTGGTCGAGACCATGAAGCGTCGCCCGGCGAGCGCGCCCGCATCGCAGGCCTGCTGCAACCGCGTCTTGACCATGTAGAGCCGGGCGGTGTCGACGGCGGACCCGGCGATGAACAGCAGCGGAATGAGCGCGATCGCCATGATCGCCAGCGTGTTGCCGGCCACGTTCCGCCGTAGGCGCGCCAGCAGCCCCGGGCCCCGCCCAATGCGCCGCTGCAACTGGCTGAAGAACACGCTGTTCACCGTTTTGGACTGCGACCCTCAGGCGAAGATGCGCGCAGCCTCTTTCGCCCCCGAACGCCAAGCCATAGAGGGAAGGGGTGAACGCATCGCTAAACCCCCTACCCGAAGATCCCGAACGGGCGCTGGTTCTTGCCTATGCGCCCGCAGCCGCCCGGCCGGCGCTGGCCGCGCTGCTGGCGCTGGACGACGCGCTGGCGCTGCTGCTGCGCACCACCAGCCAGCCGGCGGTGGGCCAGTTGCGGCTCGCCTGGTGGCGCGAGGCGCTGGCCAAACTGGATACCGCGCCGCCGCCGGCCGAGCCGGTGCTGCGCGGGCTTGCAGCGGAGGTGTTGCCGCGCGGCGTGCTTGGCGCCTCGCTGGTGCCGATCGTGCACGGCTGGGAGGTCCTGGTCGAGGAAGAGGCGCTGGACGATCTGGCGCTTGCCCGCTTCGCGGCGGGACGGGGCCGCCTGTTCGTGGCCGCAGGCGCGGCGCTCGGCGCGCACGGCGATCCTCTTCCGGCGGCAGGGGAAGGCTGGGCGCTGGCCGATCTCGCCCGGCATCTGGGAGACGGCGCGGAAGCCACTGCCGCGCGCCGTGCCGCTGCCCCGCGGCTCGCCGAAGCGCTCGGTCGGCGCTGGAGCCGGAACGGCCGGGCACTGGGGGCACTCGCGCATCGCGCCCGGATGGATCTGGACGCCCCCATGGATGCGCCGCTGCCGATCGGCGCGCCGAGGCGGGTGGCGCGATTGCTGTGGCACCGGCTGAGCGGTCGATAGGGCTTGGCTGCGCAGCCATGAAGGTATAGCCTGTCCCGGTCTTCGGGAGGGGCTGCGCATGTGGCGATATGCGGTAGGTGCCGGGGCGGCGCTGTTGCTGGCGTTCGGAGGATTGCTGCTGTTCCAGCATGGACCGGCGCGCAGCTCGCTGGCCGCGGTGGTGCCCGCCCTGCCGGGCAACGCCAGCGCCGCGACGCCACTGCCCGATGCCGCGCCGGAGGCCGATCCCAAGACTCGCGAGGAGAAACGCTTCGATCGCTATGACAAGGATCGCAACGACGCGATCAGTCGCGACGAATATTTTGCGGCCCGCCACAAGGCCTTTGCGCGGCTGGACGGCAATGGCGACGGCCGGCTGAGCTTCGAGGAATGGGCGGCGAAGTCGATCGCCCGGTTCGCCGATGCGGATGCCGACAAGTCCGGCACGCTGGCCCGGGCCGAATTCGCCACGACCGCACCCAAGCGTCGACCGCCGGCGGCGCGCTGTGCGTGCGGCAAGCCCGCCCCGTCGCCGAGCCCCGCCGCGCGGAGCGACGAGGAGGAAAACTAGCCCCTCAGCCGATCCGTTCGAAATGGCCGCGGTCGAACCCGGCGGCCATCAGCGCCGCGATCCTCTCCGCTACCACTTCGGGCGCCTTGACCGTCGCGGGATCCTCGCCCGGAAAGGCGCGGGCGCGCATCTTGGTGCGGGTCGCGCCGGGATCGACGATGCCGACGCGGACTTCGGAGACATTCTCCAGCTCCTGCCCGTAGCTGAGCAGCAGGTTCTCGAACGCTGCCTTGGAGGCGCCATAGACCCCCCAATAGGCGCGCGGCTTGCGCCCGACACTGGAGGTGACGCCCACCACCCGCGCGGCCGGCGCCCGGCGCAGCATGGGATCGAACGCCGCAAGCATCGCCGCCTGGGCGCTGACGTTGAGCGCCAGCACCTTGGCGCATTCTGCGAAGTCGATCGCGCTGACCGCGCTCAGCGTGCCGAGCATGCCGGCGTTCAGCACCAGCATGTCGAGCACCGGCCAGCGCTCGCCGATGGCGCCCGCCAGCCGGCCGATCGCGTCATGCTCGGCCAGGTCGAGCGGTGCGATCGTTGCACTGCCGCCGGCCTGGTAGATCGCGTCTTCCACTTCCTCCAGGCCGCCCGCGGTGCGGGCGGTAAGGATGACATGGGCACCCGCCGCGCCGAGCGCGATGGCCGTGGCGGCGCCGATGCCGCGGCTGGCGCCGGTGACGAGGGCGGTCTGGCCCGCCAGCACTGGTGCGCGCATTCCGGGCTCAGCCGACCTTCTCGGCGAGCAGCGCCAGCTGGTCCGGCGGCGGGGCGAGCTCGTCCTGGTCGGTCAGCGTCGTCGGATAGTCGCCGGTGAAGCAAGCGTCGCAATATTTCGGATGAATGTCCGCGCGGCGCGCCTCGCCCAGTGCCTTGTACAGGCCGTCGATCGAGACGAAGGCCAGGCTGTCGGCATGGATGAAGTCGGTCATGCCGCCCACGTCCATCTTGGCGGCGAGCAGCTTGGCGCGCTCGGGCGTGTCGACGCCGTAGAAGCAGCTGTGGCGCGTCGGCGGCGAGGCGATCCGCATATGCACTTCCTTGGCACCCGCATCGTGCATCATCTGCACGATCTTGAGGCTGGTGGTGCCGCGCACGATCGAATCGTCGATCAGCACGATGCGCTTGCCGGCGATCAGCTCGCGATTCGCGTTGTGCTTGAGCTTGACGCCCAAGTGGCGGACCTTGTCGCCCGGCTGGATGAAGGTGCGGCCGACATAGTGCGAGCGGATGATGCCGAGCTCGAACGGAATGCCCGACTGCTGCGCATAGCCGATCGCCGCCGGCACGCCCGAATCGGGCACCGGCACGACGAGATCGGCCTCGACCGGCGATTCGATCGCCAGCTGCGCGCCGATCGCCTTGCGCACCGAATAGACCGAGCGCGTGTCGCTGATCGAATCGGGGCGCGAGAAATAGACATATTCGAAGATGCACGGCCGCGGCGCCTGGGGCGCGAACGGCTTGTGGCTGGTCATCTCGCCATTGGCCTTGACGATCACCAGCTCGCCCGGCTCGACGTCGCGGACATATTGGGCGTCGCACACGTCGAGCGCGACGGTCTCCGAGGCAAACACGATCGACTCGCCCTGGCGGCCCATCACCAGCGGACGGATGCCGAGCGGATCGCGGCAGGCGATCATGCCCTCGGGCGTCATCACGATCAGCGAATAGGCGCCCTCGACCTGCTTCAGCGCATCGATGAACCGGTCGATCAGCGTGCGATATTGCGAGGTGGCGACGAGGTGGATGATCACCTCGGTATCCGAGGTCGACTGGAAGATCGCGCCCCGCCGGACGAGATCGCGCCGCAGCCGCATCGCGTTCGAGATGTTGCCGTTGTGCGCCACCGCGAAGCCGCCACTGGCGAGCTCGGCATAGAGCGGCTGGACGTTGCGGATCGCCGACCCGCCGGTGGTGGCGTAGCGGACATGGCCGCAGGCCGACAGGCCGGGGAGCGAGCGGATCACGTCGTCGCGGTCGAAATTGCCGGCGACATGGCCCATGGCACGGTGGGTGTGGAACTGGTGGCCGTCCCAGCTGGTGATGCCCGCCGCCTCCTGGCCGCGGTGCTGGAGGGCGTGCAGGCCCAGCGCGACCATCGCGGCCGCGCCTTCGCTGTTGGAAACGCCGAATACGCCGCACTCTTCGCGCAGCTTGTCGTCATCGAACGGGTGTGTGGTAAGCATTGGCCCTCGGGGGGAACGGGGACGATGGGCGGGCATATAGGCGCTTCCTCCCGGTTTGTCTCCGGTCTGTCACACGGAAAAGGACCGTTTACCCTTTTTGCAGGTTAACCCCCTGAGAAAGGAGAACGATCATGGCCAAGGACCACGGCACGCAGATCAAGAACGACGCGCTGTACGAGAGGCTGCGCGACGAGGGTGCCTCGAAGGCGAAGGCGGCCCGCATCGCCAACGCCCAGGCCAATGGCAGCCTCGATTCGGGCGGCGGCACGCTGGAGGATCGCACCAAGGCCGAGTTGTACGACGAGGCCAGGAAGATCGGCATCGAAGGCCGCTCGACCATGGACAAGAGCGAGCTGATCAAGGCGATCCGGGAAGACTGAGGCGCCGCGACCGTTCCGAACGTTCCCGGAAAGCGGCACGCGATCGGCGCCGGCTGCACGGAAGCATTGGATACAGCCCCGGATCATTCGCCAGCAGCCGCGCAACGCCATGATGTGGTGGGGCCAGCACGGTGGCCATGCTGCGGGTACACACACCAGTATAGCGCCGAAACCGCATGAACGAACGTGTTGAGCAGCGCGGCTCCATGTCTGAAAATGGTGGGAAGCGGTCATTGCCCCCAGCCACCCGCCAGTTGAGCTAATCCGCCCACCGCTAGACCGAAGAGGACCGCACCGACGAAGATCGCATAGCCCACGACTGCCTTTCGGCCATATCCGACTAAACGTTCGGACGGTCGGAAGCCATTGAGCCACATCGGGAAAAAGAACCAAAAGCCATAGAACCAGGCGCCGACCGCCACGAACCACGCGATGATGAAAAGGATCAGCATGGCATGCGCGAATGAGGTCATCAGAGGATCATCGCTTCAGATGCGAATTTCCGCAACTGGGCGGTTTAGGTCGTTCCGAACCTTATAAGTCTAAGCCTAGCAGGCATGTGCGTCCGTCATGATCTCGACCATCGCGTCGCGCGCTGCACGGGCGGCCGCGGCGCTGTCCCGGTGGAGATAGCGGACATAATGCGCGGCCAGTTCCCGCTCGGCGCGAGCGGTGTCGGCTGCGGTCACGCCCTTGCGGGCGGGGAGTGCCGACTTGCCCGCGCGCGGCGATGCGCCCAGCCGGGCGCGATCGATGTCGCTTGCGAAGCCGCGGAAAAAGGAGAACCGGATGGTGCCGTCACAGGGTGGCCAGCGCTGCCAGAGCTTGGCCTCGAGCGCATCGAGCGCGGGGAGGGGCGGCAGGGTTTCGCGGCAGTCGTTGCCGAGAATGAAGCTGTCCAGGGTGGAGCCGAACACCGGCCCGGTGGCGCGCAGCAGTGCCGGGTGGCGGACGATCGCCGCGCAAGGCAGTGTCCGCGGCATGCCGGAGACGTTCGGCTCGTCCAGATACGGCCCGATCACGTTGAGGAAAGCGGCGAAATGGCGATCGGAGCGGAAGATGTCCGCGATCGTCTTCACCGCGACGCCATCCGCACCCGGATCGCGCAAGATGGAATTTCCGTACGACTGATCGGCGCTGGTCTGCAGTGCCGTGAGATAGGGCTGGAGCAGCGCCGTGATCCGGGCGCGGGCACGGGCACGCTCGGGTGCATCCCACCTGGCATCGACGGGCACCTCCGACCAGAGCTGGACCGCTTCCAGGATCGGCGCGAATCCGGGATCGCCACGGCGCAGCACGGGCAGGGCCGTGGCGGGGGCCGGGATCAGCACGGCGATCGCCAGCGCCTGATTGCGGGTCGCATAGCGCTGCTCGAGGCAGGCGCGCAGCGGCCGGGTGGCCTTGGGCACGTCGCATGCGCGGATCTCGCGCAGGGCCGTGCGCTGGGCGGCAAGCTGATTGGACGGGCCGGCCCCGAACGCGCTTGGCTTGGCGAGACCGAACAGCTGCGCCATTTCGCGATCGAGCGCGGCGAGCGAAGGATCGGCACAGATCGCCTTTTCCACGGGCGCCGCGGCTGCCGTGCACGCGAAGCTGGGGGCAGTCCCGGTCTGCAAGGAGGCGGGGGCGGGGGTCGCCGCGAGGACGAGCGGGGCCAGGGCAAGCAGGAGCATCGTCAATTCCCTTCGAGCGCAGGACGCACGAACCTCTAATCCGCTCCGCGCGGGCAGGCGAGGGATGACGCTTCGTGCGAACCCCGCTACAGCGCTGCGCGTGACCGACAACCGCGAAACGGGCGCAACGCTCGACCCGAAATATGATGCCAACGGCCTGATCACCGCCGTCGCCACCCATGCCGCAACCGGCGAGGTGCTGATGCTCGCGCACATGAACGCCGAGGCGCTGGCGGTGACGCTGGCGACCGGCAAGGCCACCTTCTGGTCGCGCAGTCGCGGCCGGCTGTGGACCAAGGGCGAGACCTCGGGCCATGTCCTCCACGTCGTCGAGGCGCGGATCGATTGCGATCAGGATGCGCTGTGGCTGCGCGTCGAGCCGCACGGCCCGGCCTGCCATACCGGCGCGCCGAGCTGCTTCTATCGCCGGATCGAGAACGGAGCGCTGGTGCGCGACGCATGAGACGCACCGGGCTGGTGTTGCTGCTGGGACTGGCGGCATGCGGCGGGCCGTCCCCGGAGTCCGGGCCCCCTGCGTCGCCCGATCTGGAGACGGCGGCAATCCGGCGCGGCCTGATCCGCGACCCCGCCGACCCGGCCATGGTCGGCGCCTATGCGCGCGGGCCGGACCGGCTGTGCATCGTGCCGACGGGGAACGCGCACCGCATCGGCATCGTCATCGACTATGGCGAGGGCATCGGCTGCCGCGCGACGGGCATGGCCCGGCGCACGGGGGAGGGGCTGGCGCTCGCGCTCGGCCCGGCGGGCGACTGTCGCTTCACGGCGCGCTACGATGGCGATCGGCTCGCCCTGCCCGGCGCGCTGCCTCCGGCGTGTCAGCGTCTCTGCACCGGAAGGGCGGCGCTGGCCGGCGCCCAATTCGCGCGTCTGGGCGAGTCGGCGGCCGAGGCCGGGTCGATGCGCGACGCCGAGGGGCGGCCGCTCTGCGGCGAATAGACGGCGGGCACCGATGTGATAGGATCCCGCAGGCGGCTGCCAAAGGCCCGCCGTTTCGGGAGAGTGACGATGCGCATCCTGCTACTCGCCAGTGCCCTTAGCCTGTTTTCGACTGCGCCTGCCGCCGCCCAGATCTGGGGCGGCCCGGTGCCGGCCGGCGCCGGCGGCAGCTTTGCCGGGCGCGGCATCCGGATTGCCCCGCAACCCCGCAGCGCCAGAGGCGAGATCCGCGCCGGCGAGCGCAGCGGCGACCTGACCCGGCAGGAAGCACGGCAGCTTCGCCGCGCGCGGGACGGAAACCTCGCGATCGCCGACCGTATCGGACGCGACGGCCTCAGCGTCGCCGAGGCCGCCGAGCTCGAGACCCGCGCGACCCTGCTCCATGAGGACATCGTCCGGGCACGATCGGCCGGCGGATCGCGACCCAAGAAATAGCGACACCCGCTTGACGTTCACGTAAAGGGAAACTAAAAAAGCAGCATGACCGCTGCTGCCGCTCCGATCGAGGCCCTGGCGCCGATCGAACCGCGTCCCGATCGCGACGCCTTTTCCATTTCCGACCTGTGCGCCGAGTTCGGCGTCACGCCCCGCGCGCTGCGCTTCTACGAAGACGAGGGGCTGATCGCGCCCGAGCGGCGCGGCACCCAGCGCATCTACACGCACCGCGATCGCGCGCGGCTCGCCTGGATCCTGCGCGGCAAGCGCGTCGGCTTCAGCCTGGGCGAGATCAAGGAGATGATCGATCTCTACGATCTCGGCGACGGCCGGCGCGTGCAGCGCCAGGTCACGCTGGAGCGCTGCATGGATCGCATCCGCCATCTGGAAGCCCAGAAGCGCGACATCGACGCGCATATCGCCGAACTCGCGCAGTTCGTCGACCTGATCAAAAGCAAAGACAACGAGCACTGAGGAACCTGAAATGCCGCAGTTTACGCCCCCCGTGCGCGATACGCGCTTCGTCCTCGATCGGGTCATCGGGCTCGATCGCTATACCAACCTGCCGCACTTCCAGGCGGCGACGCCCGACGTGGTCGATGCGGTGCTGGAGGAAGGCGGCAAGTTCGTCGCCGAGGTCCTGTTCCCGATCAACCACAGCGGTGACCAGCAGGGCTGCACCCGCCACCCCGATGGCAGCGTGACGACGCCCGAGGGCTTCAAGGAAGCCTATAACAAGTTCGTCGAGAGCGGCTGGGGCACGCTGAGCGCGCCGGCCGAATATGGCGGCCAGGCGATGCCGCATGTCGTCGCGACCGCCTATGAGGAATATATGATCGCCTCGAACATGGCCTTCGCCATGTATCCGGGCCTGACCCACGGCGCGATCGCAGCACTTCTGGTCAAGGGTTCCGAGGAGCAGAAGGCCAAGTACGTCCCCAAGATGGTCTCGGGCGAATGGGGCGGCACGATGAACCTGACCGAGCCGCAGTGCGGCACCGACCTTGGCCTGATCAAGACCAAGGCCGAGCCCAATCCGGACGGCTCCTACAGCATCACCGGCACCAAGATCTTCATCTCGTCGGGCGAGCATGACCTGACCAGCAACATCATCCATCTGGTGCTCGCCAAGACGCCGGGCGCGCCGGACAGCACCAAGGGCATCTCGCTGTTCGTGGTGCCGAAGTTCATCGTCAACGACGACGGGTCGCTCGGCGCACGCAACGCGGTGACCTGCGGCTCGATCGAGCACAAGATGGGCATCCACGCCAATTCGACCTGCGTGATGAACTATGACGGCGCCACCGGCTGGCTGGTCGGCGAGGAGATGAAGGGTCTCGCCGCCATGTTCATCATGATGAACGCGGCGCGCCTGGGCGTGGGCCTGCAGGGCCTCGGCATCGCCGAAGTCGCGATGCAGAACGCGGTCCAATATGCCGGCGACCGCCGCCAGGGTCGCGCGCTGACCGGGCCGAAGGAGCCGGCGGAGAAGGCCGACACGCTGTTCGTCCATCCCGACGTGCGCCGCATGCTGATGGAGGCCAAGGCGCAGATCGAGGGCCTGCGCGCGCTTTGCCTGTGGGGTGCGCTCCAGGTCGACATGGAGCATGCCGCCGCGACCGAGGAAGAGCGCCAGCTCGCCGGCGACCTGATCGGGCTGCTGACCCCGGTGATCAAGGGCGTCGGCACCGATATCGGCTACAAGGTCGCGACCGATTGCCAGCAGGTCTATGGCGGCCATGGCTATATCGCCGAATGGGGCATGGAGCAGTATGTCCGCGATGCCCGCATCGCGATGATCTACGAAGGCACCAACGGCGTGCAGGCGATGGACCTGGTCGGCCGCAAGCTGGCGCTGAACGGCGGCCGGGCGGTGCAGGCCTTCTTCCGCGTCGTCGGCGAGGAAGTGGCCGCCGCCAAGGGCGATGCAAAGCTCGCGAGCTTTGCCGAGGCGCTGGAAAAGGCGCTGGGCCACCTCCAGGGTGCCACCATGTGGCTGGCGCAGAACGGGTTCAAGAACCCGAACGAGGTCGGCGCGGGCGCCTATCCGTACATGCAGCTGACCGGTCTGGTCGCACTCGGCCTGATGTGGCTGCGCATGGCCAAGGCGGCGAGCGAGGCGCTGGCGCAGGGCGCCGAGGACGTCGCCTTCCTCGAGGCCAAGCTGGTCACCGCGCGCTTCTACGCCGAGCGGTTCCTCCCCGATGCGAGCGGCCTGCGCCGCAAGATCGAGGCGGGCAGCGAGAGCGTGATGGCGCTCGATCCCGAAATGTTCAAGGCAGCCTAATCGCTGCCGGGCGTTGACGAGGCCGGCGTCGCGGGAGCCGCAGCGCCGGCCTTGTTCTGTGCGGGGGGTGCCTTTCGGCGAACCCCTTCCAGCGGCGCGGGCTCGGTGGTTGCTGCCGGCGTCGGCGTGGCGACCGGCGCGGGCGGCGGCTGACGGCGCATGCACTGCGTCGGGCTCGGGCGGCGGAACTGCTCGCAATTCCACAGCGCCTTCACATACTGCACCTTCTCGTCGCGCAGATAGCTGAACGACATCGCGGCGGCCTGATCGCCGGTCGGGGGCAGGCGGGCGGGCTTCTTCGACGAATCCAGCCAGGCCATGAACTTGCAATAGGGGCGGTCGCCGCAGGTGCGCAGCGCCAGCGCCGGGTAGAGATCCGGCACCATGTCGTCGGGCAGCGTCACCAGGAACACGTTCTGGTCGCCCGCCACGGCAGCCGGAACCGCGCTCGCCGGGATCGCCCCGGCCGCCTTGTTGACGTCGAACAGCAGTCCGGTGGCACCTGGATCGCCCGCCGGACCTACCGCCTCCGTCGTCCCGCCCAGATGCGCAGGCGACAGTCTGGCGAGCTGCGCGATGTTCGGCTCGTCGGCGACGTAGCCGCGATTGAACGCAGGGGGCGTGCCCCACCAGCCTGCCCAGCGGAAGAACAGGTGGGTGTGGAGTGCGACGATCTTGTCGAGGCTCGCGCTCCAATAGGGCACCACCCAGTCGGTGTGATAGTGCGTTGCATGGCCGACCGGGCGGAACACCGCGCCGTGCAGCGCGAGCTTCGCGATCTCGCGGGCGCGCGCCCAGGCGACGGGCGTGGGGGACCAGCGGGTGAGCGCGCCATCGCAGCTGAAGGTGAACTGGCAGCCGGTGCTGCGCTCCGCTCCCTGGAACACGACCCCGCACACCGTCTTGGGGAAGGCGGGATGGCGGACGCGGTTGAGGATCACCTGCGCCACCGCGCGCTCGCCCAGCGCATCGTCACCGGCCTCATAGATCTCGGCGGCGGCAAGACAGTCGAGCGCGCGCGCCTGGCTGTCCGCCGCGCCGACCAGATGGAAGGGGCGTGCGGCCGGATTGGGATCGGTCGAGAAGGGAATCGAGGCGTTGAACGCGCGCGCGTCGTCCGGCGCGAGGTCGGCGATCGCGACCGGCTCGACCGGCGGCAGCTCTTCCTTCGGCACCACGCGGTTGGGCAATACGACCGGGGGCACCCGATGCCGCCGTTGCGGCACGCGAGGCGCGTTGAGCACCAGCAGGGCCGGTATCACCAGCGCGGCAAGCGCGACGATGCCGAGGACCAGACGGAGCCAGGGGGCGACGGGAGCGGAGGGAAGGCGGGGCGGCACAGGCGGTTGTGGCGATCTCGATAAAGGGTGGCCGCCTCTATCCCAAAGCGGAAGACATGGGAACCGTCGCCCGCCGGAGCGCTCGGAACGGAACCGACACGGTGCTGGAACCGTAGTGCAGGGCGGGCATCTCCGCATCCGCATCGAAACGAAGGCATTCCTCCGCATGCATCAACCCGCGCTTGTCATCGCGCTGATCGGGGCGCTCGGCATCGGCGCACAGTGGATCGCGTGGCGGACCGGCTGGCCGGCGATCGCGCTGATGCTGGTCGCCGGCGTGCTGGCCGGACCGGTCACCGGCCTGATCGTGCCGCACGACGTGTTCGGCAGCCTGCTCGAGCCGATCGTCTCGATCGCCGTCGCGCTGATCCTGTTCGAGGGCGGCCTGAGCCTCAACTTCCGCGAACTGCGGCGCACCGACGGCGCGGTGACGCGGCTGGTGCTGCTGGGCGTACCGATCGGCTGGGGCTTGGGCACGCTGGCGCTCTACTACGCGGCCGGGCTGGTCTGGCCGGTGGCGACGCTGTTCGCGGGCATTCTTGTCGTTACCGGGCCCACTGTCGTGCTGCCATTGCTGCGGCAGAGCAACGTCGCCCAGCGGCCGCGCGCGATCCTGAAATGGGAAGCGATCGTCAACGATCCGATCGGCGCGCTGTGCGGGCTGGTAACCTATGAATATCTGCGGCGGTCCGGCGATGGCGGCACGCTGCTCAGCGTGCTGGGGTCGCTGCTCGCCGCGAGCCTGGTCGCCGGGCTGATCGGCTATGTCGTCGCCAGGGCGATCGGCTGGGCGTTCCAGCGCGGCCATGTGCCGGAATATCTGAAGGCGCCGGTGCTGCTCGTCGCGGTGATCGGCGTGTTCGTCGGGTCGAACCTGATCCAGCAAGAGACCGGGCTGATCACCGTGACGGTGATGGGCGTGGCACTCGCCAACATGAAGCTCGACTCGCTGCGCGACATCCATCCGTTCAAGGAGAATGTCACCGTCCTGCTGATCTCGGGCGTGTTCGTGCTGCTCTCCGCCTCGCTCGATTTCGAGGTGCTTCGGCATTTCGAGTGGCGCTTCCTCGCCTTTCTGGCGGCGCTCCTCTTCCTGGTGCGGCCGGTCACAGTGCTGCTCAGCCTCGCCTTCACCAAGGTGCCGTGGAACGAGCGGCTGCTCGTCGCCTGGATCGCGCCGCGCGGCATCGTCGCGGTGGCGATCTCCGGGCTGTTCGCGCTGCGGCTCGACAAGCTGGGGTATAGCGACGGCTCGATCCTGGTGACCTTGTCCTTCGCCGTCGTCGTCGCCACGATCGTCGCGCACGGCTTCTCGATCGGACCGGTGGCCAGGCTGCTCAAGGTGACGGGCGCGACCGAGCGGGGGTTGCTGATCGTCGGCGGCACGCCGTGGAGCCTGGCGCTGGCCGAGCAGCTCCGACAGCTCGAGCTGCCGGTGACGATCTGCGACACCAGCTGGCAGCGGCTGCGCGCGGCGCGGCAGGCGGGCATCTCCACCTATCATGGCGAGATCCTCGCCGAGGCAACCGAGGACCGGTTGGACATGTCGCAGTTCCAGGTGCTTGCCGCGACCAGCGACAACGAGGCCTATAACGCGCTGGTCTGCAACGAATTCGCCCACGAGATGGGGCGCGACAATGTCTACCAGCTCGGCAGCGGCGGGGATGACGAGGATGCGCGCGCCTTGCCGGAGTCGCTGCGCGGCCGGGCGCTGTTCACCAGCGGCCACGGCGTCGAGGAGATCGTCGAGCGCGAGCGCGAAGGCTGGAGCTTCCGCAAGACGCGGCTGACCGATCAGTTCGATTTCGACGCCGCCAAAGCCGATCTGCCCGACGCGGCGGACATGCTGCTGCTGGTGCGCAAGGGCGGGCTGCTGCGCTTCTTCTCGCACGCCAGCCGCCCGACGCCGCAGCCCGGCGACACGATCATTTCGTACGTGCCCCCCGCGGCGGCGGCGCGGCGATTGCAGGAGGAGGTTGCATGAGCAGATGGGCGATGCTGGCGCTCATGGGGGTGCTGGCGGGCTGCGATGCGCGCGAGCCCGTACGCGAGAACGTCGCGGCCGGGAGCCGGAGCATCCTCGCCGAGGAGGACGGCCTCGCGAACAACAGCGCCGCCGAGGCTCCCAAATCCATCCTGCGTCCCGAGGTCGTCCCCGACGAACCCGAGAAGCCCGAGCTCAAGCCGCTGGATGTCGTGGTGCCTTTCGGTGGATCGGGGCTGAAGCTGGACGATGCGGGCAGGAAGCTGCTCGACGAGATGCTCCGCAACGCGACCCTGGCCGCTGGCGGTCCGATCACGATCGGCGGCCACAGCGACACGCGCGGCAAGGATCGCGACAATCTGGTCTCGTCGCGCAAGCGGGCCGAGGCGGTGCGCGACTATCTGCTGTCGAAGGGCGTGCCGGCCGAGCGGATGACGCTGATCGCCTTCGGGGAAACCCGCGCGCTGGTGCCGAATTCCAAGCCCGACGGCAGCGACGATCCGGAAGCGCGGGCGAAGAACCGCAGGGTGGAGGTGCAGGTGGCGCTGCCGCAGCCCGCACAGGCAGAGACGGCCCCGGCCGCCCCGGCAAACGGGACGGCCGAGACGCCTGCTCCTTAGCTCTCCGGCAGGAAGTCCGGCACGCTCAGATAGCGCTCGCCGGTGTCGTAGTTGAAGCCGAGCACGCGGACGCCGTCGGGGAGGTCGGGCAGCTTCTGCAGGATCGCCGCGAGCGTCCCGCCCGAGGAGATGCCGACCAGCATCCCCTCTTCGGCGGCCGAGCGGCGCGCCATGTCCTTGGCGACGGCGGCGTCCACCTTGATCACCCCGTCGATCGCGTCCGTGTGGAGGTTCTTGGGCACGAAGCCCGCGCCGATGCCCTGGATCGGGTGCGGGCCCGGCTGGCCGCCCGAGATCACCGGTGACAGCTCCGGCTCCACCGCGAACACCTTGAGGTTCGGCCATTCCTTCTTCAGCGCCTCGGCCACGCCGGTGATGTGCCCGCCGGTGCCCACGCCGGTGATGATCACGTCGATCGGTGTATCGCGGAAGTCGTTGAGGATTTCCTGGGCGGTGGTACGCACATGCACGTCGACGTTCGCAGCGTTTTCGAACTGCTGCGGCATCCACGCACCGGGCGTGCCCTCGACGATCTCCAGCGCGCGCTCGATTGCCCCCTTCATGCCCTTCTCGCGCGGGGTGAGGTCGAAGGTCGCGCCATAGGCGAGCATCAGCCGGCGGCGTTCGAGCGACATGCTCTCCGGCATCACCAGGATCAGCTTGTAGCCCTTGACCGCCGCGACCATTGCCAGGCCGACGCCGGTGTTGCCGCTGGTCGGCTCGACGATCGTGCCGCCGGGCTGGAGGCTGCCGTCCTTCTCGGCAGCCTCGACCATCGCCAGCGCAATGCGGTCCTTGATCGAGCCGCCCGGGTTCGAGCGCTCGGACTTGATCCACACCTCGGCGCCGGGAAACAGCTTGTTGATTCGGACGTGCGGCGTGTTGCCGATCGTCTCGAGGATCGAAAGGGCCTTCATGTCGTCATCTCCTTGGGAGGAACTTCGAGGGTGGCCGGGGGATCGAAGGTTCGAGCCCGCTTGAGTTCGGGGAATAGCTTCGCCCACAGGGCCGTGACAAGGATCGCGCCGATGCCGCCGCCGATCACCGCGGCGACGGGCCCGATCAGCGCGGCGAGGAATCCGCTTTCGGCTTCGCCCAGCTCGTTCGAGCCGGAAATGAACAGGGTGGAGACCGCGCCGACGCGGCCGCGCATCTCGTCCGGTGTGTAGAGCTGGATCAGCGACTGGCGGACATAGACCGAGACCATGTCGGCCGCACCGAGCACGAACAGCGCGGCGAGCGAAATCAGCACCGCGGGCGACAGGTCGGTGCCCACTGCCCTGGGGCCGAGCACCGGCACCAGCAGCGGCGCCGCGGCGCCGAACACCACCGTCGCCAGGCCGAACAGCGCGACCGCGACCAGCATCTTCACGCCCACATTGGTCTTGAGCGGGCGCCACGAGAAGAACAGGGCCGTCACCACCGCACCCAACGCAGGGGCGGCGCGAAGGTGCCCGAGCCCTTCCGAGCCCACCTGGAGGATGTCGCGCGCATAGACCGGCAGCATCGCCGTCGCGCCGCCGAGCAGCACCGCGAACAGGTCGAGCGAGATCGCGCCGAGCACCAGCCGGTTGCGGCGGACATAATGGAGCCCGTCGACCATCTGCGACCAGGGGCTGCCGGTGAACTTGCGCGCGGCGACCGGCACCGGGCCGATCAGGAACAGCATCAGCAGCGAGACGAGGAACAGCCCGCCCGACACGGCATAGGCGAGCCACGAGGCGGCGGCGTAGAGATAGCCCCCCATCGCCGGGCCGATCACCGTGCCGCTCTGCCAGGCGAGCGAGCTGAGCGCGATCGCGGTCGGCAGGATTGTCTTGGGTACGAGATTGGGCGCGAGCGCACCGAGCGCCGGGCTGACAAAGGCGCGGGCAACGCCGAGCAACGCGGCGATGCCGAACAATGCGGGCAGGGTGACGGTGTGCCGCCAGGTCAGCCAGGCCAGCGCCAGCGCACAGGCCGCCTCCAGCGCCACCGCTGCGCGGGCGATCCAACGCCGGTCGATCCGATCCGCGACCCAGCCGGCGAACAGCGAGAGGAACAAGAGCGGCAGGAACTGCGCCACGCCGATCATGCCGAGCTGGAAGGCAGCTTCCTTGATGCTCATCGTGCGGCGGGCGATGTCGTACACCTGCCAGCCGATCACGATCACCATCGCCATCTGCCCCAAGGTGGCGGCGAGGCGGGCAACGAAATAGGCGCGGAAATTGCCGATGGCGAAGGGATGTTGGGCCATGCCCTCGCTCTTGGCGCGCGGCTGCTGCGCGCGCAATGCCTGCGTGGGTTGGGCGGGCTAAAGCTTTACCCCATTTGCGCGGGCTGGGCCGCGTCCGCCTCGCGCCGGTCCGGGTTGCGGACGGAGGGGCGCAGGCGCGCGAGGCTGCAGATCCCGGCGATCAGCGCCAGACCCGCGGCGACCAGCGCGGGCGTGCTGCCCCCGCCCACGCCCATCGCCAGCAGCGCCGCAACGAGCGTCGCCCCGGTCGTCTGCCCGACCATGCGCGTGGTCGAGATCAGGCCGCCTGCGGCAGCCGCGCGCTCGGTGGGGGCCGATCCGATGATCAGCCGCGCGTTGGGCGAGAGGAACATGCCGAAGCCGGCCCCGGTCAGCGCCATCCGCCAGGCAATGTCGAAATAGCTCGGGTCATGCGGCAGGAACGCCAGGCTCAACAGCCCGGCAATCGCGATCACCATGCCGATCCCGCCCAGCGCCCCCGCCGGATAGCGATCCGACAGCGATCCTGCGAGCGGCGCCACGAACATCGTGGTCAGCGGCCAGGGGGCGATCACCGCGCCCACTTCGGACGGCGCGAAGCCATAGCCGTGCTGGAGGCGGAACGGGAGCGCGAGGAGCAGCGTCATGGTCGCGACGAACGCCGTGAACGCGCCGACCGTGGAGAGCGCCAGGACCGGGCGGGCCAGCAGGTCGACCGGCAGGATCGGCTCTGCCTCGCCCTGCTCGCGGCGGACGAAGATGACCCCCACCGCGATCCCCGCCGCAACCACCGCGTACGAAACGACCGGACTGTCGCCGTGCACCGCGCTTTCCAGCCCGCCGATGATCAGCCCGAACATCGCGGCGCACAGCACCGCGCCGAGCACGTCGAACGGCGCCTTGGAGCGCGGGATGTCGGGCAGCGAACGGCCGAGCAGCAGGCTGGCGACCGCGAAGGGCACGGCGGAGGCAAACACCCAGGGCCAGGGCCCGATCGCCAATACGAGGCCGCCCAGCGTCGGCGCGATCGCCGAGGACACCGACACGACCACGGAATTGACGCCCAGACCGCGGCCAAGTTGCTTGGCCGGGTAGATCTGCCGGACCAGCGCGGACGAGACGCTCAGCGCCGCCGCCGCCCCCGCCGCCTGCGCCGCGCGCACGATCAGCAGGAAGGGCAGGCTCTTGGCGAAGAAGCAGAGGATCGTCGCCACCGTGAAGACGATCTGCCCGATCTGGTACAGCCGCTTGAGCCCGATCCGATTGCCGAGGCCGGAGAAGGGCAGCAACAGCATCACCAGCACGAGCTGGTACACCGTCACCACCGCGACCGCGGCGGAGGAATCGACATGCAAGTCGCGTGCGATGGTGGGCAGCGCGACCGTGGCGATCGCGCCATCGATCACCACCAGCGCGGTGCCGAAGGACACGGCGGCGATTGCGGTGAGGCGGCGGGGCAGGGGAAGACCGTCGGTTTGCATCGCGGCCTTAGTGCATCAGCACGGGCGCGGTTCCCAGTCCGGGAACTGCCCGGGCGGGCCATGGTTTAGCCTTCACCCAATCCACTATGTTCAGGAGGTTTGAATGGGCAAGGGCATCTTGTTGTGGCTGCTGGGTATTCCGCTTCCGATCATCATCCTGCTGCTGATCTTCTGGCATTGAGCCCGATGGGTCCGCGGCGGCTGCGGCGGACCCGGGCCCGGCCGTCAGCGGCGGCTCGGCAGCAGCGCCAGTCGCGCCGCGGGGGCGGGCAGATGCAGGTGCAGCCGGTCCTTGACCGCGAGCTTGTGCTTCTTGAGCTGCGCCACGCGGAAGCGATCCGGCAGCACGCTGCGCAATTCGCGGCGGATTTCCCGCTCCAGTAGACGGTGGGTGGCGATCAGGCGTTCTACAATCGTCATCGTCATGGCTCCAATCGATGCACATTCATCGATCGAGCGGCCCGGCAGGAGGGAGGGTGCGAGGGGGTGGCAACACCGTCGATCCTGCACCGAGCACGCTCGATGCGGTCCGACATCACGGCGCTTCAGGTGAAGCCGCCGCCAGAGGGGCCCGGTCCCGCAGAAAGAACATAGGGGTACGTCTATGGAGGACAAGAGGGCCCCGCGCCAAAATCGCGCGAGGCCCCCGCGCGCGCCTTAGCGGCAGCGCACGTCCTGGTTGTTCATCTGGTTGTTGCGGTCGATCGAGTTGCCGATCGCGCCGCCGGCGATCGCGCCCAGCAGCGTGCCGACCGTGCCCGAGCGACGGCTGGAGATGACGTTGCCGAACAGGCCGCCGGCCGCCGCGCCGACGATGAGGCCGGTCGTGCCGTCGGGGCGCTTGCAGTAATAGCGCCCGTCATCGCCGCGATAGACGCGGTCGTCGCGCGTCAGCACGCGCTCGCTGGTGCCGGGCCGGTAGTAGCGCGACGGCTCCCAATCGCCTTCGTCGCGAATATCGACGCGCGGCGGCGTCGGGGCGCGGGCTAGCCAGTCGCTGTAGTTCGCGTAGCGCTCGGAGGCCTGTTGGAACACGCGATATTCGCGGTCGAAACGGTCGCGCGCGGCCTCGAATCGGGCGCGCTCCTGGTCCGGCGACGAATATTGCTGCGCCGACGCCGGCGCGGCGACCGACAGCCCGGCGGCCGCAAGGGCTGCGAGGGCGAGGATGTGCTTCATGCTCTTCTCCTTCAAATACAAGGCCGGCGCTGGCCGGGCACGGCTGCTTCTTCCACACTTGCGCGTGAAGCGCGGCTGAACGAAGCTGCAGGCGAAACAATGGTGGGAGAGGATTGCTCCATGGGCTATGCGCTTTGCCCTTGCTGCTGTGCAGCATTGGTATCATATTTGTCGTATGAACGTTAGCGCTGCCGTGACCGAAGCCCCTGTAAACAACACCCCGTTCGTCCTGGAAGGCATTGTGCGCCTGCGCTGCCTGCAGGTGACCTATAACCGCACGCGGATGATCGTGGCGCCGCACATCCTCTACACGCGCAACGAATCGCTCTACACCGATGCGTTCATCGTCTCGCGGGAAGGCATGCTGCCGCGCGAGCCGAAAATGGCCACCTTCAAGGTGGATGGCCTGAAGGAAGTGTCGGTACTGGATCGCGCCTTCGAGATCAGCGACCTGTTCGACCACGAGCTCGAAAAATATGAAGGGCTCACCCTGATGAAGGTCGAACCCGAGGCAAGGTGATCTCTGCCGCCGCGCCCGACGGCAGTTTGGCGCCGGAGGATTTTCAGTCGGGCACGCTGACGAAGCTGTCCATCACCCGCTTGCGACCGGCCTGCTCGAAGTCGATCTCGAGCTTGTTGCCCTCGATCTCGGCAATCGTGCCGTAGCCGAACTTCTGGTGGAACACGCGCAGGCCGAGCGAAAGGTCGCCGCGCGGCTTGGCCCCGAAGCTGACGGCGGAGGCGCGGCTTTCCAGCACGCGCGGCTGGTCGCGGGTGAAGGTGCGGTTGGTGAAGCCGCCGCCGGGGTTCTTCGGGTCGACGCCCGCCGCGCGCTGCCAGCCCGGGCCCCGCCCGGCGCCGCGCGCCACATCGGCAAAGGGATCGCTGCGCTCGCTCCAGTTGGCCCGCCACAGGCTTTCGCCGCCGGTCATCGTGCTTTCCGACTCGACATGCTCGGGCGGCAGCTCGCCGACGAAGCGGCTGGGCAGGCTCGATGTCCACTGGCCGTAGATGCGGCGATTGGCGGCATGCAGGATGATCGCGCGCCGGCGCGCCCGGGTGATCGCGACATAGGCGAGGCGGCGTTCTTCCTCGAGGCTGGCGAGCCCGCCTTCGTCGAGCGCGCGCTGCGAGGGGAAGATGCCTTCCTCCCAGCCGGCAAGGAACACCGTGTCGAACTCCAGCCCCTTGGCGGCGTGGATCGTCATGATCGTGACCTTGGGCTCCTCGGCCGAGGCCTCGTTGTCCATCACCAGGCTGACATGCTCGAGGAAAGCCGACAGGCTCTCATACTCTTCCATCGCGCGGACGAGTTCGTTGAGGTTCTCCAGCCGCCCGGCCGCCTCGGCGGTGCGATCGGCCTGCCACATCGCGGTATAGCCGCTTTCGTCGAGGATGATCCGCGCGAGGTCCGGATGCTGCAGGTCGTCGCCCATGCTCCGCCACCGCACCATGTCGCCGACGAGGTTGCCCAGCGCACGCCGCGCCTGTGGGGTGAGCTCGTCGGTATCGAGGATACGCGCCGCGGCGGTGGTCAGCGGGATGCCCTGTGCACGGGCATATTGGTGCACCTTCGACAGCGCCTTGTCGCCCAGGCCGCGCTTCGGCACGTTGACGATGCGTTCAAAGGCGAGGTCGTCCGCCGGCTGCGCCACCACGCGCAGATAGGCGAGGGCGTCGCGAATTTCCTGCCGCTCGTAGAAGCGGAAGCCGCCGATGATGCGATAGGGGAGGCCGATCGCGATGAACCGGTCTTCGAACTCGCGGGTCTGGTGCTGGGCGCGTACCAGGATCGCGGTGCCGTCGAGGCTGAGGCCGCCGCGCTGCAGCCCCTCGATCTCCTCGCCGACACGGCGCGCTTCCTCGGGCCCGTCCCACACGCCGAGCACCTTTACCTTCTCGCCGACATCGACCTCGGTCCACAGCGTCTTGCCGAGGCGCCCCCCATTGTTGGCGATCACGCCCGAGGCGGCGCCCAGAATATGCGGGGTGGAGCGGTAGTTCTGCTCCAATTTTATCACAACCGCGCCGGGGAAGTCCTTCTCGAACTTCAGGATATTTTCCACCTGCGCGCCGCGCCAGCTGTAGATGGACTGATCGTCGTCACCGACGCAGCAGATATTCTTGCGTTCCTGCGCAAGCAGCCGCAGCCAGAGATACTGGACCGCGTTGGTATCCTGATACTCGTCCACCATGATATAGCGGAAGCGCTGCTGGTAGAGCTCCAGAACCTCACGATGAGTCTTAAGAATCGTGAGCATGTGGAGGAGGAGATCGCCGAAGTCGCAGGCGTTGAGCAGCCGGAGCCGCTCCTGATACTGCGCGTAGAGCGACTGGCCGCGCCCATTGGCATAGCTCTCGGACTCGCCGGCATCGAGATCGGCAGGGATGAGGCCGCGATTCTTCCACCCGTCGATCAGCCCGGCGAGCTGGCGCGCCGGCCAGCGCTTCTCGTCGAGATCGTTGGCGAGGATCAGCTGCTTGAGCAGGCGTAGCTGGTCGTCGGTGTCGAGGATGGTGAAGTTGCTCTGCAGGCCCACCAGCTCGGCGTGGCGACGCAGCATCTTGGCACCGATCGCGTGGAAGGTGCCGAGCCACGGCATTCCCTCCACCGCCTCGCCGACGAGGCGGCCGACGCGCTCCTTCATCTCGCGCGCGGCCTTGTTGGTGAAGGTGACCGCGAGGATCTCGGACGGGTAGGCCCGGCGTGTCCACAGCAGGTGCGCGAGCCGCGCGGTCAGCGCGGCGGTCTTGCCCGTGCCCGCACCGGCGAGCACCAGCACCGGCCCGTCGGTGGTGAGCACGGCCTCGCGCTGGGGTTCGTTCAGGCCCTGGATATAGGGCGCGTCCTGAGGGGTGGGGGCAAGCGACATGCGTGAACAACTAGGGAACGATGCCGCGGGCTGCAAGCACCGGGCAGGGGCGCAGTCCCGGCGCGGGGCGCCGTCGGTTGGCGGACGAGGCGGAATCCGCCGACCGTTCGGTGGTTGCCGATTGCCTCCGCTCTCTTCGGGGCCTATGGCGACGCTCGAGATTAACCCATGACAGTCCCGAACTCCTCCCGCCGCTTGAAGGTGCGGCTCGCGGTGGTCCTCACGCTCGCGATCATCGCTGCGGTGGTCGCCTGGCGTTCGGCGTCCATGCCGCAGAAGCCGGCGTGCACGGCAGGCCGACATGAGGAACGCGATGCGGGCGGCAAGGTTGTGCGGATCACGCACACCGAATGCCTGCGCTGAAATTCGTATTTCCCTAGTCCTGTCATTATCCTGTCATCAGCCAACCCCAAAGGCTCAACCATCATGGCGACGCTCGCAGTGGACCAGGCTAGCACGGCAGAATTGCCGCGAAGTCCCCGATTCAACGAAAGAACCCACCCCGTTGCGAAGTTGCTCTTCGCCGCGATCCTGATGGGAGGGCTTGCCTTTGCGGGCTGGAGCATCCTTGTGGATACCCGGGAGGCGGGGGAAACCCTCGCGCTCGGCGTGTTCGCCTTCCTCGGGCTGGCGCTGCTGATCGCGCTGGGCTTCGAGTTCGTGAATGGCTTCCACGATACCGCCAATGCCGTCGCGACGGTGATCTACACCAACTCGATGCCCGCCCAACTGGCGGTGATCTGGTCGGGCTTCTTCAACTTTCTCGGCGTGATGGTGTCGAGCGGCGCGGTCGCCTATTCGATCATCACGCTGCTGCCGGTGGACCTGCTGCTTAACGTCGGTTCGGCGGCGGGGTTCTCGATGATCTTCGCGCTGCTGCTTGCAGCAGTGCTGTGGAACCTGGCGACCTGGTATGTCGGTCTGCCCAACTCCTCCAGCCATGCGCTGATCGGGTCGGTGCTCGGCGTCGGCTTTGCCAACCAGCTGATCCTCAGCGGCTCGCGCGGCGGCACCGCCGGGGTCGACTGGAGCCAGGCGACCAAGGTGTTTTCCGCACTGTTCTGGAGCCCGCTGATGGGCTTTGCCGGTGCGATGCTGCTGTTGCTGCTGATGCGGGCGGTGTTCCGCAAGCAGCCGCAGCTGTTCGAGGCGCCGTCGGGCAACACGCCGCCGCCGCGCGGCATCCGCGCCCTGCTGATCGGCACCTGCACGGCGGTGTCGTTCTTCCACGGATCGAATGACGGGCAGAAGGGCATGGGGCTGATCATGCTGATCCTGATCGGCTGCGCCCCCACCGCCTATGCGCTCAACCGCACGCTGCCCGCCAGCGCGACCGCGGCGTTCGTCCAGCACTCGCAGGCCGCCGGCGCGCTGTTCGATGCCCGCAGCGGCGGCGTGTCGGTCGATCCGGCCCAGGCACGGGTGATCCTCACCGACGCGCTCCAGCACCGCAAGGCCGAGGGGCCCAAGGTCTATGCCGCGATGGAGGCGATTGCGACGAGCCTGATCGACCAGGTCTCCAGCTATGGCTCGCTGAGCAAGGTGCCCGCGCGTGCCAGCTCCAACGTCCGCAACGACATGTATCTGGTGCTCGACACCAGCAAGCTCGTCACCAAGAAGCCGGTCGGCTTCAACGAACCCGAACTGAAGGCGCTCAAGGCCTATCAGGACGATCTGGAACGCGGCACCCGCTTCATCCCGGTATGGGTGAAGATCGTCGTCGCGATCGCGCTGGGCCTCGGCACGATGATCGGCTGGAAGCGCATCGTCGTCACGGTCGGCGAGAAGATCGGCAAGCAGCACATGACCTATGGCATGGGCGCCGCTGCCGAGATCGTCGCGGCGGTGACGATCATGAGCGCCGATATGATCGGCCGCCCGGTCTCGACCACCCACATCCTCTCGTCGGGCGTCGCGGGTGCCTCGGTCGCGAGCGGAGCAGGGCTGCATGCGCGGACGATCCGCAACATGGCGCTGGCCTGGCTGATGACGCTTCCCGCCGCGATGCTGCTGTCGGGCGGACTCTACTGGCTGATGCTCAGCGCGGTACGCTTTTTCGGCCTGACCTGATCGGCAAGCGTGCGCGGAAAATGACGGACCAAGGGCGGGGCAGAGACCCCGCCCTTTTTCGTTCAGCCGTGCAACAGATCATGGACCGCGAGATGCAGGCTGGTCCGCACGCCGCTGGTATCGGCGCGCAGGTCTGCCTTGACATGCTCCACGGGGTTGTAGGCCGCGACCAGCACGCCTGCGAGCAGGCTGAAAAAGGCCGCATAGACCACACGCTTGATGGGCGATTCGCGCATATCCCGACTCCCTACTTCCGGTGCTGCGATAGCGGCGCTTCGATACCCGGCCGAAACTGTCGCTGCGCTGAACGCGGCTTGACCCGCGCGGCGGCTGGCCCGAGGGAGGCGACGGGAGGAGCCGCCGCCATGTCCAATGCCGCAGCACCTGCGTCCCACCGCCGCATCCTGTTTGCGAGCCTGGTGGGCACGTCGGTCGAGTTCTACGATTTCTACATCTATGCGACCGCGACGGCGCTGGTGTTCGGCCCGCTCTTCTTCCCCGCGCAGGAGCCCTGGCTGCAGCAGGTCGCGGCCTATGCGAGCTTCAGCGTCGCCTTCTTCGCCCGGCCGCTGGGCGGCCTGGTGTTCGGCCATTTCGGCGACCGGCTCGGCCGCAAGTCGACGCTGGTCGCCTCGCTGATGCTGATGGGGCTGTCCACCGTGCTGATCGGTTGCCTGCCCGGCCATGCGGTGATCGGCTGGGTCGCGCCGCTGCTGCTTTGCCTGCTCCGCTTCGGCCAGGGGCTGGGGCTGGGCGGCGAATGGGGCGGGGCCAGTCTGCTGGCGGTGGAATATGCGCCCAAAGGCTGGGCCTATCGCTATGGCAGCTTCCCGCCGCTCGGCGCGCCGGTGGGGTTCATCGCCGCCAACGGGCTGTTCCTGCTGCTCGGCGCGTTCCTGACCGACGAGGCGTTTCGCGACTGGGGCTGGCGCCTGCCGTTCCTGGCCAGCGCCGCGCTGGTCGGCCTAGGCCTGTGGGTGCGGCTGCGCATCGCCGAAACCCCCGCGTTCGTCGAGGCGGCCGAACATGCCCCGCCGCCGCAGGTGCCGCTGGGGGTGCTGCTGCGCGAGCATCTCGGCGCCACGCTTGCGGGTACGCTCGGCACGGTCGCCTGCTTCGCGCTATTCTATGTCGCGACGCTGTTCGCGATCGGCTTCGGCACCAAGACGCTCGGCTATCCGCGCGCGGCGTTCCTCGGCGCGGAGCTCGCCGCGATCCTGTTCATGGCGCTCGGCATCGGCCTTGCCGGCTGGCTGGCCGACAAGCGCGGCGCCACGCTGGTGCTGGCGCTGGGCTGTATCGCCATGGTCCCGCTGGGGCTGGCGATGCCGGCGCTGCTGGTGCCGGGATCGCTGGGCGCCGTGTTCGTCTGGCTCGCCGCCGGACTGTTCGTGATGGGCTTCGTCTATGGGCCGCTCGGCGGCTGGCTGCCGAGCCTGTTCCCGGCGCAAGTCCGCTACACCGGCGTGTCGGTGACCTTCAACCTGGGTGGCATTCTCGGCGGCGGGCTCACCCCGCTGATCGCGCAGAGCCTGGTCGAGCGTGGCGGTATCGGGATGGTCGGCTGGTATCTGGCAGGCGCCGCCGGGCTCAGCCTGATCGGGCTGCTGCTCACCCGGCGGCACTGATCGCTCAGGCGGCGCGCAGCAGCGTCAGCTTGGCCTTGCCATAAACGCGTTCGGCATCGACCACGAAGCCGGCGAGTTCGACATCCTCGGTCTTGCCGGTCTCGATGCTGATCCAGGTGCCGGGCCCGGTCCAGCCAAGCCGCGCCAGCTTGTCGAGCGCGACGATGCCGGCGCCGGTGCCATAGGGCGGGTCCATCAGGATCAGGTCGAGCGGCGCGCGGGCGGGCCCAAGCGCCAGCACCGAGCCGGGGCGGACATCGGTCCCCTTGGCGCCGAGCTTGGCAATATTGGCCTTGAGCACGTCGAGCGCACCTCGATCCTGCTCGACGAACAGGCAGGAGGCAGCACCGCGCGACAGCGCCTCCAGGCCCAGCGCGCCCGATCCGGCGAAAAAGTCCCCAACGGCGAGATCCTCGAAGCTGCCGACGCGCGAGGCGAGCATCGAGAACAGCGCCTCACGCGTGCGATCGGCGGTGGGGCGGGTGGTGTCGCCCTTGGGGGCGGCGAGCGGCCGGCCGCGCCAGTCTCCAGCGATGATCCGCATCAGCCGCGCCCCCGCGGCGGACGGCCGGGGCCGCCGGGTCGCTGCGGACGGTTGCCGCCGCTCCCGCCACCCGGTCGGGGCGTGCGGGGCCCGCGCGAGCGATCGCCATCGCCGCCGCCCGATCGTGCCGGGCCTTCGCCACGCGCCGGACGCGGGCGGTCGCCGTCGCCGCCGAAGCGCGACGGACCCCGGCTGCGTTCGCTCGAGTCGCCGCCCGGACGCGCCGTGCGCGGACCGCGCGGGCGTTCGCTATCGCCGCCGCCGCCGAAGCGCGCGGGGCCGGCACGGCTGCGGTCGCTCTGGCCCGTGCCGGGGCGACCCGGACGTGCGGCGCGACCGCGCTCGCCGCCATCCTCGCCGCGGGTCCAGGGCCGCTCGGCGCCCTGCTCACCGCGGGCATCGCGGCGGCCACGCGGCCGATCGACCAGATCGCCGGCGCGCGGTTCGCGGGTGTCGCGGAACGACTTGGCGCGGGCGGCACGCGCCGGCTTGCCGACGCCGCCTTCGCTGCCCTCGCGGACGCCGAGCCGCCCGCCGGTGCGCGGACGCTCCTCGCCATCCTTCGGCTTGGCCTTGGGCGTGGCGCGGGCGGTGAACACCGGACCCTTCGCCACCGGGACGGGCTTGGCGATCCGGCGACGGCCTTCGGGCTCGACCTTGGCCGGCTTCTCCGCCGGCTCGATCGCGCGCTGACGCACGGCGAACTGCAGGTTGGAGGCCGCCTTGCCGCCGCCGGGCTTGCCCAGCACGGTGCGGAAGGTGATCAGATCAGCCTGGCGGATCTCGTCGACATCGCCGGCGGGCAGGTCATTCAGATAGAAGGGGCCGTAGCGGGTGCGGATCAGGCGGCTGACCTGCAGGCCCAGGAACTCCAGCACGCGGCGGACTTCGCGGTTCTTGCCCTCGGTCAGGGTCATCTCGATCCAGAGATTGGCGCCAGTCCGCCGCTCGATGTTCGCGTTGATCGGGCCGTAGCGGACGCCCTCGATCTCGATGCCGAGCATCAGGTCCTCGAGCTGCTCTTGGCCGACCTGGCCATAGGCGCGTGCACGGTAGGTGCGCTCGACGCCGACCGCGGGCAGCTCCATCTCGCGCTTGAGCTCGCCATCGGTGGTGAGCAGCAACAGGCCCTCGGTGTTGAGGTCGAGCCGGCCGACCGGCATCACCCGCGGCAGGCCTTCGGGAAGGCGATCATAGATGGTCGGGCGACCGGTAAAGTCGCGCTCGGCGGTGAGCAGGCCGGCGGCCTTGTGATAGCGGAACAGCCGTGCGGGCGCCGCTTCGGCGACCGGATCGCCATCGACCGTGACGCCGTGCAGCGAGGTGAGGATGGTCGCCGGCGTATCGAGCGTCGTGCCGTTGAGGGCAACGCGGCCCTCCGCGATCATGCGTTCGATTTCACGCCGGGAGGCGATGCCGGCACGGGCGAGAAGCTTGGCGATGCGCTGCGGCGCACTGGTGGATTTCGTGGGTTTGGAGTCAGACACCGCCGCGATATAGCGATGTTGGCGGAACGAGCAAAAATTTATGCGGTGCCACTTTGTGACTCGCGCGTTACGGGCTTGTGCAAGCGGTTGATTTGGGGGCCCAAACAGCATGTTGTTCGGAAGGAAGAAACGGCGGATCGAACATCTGCTCGTCGTGGAGGACGAGCCGCTGGTGGCGTTCGATACCGAGCACTTCCTGCGCGAGTCGGGGTTCACGATCGTTGCCACGGTGGACTCGGTCGCGGATGCGACTCGCGTCGTCGATGGCGGCGAGACGCTCGATCTGGTGCTGGCCGACATTAATCTCGCCGACGGCAGCGGCGTGGAGGTGGCGCGGACGGCGTTCGCGCGCGGCGTGCCGGTGCTGTTCGTGACCGGCAACTGCCCGGCCGATGCCCGCGCGCTCGCGGCGGGTTGCCTCGCCAAGCCCTATGCGCAGCGCGACCTGCTGCTCGCGATCGATGCGATCGAGGCCGTGCTGGAAGGCGGCAAAGTGCCCCGCCGCCTTCCGGGCAGTTTCAGCCTGTTTCTCGGAGGATGATGCCGATCAGTGGACGAATAGGGTGACGACTACGCCCGCCCAGGCGAAGACCGACGCGAGTACCGCCAGCTTCGCGACCATTTCCGAAGGCGAGGCCTGGGGGGCGGCTGCTGCGGCGCGGGTGCGGGTACGGGTCATCGGTTACTCCTGTGCTCTGTCCCGACCTTATAGCACCCCTTCCTGAACAGAAGCCTGCCCATTGGGGTGAGTCGTGCCGGGCTGATGGGAACTGTCGCACGAAACCCACGCATCGACGGCATCGTGGAAAACGCGGACCCCCGTTTCAAGCGTGCCGAGCGTGACGCGATCGATCGCGCCGGCGGCCAGGCCTTGCTGAGCGAGCGCGCAGGCGCGGAAATCCTCCGCCGCGAACACCCCGCCGTCGAGCAGCTGCCAGCTGCGTTCCCAATGGTCGCGCGCCTTGTCGGTGGCGGGTGCCTCCGGGATCAGCATGAAGTCCTCGACGAGAACCTCGTCAACCGCTTGGGGCATGAGCACCATCAGGTTGATGTAATCGGGGCTGACCGCGAGCACCGCGCCGGGGAACATCTGGTAAGTATAGGTGATCGCGCCGCGCAGTGTCGGCCAGTCGTCCGACCGGAGCGCGGCGATGCCGGCGGCGCGGCCGACGGCGGAACGCTGGTGCGGGCCGATCCGGTCGGCGGCGGAAATGCCGTCCTGGAAAAAGGGCGCGATGCTGCCCGCATGCAGCCGCTGGATGTGGTAGCTCTCCAGAAAGGCATCCATCACCAGCTTCCAGTTGGCCGGCACGCGGTGCGTACGTCGGCGAAAGCAATGCTGGCCGGCGAGATCGAAGGCAGCGAAATCCTGCGCGAGCGTATCGGCATGACCGAAGTCCGCCGCATCATCGAAGGCGAACCAGATAAGCCCGCCGGCTTCGTGGGTCGGCAGGCGGCGGAGCGCGAAGTCGGCCCGGTCTAGGCCCGGGAAAGCTTCCGCGCGAGGCACGCCGGCGAGGCGGCCGTCCAGCGTGTAGCTCCAGGCATGATAGGGGCAGACGAGCCGCGGCGCTGTCACGGTGTCGCAGCCCTCCACCAGCCGGGTGCCGCGATGCCGGCAGACGTTCAGGAAGACGTGCGCCTGGCCTTGCTTGTCGCGCGTAAGGAGGAGCGGCTTGCCGAACCCGTCATGCGGCACCGCCATGCCGGGCTCGGGAAGCAGCGCGGAGGGTGCGAGGACCAGCGGCGCGTGATCGAAGATCCGCCTGCGCTCGGCATCGAAGCGTTCGGGACGGGTGTAGACGCTCGCGTCGACATGGGTGATCGGGCCCGTGCCCGTGTCGCCGCCCCGCGCCAGCATCGCCGCGAGCGCGCGCTGGCCTTGCGTCGGTGCGTTCATGGCTATCCTCTCCCGAATTTTCGGTTAGTTTCCGCCTTCCATGCCCAACGAACAAGCCCCCATCGCGGCAGGCGGCCGCGCCAGCACCGTCTATGTCCTTGCCCAGCTGGCGCTCGTCGTCGGCCTCGCGCTGCTCGCCGCTCCCTGGGCGCGGGTTGCTGACAGGGCCGCCGTGCCCGGTTTCGGCTTTGCCACGGGCTGGACCGACGGGGCCGCGACCCTTGCTCCGTCGATGACCTTCCTTCTCGGGCTGCTGGCCCTGGTGCTGGCACTGGCGGGGAGCGTCGTCTGGCGTCGGCGGGGCGGCGCGAGCCTGCTCGTCGCCGGCAGCCTGGTCGGCGCGGCGCTGCTGGTGCTCGCGGTGCTGTTCATGCTGTTCTCGCCCCCCAAGTCGCTCGGCGGCGCGGTGCTGACGCTGGACTGGGGCGGTGGCGCGGCGCTGATCGCCTTTGTCGGCGCGTTGCTGCTGGGCCGCGCGGCAGCGCCGGCGGACTGGCGCGCGGACCTGCCCGATGGCGTGCGGCCCTATTTCGCCAGGGGGCCGCTGGCGTCGTTCGCGCTCGGCATATCCTCGGGCTTCCCCTTCGCGATGATCGGCGCGACGCTCACCACGCGGCTGGCGCAGACCGGCATCGACAAGTCGACGGTCACCGCCTTCACGCTTGCCATCCTGGTGTACAACTTCAAGTTTCTCTGGGCGTGGATCGTCGACAGCGTGCCGATTCCGATCCTCGGGCGACTGGGACAGCGCGTCTCGTGGCTGATCGTGGCGGGCGTGCTGGTCGTCGCGGCCACGGTGAACCTCGCGCTGGTCGTCCCCGATCCGGCGAACATCTGGCCGACGGTGACGGCCGCGGTGCTGATGGGCGCGGCGGGTGCCACCTATGACATCGTCATCGACGGCTACCGGATCGAGGTCCTCCAGCCCCACGAGCTCGGCTATGGCTCGGGCATGTCGCAATATGGCTGGCGGATCGGCTCGGTTGCGGCGGGCGCGATCGCGCTGGTGGTGGCGGGGCAGGCGGGCTGGACGGCGGGGTATGCCGCCTGCGCCGTGTTCGCGCTGCCGGCGATCCTGACCGGCCTGATCGTCGGCGAGCCCGAGCGCCACCGCGCGCCCGCCGAACGGCGCAGCATCGCGACGGTCGCGGCGGGCATCTGGGGGCCGTTCGTCCAGTTCTTCGCTCGCGAAGGCGCGCTGATCGTGCTCGCCTTCATCCTGGTCCACAAGATCGGCGACACGCTCGCCAATCTCACCTTCCGGCTGCTGTTCAACGATCTCGGCTTCTCGAACGACGAGATCGCCTTTTACGACGTCTCGCTCGGCTTCCTCGCCTATATGCTGGGCATCTTCCTGGGCGGCATGATGTATGCGCGGATGGGGATGAAGCGATCGGTGATGGTCAGCCTGATCCTGATGGCGGTTTCCAACCTCAGCTTCGCGGCACTCGCGGCGGCGGGGCATTCCAACCTCGGCATGGCCGGCGCGATCGGGTTCGAGAACGTCGCCAGCGGCATCGGCGGGGTGGTGGTGATCGCCTATTTCTCCGCACTGACCGACCTGCGCTTCACCGCCGCGCAATATGCGCTGATCTCGGCGGGGGCGAGCATCGTCGGCCGGTTCATCACCGGCACGACGGCGGGCAGCCTGATCAAGGCGATGGGCTATGTGGAATTCTATCTGTTCACCACCCTCATCGCGCTGCCCGGTGTCGCGCTCTACTGGTGGATGATGCGCAGCGGGCTGGTCGATCGATCGATCGGCAGCGCCGGGCAGGATCACTGACGCCTCAGGGTTCCAGCGGCAGGGCAAGATCGGCGAAGCTCTGCGCGAGCGCGTGCGCGGTCGGCAGCAGTCCGGTCGCGTCGCGGACGCCGATCAGGTCCGCGAGGAGCAGCGCGGCGGCCTGCGGGTTGGTGCGCACCTTCCCGAGCGCGCCGACCAGCGCGGCTTCGGAAGCGGTCATGCGTGGGCAGCACCAGGGCGCGATCTGCACCGGGCCGGTCGCCATGCCCGACATCTCGTGCATCAGCGTGCGCAGCAGCATCAGCGGGCGGCGAAAGGCCTTGCCGAACGCGACCAGGAAGGCGTGCGCGGTGCTCGCATCGTGCAGCCCGTTCGCGCCGGTCTGGCGGACGCCGAACAGCAGCAGCCGCACACCGGGATCCTCGGGCTGGAGCTGGGGCAGGGCGGTGACGAGGGTCTGGACGGACGGCTGCATGTGATTCTCCGATGGGCGTCGGAGCAATCATGCCGTTCTGTTATTAATAGTCAATCGCAATAAGAGTGGCGTGCGGTCAGTCGGGCAATTCCCCGTTCGCGGCGAGTACGACACCCGCGAGATAGAGCGAGCCGAGGATCAGCACGGCCGCAGGCGGCTGCCCGGGAAGCTGGCCGGCAAGCGCGCGCAGCGCGGCGGGGACATCCTCGGCAGTCGACACCGCGGGCACCCCCAGAGCCCGTACGCGGGCAGCGAGGTCGTCGGGCGCATGATGCGCATGGCCGGGAATGGGTACCATGACCGCGCTGGCGAGCCGTGGCGCAAGCTCGGCCAGCAGGCCTTCCGGATCCTTGTTGGCGAGCATGCCGAGCACGAGATGGCAGGGCCGATCCGCCGCGATGCTCGCCACCGTCCCGGCGATCGCCACGCCCGCTGCGGCATTGTGTCCGCCGTCGAGCCACACGGCTGACTCCGGGGGCAGCAGCGCGGTGAGCGCGCCCTGGCCAAGCGGCTGCATGCGCGCCGGCCAGCGGGCGCGGGTTGCGGCCGAAGCCAGCGCGGCATCGGGGAGGGCAAGCACGGTCTGGTGCCGCAGCATGGCGATCGCGAGCGCGAGGTTGCCCGGCTGGTGGGGGCCGGACAGTGCGGGCAGCGGCGTCTCCACCGTGCCTTGCGCATCGCGGTAGGTGAGGTGGTCGCCCGCCACGGCATAGTCCCAGGCCGTGCCTTGCGCGAAGACGGGGGCGCCTGTGGCCTCAATCACCGCGGCGATGTCTGGTTCGTAGCGCATCGTCACCATGGGCACGCCGGGCTTGGCGATGCCGGCCTTTTCGCGGGCGATCTGCGGCAGCGTGTCGCCGAGAAACGCCTGATGGTCGATGCCGAGTTGCGCGATCCCGGTGGCGATCGGCGCGAGGACCACATTGGTGGCATCCAGCCGCCCGCCGAGGCCCACTTCGATCACGCAGGCATCGGCCGGGGTGCGCGCGAAGGCGAGGAAGGCGGCGGCGGTGGTCACCTCGAAGAAGCTCGCGCCGATGTCGCCGCCGGCGTCGAGCACTTCGGCGAGCAGCGGGGCGAGGACGGCATCGTCGATCAGCGTGCCGGCGAGGCGGATCCTTTCGTTGAAGCGGACGAGATGCGGGCTGGAATAGACATGGACGCGCAGGCCCGCGGCCTCGAGTGCGGCGCGGAGGAAGGCGCAGGTCGATCCCTTGCCGTTGGTGCCGGCGACGTGGAGCACCGGCGGCAGGCGGAGATGCGGGTCGCCGACGCGCGCCAGCAGCCGCGTGATACGCCCGAGGCCGAGGATATCGGCGCCGGGGGAGAGCAGGGTCAGCCGGTCAAGCTGGGCCTGGACGGCGGGATCGGTGGAGCGAGCGAAGTCAGCCACCGTTCCCCTCCCGCAAGCGGGAGGGGAGCGCAAACCGGTTGCACATCCCCTGACGCATTACGCCGCCGCGCGGGCCTCGCAGAGCAGGCCGATCAGCTGGCCCAGCGTGTCGCGCAGTTCCTTGCGGTGCGTCACCATGTCGACCAGACCGTGGTCGCGATAATATTCGCTGGTCTGGAAATCGTCGGGCAGCTTTTCGCGGATCGTGTTCTCGATCACGCGGCGGCCGGTGAAGGCGAGGGTCGCGCCCGGCTCGGCGATCTGGACATCGCCCAGCATCGCATAGGCCGCCATCACGCCGCCCGAGGTCGGATCGGTCAGCACGACGATATAGGGCAGGCCGGCATCGTGCAGCATCTCGATCGCCACGGTGGTGCGCGGCATCTGCATCAGGCTGAGGATGCCCTCCTGCATGCGCGCGCCGCCCGAGGCGGTGAAGACGATGTACGGCGCGCGTGCCGCAATCGCGGTCTCGACGCCGGCGATGAACGCCTCGCCGACCGCCTGGCCCATCGATCCGCCCATGAAGGCGAAGTCCTGCACGCCGATCACCGCCTTGTGGCCGTGAATCGTGCCGCTGGCGTTCTGGAACGCGTCCTGCTCGCCGGTGTTCGCCCGCGCCGCCTTGATCCGGGCCGTATACGGCTTGGAATCGCGGAACTTCAGCGGGTCCTCGGCGACCTTGGGGCTCGGCAGCAGCTTGTAGGCGCCGTCGTCGAACAGCTGCTCGAAGCGCTTGGTCGCGCCGATGCGATCATGGAAATCGCAGTGCGGGCAGACATTCTGATTGTCCTCGAACTCCTTCATGAAGACCATCTGTCCGCATCCCTTGCACTTGTGCCAGAGATTGTCGGGGCTCTCCTCGCCACGGGTGGTGACATAGGCGAGCGCGTTGCGGACGCGCGTAATCCAGCTCATGCGACTTCCTTGCGTGCGGCGACCAGCGCCGTCTTCAGCGACTCGATATAGGCACGGACGGGTTCGCCCGCATCTGCGCCGTGGCGGCCGACCAGCTCGACGATCGCGGAGCCGACGACCACGCCGTCGGCGACGCGGCCGATGGCGGCAGCCTGTTCGGGGGTGCGGACGCCGAAGCCGACCGCGATCGGCAGGTCGGTGGCTGCCTTGAGGCGGGCGACCGCGGCTTCGATCGAGGCGGTGGCGGCCTGCTGCAGTCCGGTGATCCCGGCGACCGACACGTAATAGAGGAACCCCGAAGCCCCCTCCAGCACCGCGGGCAGGCGGGCGGCGTCGGTGGTCGGCGTGGCGAGGCGGACATTGCCGATGCCGGCGGCGCGGAGCGCTTCGCCCAGGCTGTCGTCTTCCTCGGCGGGGATGTCGACGCAGATCACGCCGTCGACGCCCGCTTCGCGCGCGGCCTGCGCGAACCATTCCGGCCCGCGGCGCGTCATCGGGTTGGCATAGCCCATCAGGACCAGCGGCACCTCGGGATGGCGCGCGCGGAACGCGGTGGCGACCGCGAGCACGTCTGCCGTGGTCGTGCCGGCGGCGAGGCTGCGCAGGTTCGCTGCCTGGATCGCCGGGCCGTCGGCCATGGGATCGGTGAACGGCATGCCGAGCTCGATCACGTCGGCCCCGCCCGCAACGAGCGCGTCGAGGATCGCGGCGGTTGCGTTCGGCGCAGGGTCGCCGGCGGTGACGAAGGTCACCAGCGCGGCGCGGCCCTGCTCGGCGGCGCGGGCAAAGGCGTTGGCGAGCCGGGTCACATCTGCACTCCCAGCGCGTCGGCGACGGTGAAGATGTCCTTGTCGCCGCGACCGCAGAGATTGGCGAGGATCACCTTGTCGCGCGGCATGGTGCGGGCAATCTTGGCCACCGCGGCGATGGCGTGGCTCGGCTCGAGCGCGGGAATGATGCCTTCGGTGCGGCAGAGCAGCTGGAAGGCATCGAGCGCCTCGGTGTCGGTCACCGACGTATATTCCACGCGGCCGATGTCGCGCAGCCAGGCGTGTTCCGGCCCGATGCCCGGATAGTCGAGACCGGCCGAGATCGAATGCGCCTCGGTGATCTGGCCGTCCTCGTCCTGCAGCAGATAGGTGCGGTTGCCATGGAGGATACCCGGCGACCCGCCCGCGAGGCTGGCGGCGTGGCGCTTCTCCAGCCCTTCGCCCGCCGCCTCGACGCCGAGCATCTGGACGTCGGCATCGTCGAGGAACGGGTGGAACAGGCCGATCGCGTTGGATCCGCCGCCGATTGCGGCGACGAGCAGGTCGGGCAGCTTGCCGGTGCGCCCCAGCATCTGCGCGCGCGCCTCGCGACCGATCACCGACTGGAAGTCGCGGACCAGCTCCGGATAGGGGTGCGGGCCGGCGGCGGTGCCGATGATGTAGAAGGTGTCGTGGACGTTCGCGACCCAGTCGCGCAGGCCCTCGTTCATCGCGTCTTTGAGCGTCGCAGCACCACTGGTGACCGGCACCACTTCGGCGCCGAGCAGCTTCATGCGGAACACGTTGGGCTGCTGCCGCGCGACGTCGGTAGCACCCATGTAGATGACGCACGGGAGGCCGAAGCGCGCGCAGACGGTGGCGGTCGCCACGCCGTGCTGGCCGGCGCCGGTTTCGGCGATGATCCGCGTCTTGCCCATGCGGCGGGCGAGCAGGATCTGGCCGATGCAGTTATTGATCTTGTGCGCGCCGGTGTGGTTGAGCTCGTCGCGCTTGAACCAGATCTCGGCGCCCATGCCCTCGGGCGCGTTCTCGCGCAGCGCCTCGGTCAGCCGCTCGGCATAGTAGAGCGGGCTGGGACGGCCGACATAATGTTCGAGCAAGTCGTCGAACTCGGCCTGGAAGGCGGGATCGGCCTTGGCGGCGATGTATTCGCGCTCCAGGTCGAGAACCAGCGGCATCAGCGTCTCGGCGACGAAGCGTCCGCCGAACTGGCCGAAATGCCCGCGGTCGTCGGGCTGGGCGCGGAAGGAGTTTGGTGCGGTCATAATCGGGCCACGGCTTTAAGGAAAGCGGCGATCTTGTCCACATCCTTGATGCCCGGGGCGGTCTCGATGCCCGAAGAGACATCCACGAGGCGTGCGCCGGTGACGCGGATCGCCTCGCCGACATTGGTGGCGTCCAGCCCGCCGGACAGGATCCAGGGCAGGGGATGGGCGAAACCGTCGAGCAGGGTCCAGTCGAAGCGCAGCCCGGTGCCGCCGGGCACCTTGGCGCCCTCGGGGGCCTTGGCGTCGTAGAGCAGGCGGTCGGCGGCGCCCCGGAACGCGGCGGCCGGGGCGAGATCGGCGCCGGTCTTCACGGCGAGTGCGGCCCAGGTCTCGCGACCGGTACGTGCCTTCACGGCGGCGGCGCGCTCGGGGGTCACCTTGTGGAGCTGGATCACGTCGAGCCGGCCGGCGGCGATGGCGGCATCGAGCAGCGCATCGTCGGGATCGACGAACACCCCGACGCGCCCGACATGCCCCGGCACGCGCGCGGCGAGCCCCTCTGCCTTGTCGAAGCCGAGGTGGCGCGGGCTGGGGGGGAAGAAGACGAAGCCGACATGGCTGGCGCCACCGGCCACGGCGGCATCGAGCGTCTCGGGCGTGGACAGGCCACAGATTTTCGCAGTTGCGGGCATGTGCGCCTAGTCGTCCCATTTTCGGGACGGTACAAGTCTTGGTGCAGGGGGGCGGTATGCGGAAATTCTTGTTGAGTGCGGTGCTCGTGATGCTCGCGGGATGCGGTTCGGCGCAGGCGCAGCGTGCGATTGGGCCCGTATCCGCGTGGATCACGTCTGCTGATTATCCCGCTGACGATGTTGCCAAGGGGCAGGGCGGCGTGGTCACCCTGCGCTTCCAAATCGCTGCTTCCGGTCGTGTCGAGAGCTGCAAGCCGCTCTACGCAACAACCCCGGCATCGATCGCGCGCCTATCGTGCCAACTCGTCGAACAACGTGCACGGTACCTGCCGGCCCACAATAGCGCGGGCGTGCCGGTCGCGAGCGAAGGCGAACTGATGGCGCGCTGGGACGCCCAGAACCACGCCGTCCTGCTGAAAAGTCAGTTTGGCGGCGCCATGCCGGTTGGCAGCCCTGGCAGCTGGATGACGGATGACGATTATCGGCTCGTCACGCAGGGCCGCGGCGACAGCGACGTCGAGCTAGTCTTCGGCATTGGCACGGAGGGCAGGCTGACCAGCTGTGCTTTTGCCCCCGGGAGCAATGCCCACACGGCCACGCGCACATGCCAATTACTGGCGCAGCGTGCGCGATTTAGACCGCCCGTCGGCGAGCGCGGAGAGCCCCTCGCTTCGCAGGGCTCGATCACGATGCACTGGCGGCACTAAGCCCGTCGCGCGGCTAGGCCAGCGGCTTGGCCAGCACCGTCATGAACAGCGCGGGCACGAGCGGGATCGGGAAGTCGCGGCGCTCGCCGGTTTCTGCATAGCCGCGGCGCACATAGTATTCGATCAGCTTGCGGCGTTCCTCGATCACCGTCATCTCGATGCGGGTACAGCCGAACACGTCGCGCGCGTGCGCTTCGGCGGCGGCGATGAGCTGGCGTCCCAGCCCGCCGGCCTGGCGCAGCGGCTCGATGCAGAGCAGGCCGAGATAGGCGGTGCCGCTACCGCGGTTCGCTACGTTCACGCAGCCGATCGCCACGCCGTCCTCCCAGGCACTGAGCAGCACCTGCGCCGGATCCTCGACAAGCCCGGTCAGCGTTTCGAGACTGGTGCGCGGGCCCTCGATCAGGTCCGCCTCGTGCGTCCAGCCCTGACGCGCGGTTTCGCCGCGATAGGCGCGTTCGATCACGGGGTGGAGCGCCGGGAGATCGGCGGGCACGGCAGGACGGATGGTGAGGGGCATGGGCAATCCGGAAGTTTCCCTTCCTTTGTAGGAGGGGAAACCCGTTATTTGTCAAAGCGTAGCGGCAATTGCGCGGGCGGCCGCGTCCGGATCCTCGGCCTGGGTGATGGGCCGGCCGATCACCAGGATCGAGGCGCCGGCATCCACCGCGCCGCGCGGGGTAACCACGCGCTTCTGGTCGCCGACATGCGCGTCGGCGGGCCGCACGCCGGGCACGACGAAGAAGCCGTCCTTCCACGCGGCATGCGCCGCCTTCACTTCCTCGCCCGAGCAGACGATGCCGTCGACACCGGCGGAGCGGGCCAGCTCGGCCAGCCGCATCACCTGCTCGTGCGGATCGGGCTTGAGGCCGATCGCGGTCATGTCACTGCCGTCGAGGCTGGTCAGCATCGTCACCGCGACGACCTTGGTGCCCTCGGGCGCGGCGGCCTTGGCGTCTTCCAGCATCGCCCGTCCGCCGGCGGCATGGACGGTGAGGATGGCGGGATTGAGCGGTCGCAGCGCCTGGATCGCCTTGGCGACGGTGTTGGGAATGTCGTGGAACTTGAGATCGAGGAAGATCGGCACGCCGATCTCGGCCATCTCGTGCACGCCGTGGCGGCCATTCGCCATGAAGAATTCGAGGCCGAGCTTGATGCCGCCGACATGGTGGCGGACTTTCGTCGCGAGCGCCTTGGCCTTTTCGAGCTCGGGCGTGTCGAGCGCGACGTAGATGCGGCTGCTCATGCGCGCGACTCCTCGATCGCGGCCGCCTCGGCGACCGGCTCGAAGCGCTGCGCGGGCGCGGCGGGGATCGACCGGAGGTCGGCGAGCGCGCGCTCCAGTCCGGCGAAGCGCTGCTTCATCCGCCAGCGCAGCGTCTGATAGGCGACCAGCATCGGCAGGAAGCCGGCCAGGAACACGACGATCAGCAAGAGCGGCAGGCTGATATCGGCGACCAGCCCGGCCCAGAGCTGGATGCTCACCCGCTGATCGCCATTGTAGATCACGAACCCGGCGATCACGCCGCCGAGCAGGAGCCACAACAGCACCTTCAGAAACCGCATTCCGCTCCCTTCCTGGAAAACCTCGCTCGCCTTCTAGGCCGGAGGGGACCCGCTTGCCAAGGCTCAGGCGATTTCGTTGCGCAGCTCGGCGATCAGGCCGGGGATGGCGGTCAGGTTCGGTGCTTCCTCGTCGAGGATGGCATGGAAGGCGCGCCGCTTGAGCGCGGCGACACGGCCGCCATCCGGCCGGGCATCGGCATCGAGCGTGGACAGGACGATGTCGATAAGACGATCGGCGCCGTTCAGCCGACCCCAGAGATAGTCGTTCTCGCGGTACGCGCGGCTGAAGAACGCGCCGAAATTGTTGAACTGGTTGCCCTTGAGCATCGCCGCGACGCCGCCGGTGCGGATCGCGCGGGCATCCTCGGGCGAGATGCGATCGACCCGGATCGGATCGAACTCGTCCATGCCTTCGCCCTGTAGCAGCGGGAAGGTCGCGATGTCGAAGAAGGGGAAGCCCAGATACGCAAGCAACATCGGCCGCCGCAGTTCCTTCGACAGGGCGCTTAACCCGGCGGAGAGCACTTCGTCGGTCTGGCGATCGAGCAGGCGCAGCTGCATGCGCTCGGCAAGCAGGTCCAGCGTGCTCCCGGGGTCGTTGGTCAACCGGTCCTGCAGATCGGCGAAGGTATCCGAGCGCTTGCATTCGAGATAGGCGGCAAGCGCGCCGTAGATCGCGTCGCGCATCGGTCGCATCGCCCCGCGCGGCGCGGATTGTTCGAGCTCGGCAAGTCGCCGCGCGAGCAGGCGCAGGCGGCGGATGCGGAAGCCGAGATCATGGCCGCGCAGAAAGTCGAGCGCTTCCGGCGACGCGCCCCCCGGCAGATTGGCGCCGAACCGATCGGCGCCGCGTGTCCGCACCGCCTCGCGCAGCCGCTGTGCCAGATTGCGCAGCCGGCTTCCGTCCAGCTGACCGCCCAGGGCCTGGAGCAGATGCGCGGTGCGGTCGATCGCGCCGTCGACCTTCAGCAGCGCATAGGCGGTATGGCCGTAGCCCGCCTTGGCAGCGGCTGCGATCTGGGCGCGCTTGCGCCACGCCGCGAGACGCTTCGGCGTCGGGTAATCGAGCCACAGCGTATAGCCGAACAGCGACTCGACCTGCGCCTCCACCTCCGCGCGGATCTCGGCGACGATACCCAGCATCCGCTCGATGCGGTCCGAGCGGGCGGCGATGACCTCGAGATTGTCGCGGATCGGCTGCTTGCGCGGCAGTTCGGAAAGCGCGCCGATGATGGTGGAGAAGAAGCCGGGATTGTCCGATCGCGGGCCGTAGAAATCGAAGCGCATGTCCGGCGTGGGATCGAGAAAGACGAAGCGCCGGTCGACCTGGCGGCGGGCCGGCCGTTCGCGCAGCGCGCCCATGGCGGGGGCGAAGGGCGCGTTGGCGAGTACGGAGCCGTCGATCAGCACGGCCTTTTCCGCGCGACTTTCCGCCCATTGCTCGGGGAGCATGCGCTGCAGGAAGGCATCGCGGCCGGACCAGGTCTCGCCGCGATCGGCAAGCACCTGGTCGAGCTCTCCCACCATCAGCGGGGGGAAGGCACCGGGGAAGCTGGACGTCGCCCGCGCGGCAAAGGCAAGCGCGGCCGGATGCGCGACACCCTTGCCGCGGCCATGATCGCTGAACCCGAAGACCAGGCGATGTTCGGTCTCGATCACCTCGGCCGGGCTGTTGAGCCGCAGCGTCTCGGCATGGCCGCGAAAGTCCGTCGCGGTGACGAACAGGTCGAGCGGCTGGCCGTCGGGCAGCAGTCGCCGCTCGGCGGGCCCCCGGGCCATCGCGTCGAACGCATCGAGCAGCGTGCCCAGCAGCTGGGCACCGCCGAACGGAGGCTCGAACCAGCGCGAGCGGACAAAGCGCTCCAGCTTCTCGCGCACCTCGGCGCGGGCGCCGGTCTCGACCGTCTCCTCGATGCCGTGCGAGCGATTGGACAGCATCCAGGCAATCGGCTTGGCCCAGACCTTGGCGAAGCGATGCGACGGCCCCTGGCTGGGGGCGAGCAGCGCATCGACATCGGCATAGTCGAGCCACATCGCGGTCAGCGGATCGAGCGACTGGCCCGTGGCGATCGCCTGCGCGAGAAACACGGCGTTGATGCCGCCCGCGCTGGCGCCGGACAGGATGTCGACCATCACGCGCAGGTTGAGGCCGCTGCGGTCGCGGATCTCCTCGATCAGCTCGCGATAGACGCTCTGGAGCGGCGTGCCCTCGCGTTCGGCACAGCTGGCGCGGGCGAGGTGCCACACTTCCTTGGTGATGCCGTGCATGTAGACCGCGAGGCTGATCCCGCCATAGCAGACCAGCGCCAGCCGCAGCTCCTTCTCCTGGCTCTCGTGCATCAGCGGTGCCGCACCTCCGCCCAGACGGGGAGGTGGTCCGATGCCGTCCGCGCGGCGAGGCTGTGATGGGTGCCGGCATCGCCGAGAACGAGGTCGGGCGAGGCCATGATCCGATCGAGCCGCGCCATCGGGCGGCGGGCGTGGAAGCTCTTGCCGGTCGCCGCGAAGGCGAAATGCTGGGCAAAGTCGCGCAGGCAGCCGCGATCGGCGCTCCACTCGTTTAGATCGCCCATCAGCACCGTCGGCATCGGCGGCAGGGCCGCAAGCTGGGTGAGGACGGCATGGGCCTGGCGGCGACGCCACAGACCGGAGAGGTCGAGATGCATGCCGACGACTCGGAGTGGCGCGCCGTTCACGCGCAGATCGGCCATCACCGCGCCGCGTGGCTCCAAGGTCGGCAGATGGAGCGCGGCGCAACCGAGGATGTCCGCTTCCTTGCGGACAAGCAGGGCATTGCCGTGCCACCCCATCGATCGCGCACGCATGCCGAAATGCACCGGCTTCCACGGGCTGTGCTCGGCGAGCAGGCTCGACGTCAGCACCGCCTCGCGCGCGCCGAAGCGGCGATCGGCCTCCTGCAAGGCGATCACGTCCGCATCGACCTCGAGCAGTACCTCGAGCGTCCTCTCCGGTCGGCGGCGTCGATCGGTGCCGATCGACTTGCGCATGTTATAGCTGGCGACCTTGATCATCCGCGCCCCTTATCGGCGCGGGCACTATGGCTGCACAAGTCTCAATAACCCGTTTCGCCCCGCTCGCGCTGGCCCGCTGCCGCTTCGGCGGCGGCGAGCAGGCTGCGGCCCGTGGCCTCGGCGGCCTCGGGGGTCATCGCGACCGCCACGCCATTGGGGCCGTCGAGCAGCACCAGGCCGAGCTCGGCGGTCGCAATGCCGCCCTCTTCCTCCGGCGTGAGCGCCGAGTCCTTGGGCATGTGCGTAGCTTCCCTGTCGCCAATATGAACATCGAACAACGCGGGATCGCCAGCAAATATCCTTGGCCGTTCAGTCGCGCAGCCAGCGCGCCAGCGTTTCGCGGTACAGGCCGTGCTCCTCTGCCAGTACCCGTGCCGCCAGCGTGTTCGCCGTGTCTCCGGGAAGGATCGGTACCCGCGCCTGGCCCAGCACGTCGCCGCCGTCCAGTTCCTCGGTCACGATGTGCACGGAGGCGCCTGCCTCGGCATCGCCGGCCGCGATCGCGCGGGCATGCGTGTCGAGGCCCTTGTATTTGGGCAGCAGCGACGGGTGGATGTTGACGATGCGGCCGCGCCAGCGCGCGACGAAATCGTCCGAGAGCAGCCGCATATAGCCGGCGAGCGCGATCGCCTCGACCCCCGCGTCGCGCAGCGCCGCGTCGATCTTCGCTTCATAGTCCGCCTTGGGCATGCCCTTGGGGCTCTGCGCGAAGGTCGGCACACCGTGTTCGGCCGCCCAGGCGAGCCCGGGCGCCTCCGGCTTGTCGCTGGCGACGAGCGCAACGGTGTAGGGGCATTCCGGTGCCCCGGCGGCCTCGACCAGCGCGGCCATGTTCGAGCCGCGGCCCGAGATCAGGATACCGATCTTCTTGCGGGTGCTGGAGGCGCCGGCGGACGCCTCAGCCATGGTGGGTCGCGCTCCAGGGTGCACGGGCGCTCCAGGTCTCGTCGCCGCCGACCACGGTGCAGCCGCGCTCGCCGGCTTCGATCGTGCCGATGGTGAACACCGTCTCGCCCGCCGCGCTCAGCGCCGCGGTCACCGCCTCGGCCTGGTCCGCCGGGACGACCGCGACCATGCCGATGCCGCAGTTGAAGGTGCGCGCCATCTCCTCGGGCTCGATATTGCCCTGCGCCTGCAGGAACGCCATCAGCCGCGGCAGGGGCCAGGCATCGGCGTCGATGCGGGCATGGGTTCCCTCGGGCAGCACGCGGGGGACGTTCTCCAGCAGGCCGCCGCCGGTGATGTGGGCGAGGCCGTGGATGGTGCCCTTGCGAAGTTCGGGCAGCAGGCTGGCGACATAGATGCGCGTGGGAGCCATCAGCGTGTCGATCAGCAGCCGCTCCTGGTCGAACAGCGCGGGGCGATCGAGCTTCCAGCCCTTGTCCGCTGCGAGTCGCCGCACCAGCGAGAAGCCGTTCGAATGCACGCCGTTCGAGGCAAGGCCGAGCAGCACGTCGCCGGCTGCGATCTTCTTGCCGTCGAGCAGCCGGTCGCGCTCGACCGCGCCGACGCAGAAGCCGGCAAGGTCATAGTCGCCATCGGCATACATGCCCGGCATCTCTGCGGTCTCGCCGCCGATCAGCGCGCAGCCGGCCTGGCGGCAGCCCTCGGCGATGGAGGCGATGACGCGCTCGGCGACCGCGTTGTCGAGCTTGCCGCTTGCATAATAGTCGAGGAAAAACAGCGGCTCGGCACCCTGCACGATCAGATCGTTCGCACACATCGCGACGAGGTCGATGCCGACGCCGTCATGCTGGTTGTGCTCGATCGCCAGCTTCAGCTTGGTGCCGACGCCGTCGTTGGCCGCGACCAGCAGCGGATCGGTGAAGCCCGCCGCCTTCAGGTCGAAGATGCCGCCGAAGCCGCCCAGATCGGCGTCCGCGCCCGCGCGCCGGGTGGAACGGGCAAGCGGGCCGATCGCGCGCACCAGCGCATTGCCCGCCGCAATCGAAACGCCCGCCTGGGCATAGGTGTAAGGGCCATGGCCCGCCTTGGTCTCGCTCATGGCAGAGCGCCCTAGCCATAACGCGCTTGGATTTCCACGCCCGGTTCGCCAAAAGGGCGCCCGCATGCAGTTCCGCCGTCCCAAAACCGTTCTTGGCGCCGTTTCCGCGCTCGCGCTCGCCGGTGCGGGCATCATGGCGGCACGCGGGCAGGGCGGGGTGCCGTCTGCGCCCGCGGGGGCGGCGAACAGTTTCGAAGTGAGCGGCGTGCAGGTCGACGTATCGGGCAAGACCGCCGACATCGCCCGCCAGGGCGGCTGGCGGATCGCCCAGCGCAAGGGCTGGTCGATGCTGTCGCAGCGATTGACCGGCAAGCCCGGCACGCTTTCCGACTCGGTGCTGGACGCGATCGTCACCGGCATCGTCGTCGAGCGCGAGCAGATCGGCCCCAGCCGCTACATCGCCAGCCTCGGCGTGCAGTTCGATCGCGCCAAGGCAGGCTCCATCCTCGGCGTGTCGATCGCGGTTACCCATTCGCCACCGATGCTGCTGGTGCCGCTGCAATATTCGGGCGGTGTCGGCCAGGTGTTCGAGCGCGATACCGCCTGGGCGCGCGCCTGGAACCGGCTGCGCGCGGCGGGCAGCACGATCGACTATGTCCGCCTGCGCGGCACCGGCGCCGACCGGCTGCTGGTCAACACCGGCCAGACGCTGCGCCATGGCCGCAACTGGTGGCGCACCATCCTCGATCAATATGGCGCGGTGGACATGCTGGTGGCCGAGGTGCAGCTGCGGCGCGACTATCCGGGCGGGCCGATCGTCGGCATCTTCTCGGCGACGCACGGCCCGGACAAGGTGCCGGTCAGCAGCTTTGCGCTCCGCATCGACAATGGCGATGCGATCGACGCGCTGTTCGACACCGCCGTCGCCCGCATCGACAAGGCCTATCAGGCGGCGCTGACCGATGGCCGGCTCCACACCGATGCGGTGCTCGCCGCGCGGCCGCCGATCGCCCAGCCGGAGGCGCCCGCACCCGAGGAAACCGCGACGCCGTCGCCGACGCCAAGCGTGGAGGCCAGCGCCACTGCGGCTTCCGCCGCGCTTTCAGTGCAGGTCGAGACGCCCAATGCCGCCGCGGTCAACGCCTCCGAAAGCGCCGTGCGCGGCGTGCCGGGCGTGCGTAGCGCCACCACCACCAGCCTGGCGCTGGGTGGCATCTCGGTGATGCGCGTCAGCTTCGATGGGTCGCAGGCGGCCTTGCGGGCCGCGCTCGAGTCGCGTGGCTGGAGCGTCCAGGAAGGACCGGGCGTCCTCCGCATCCGCCGTGCGGCGGCGCCGCAAGCATCGCCGTCCCCCAAGGCGCAATGAGCCAGCTCCGCCTGCCGCTGGGCCTGCCCGAGGTGAGCGAGACGGACTTTCTGGTCAGCGACTCGAACGCCCGCGCCGTCCACCAGCTCGAACATTGGGCCACCTGGCCGGTGATGGCCGCGCTCTTGGTGGGGCCGCGAAAGTCGGGCCGCAGCCTGCTCGCGCGCATCTTCGCCGCCAAGACGGGTGCGTCGATCATCGACGATGCGGAACGCGCCGACGAGACCGCGCTGTTCCACGCCTGGAACCGGGCCCAGGGCGAGCGCCGGCCGCTGCTGATCGTAGCCGACGCGGCGCCGCCGCTGTGGGAGGTGACGCTGCCCGATCTGCGGTCGCGCCTCGCTGCCTCGCCGCTGCTCGAGATCGGGCCGCCCGACGATGCGCTGATCCCGCTGCTGCTGGAGCGTGCCTTCACACGCCATCTGCTGCACGCGGCGCCCAATGTGATCGCCTGGGTCGCGGCGCGGATCGAGCGGAGCCACCTCGCCATCCTGCGCGTCGCCGACGTGCTGGAAATGGAGACCGACGGCCGTTTGTCGATCCCGATCGTGAAGTCTACACTGCAGGCTGCAAGCCTTTTGACGCATTCCGACGATAGCGAGAGCGCATGACCGAATCCGCCGCACCCGCGACCATCGCCCCCGCCGACCCCACCGAAGCGCGCTACTTCAATCGCGAACTCTCCTGGCTGGCGTTCAATCGCCGCGTCATGGAGGAGGCGTGCAACCCCGCGCATCCGCTGCTGGAGCGGCTGCGCTTCCTGTCGATCTCGGGCAGCAATTTCGACGAGTTCTTCATGGTGCGCGTTGCCGGCCTGATGGGGCAGCAGCTCCAGAATATCGACACGCGTTCCGCTGACGGGCTCACCCCCGCGCAGCAGCTGGAGGCGATCTCCGCCGAAGCCGCGACGCTTGCCGACGAGCAGCAGGCGGTGTGGGTGGACATTCGCGCCGAGCTCGCGCTCGCCAACATCTTCGTGCTCGAAGCCGATGCAATCGAGGGGGAGACCGAAGCCTGGCTCGCCAACCATTTCCGCGAGCAGATCTTCCCGATCCTCACGCCCCAGGCGCTGGACCCGGCGCACCCGTTCCCGTTCATCCCCAACCAGGGATCGAGCGTGATCTTCAATCTGCTGCGCAAATCGGACCGCGAGCCGATCCAGGAACTGGTGATGCTGCCGACGACGCTCAAGCGCTTCGTTCGCCTCCCCGGCAGCCCGGCGCGCTACGTCGCGATCGAGACGCTGATCAAGCATTTCTGGGAGCTGCTGTTCCACGGATACGAGATGCTGGGCGCGGCCACCTTCCGGGTGCTGCGCGACAGCGATATCGAAATCGAGGAAGAGGCCGAGGACCTCGTCCTCACCTTCCGCTCGGCGATCAAGCGCCGGCGTCGCGGCCGGGTGATCCGTCTGGAGATGGAGGAGGGCATCGCCCCGGATCTCGAGGCGGTGCTCAAGGAAGAGCTGGGCGGCAGCGACGCGCTGCTCACCGAGACCGGCGGGTTCCTCGGCGTCGGCGACTTGTCGATGCTGGTCGACGAGGATCGCCCCGACCTCAAGTTCACCCCCTTCTCGGCGCGCTTCCCCGAGCGGATCCGCGAATATGGCGGCGACTGTTTCGCCGCGATCCGGGCCAAGGACATCATCGTCCACCACCCGTACGAGACGTTCGACGTCGTGCTCAGCTTCCTCCAGCAGGCGGCGGCGGACCCCGATGTGGTGGCGATCAAGCAGACGCTCTACCGCGCCGGCAAGCAGCCCGCCGTCATCAACGCGCTGATCGCCGCCGCCGAGGCGGGCAAGTCGGTAACCGCGGTGGTGGAGCTCAAGGCGCGCTTCGACGAGGAGCAGAACCTCTATTGGGCGACTGCGCTGGAGCGCGCCGGCGTGCAGGTGGTCTATGGCTTCATCGACTGGAAGACCCATGCCAAGGTGTCGATGGTCGTGCGCCGCGAGGGCGATCGCTATCGCACCTACTGCCATTTCGGCACCGGCAACTACCATCCGATCACCGCACGGATCTACACCGACCTGAGCTTCTTCACCGCCGATCCGCGAATGGGCCGCGATGCCGCGCAGATCTTCAATTACGTCACCGGCTATGTCGAGCCGCAGCATCTGGAATTGCTCGGCATCTCCCCGCGCGATCTCCGGAAGCGCCTCACCGCGCTGATCGACGAGGAGATCGAGCATGTCCGCGCCGGGCGGCCGGGGACGATCTGGGCGAAGATGAACTCGCTGGTCGATCCTGCCACGATCGAGAAGCTCTACCAGGCAAGCGCCGCAGGCGTGCAGATCGAGCTGATCGTGCGCGGCATCTGCTGCCTGCGCCCGGGCGTGGCGGGGATGAGCGAGAATATCCGGGTGAAGTCGATCGTCGGGCGCTTTCTCGAGCACAGCCGCATCTGGGTGTTCGGCAATGGCAAGACGCTGCCCAATGACGGCGCGAAGATCTATATCTCCTCGGCCGACTGGATGCAGCGCAACTTCGACCGTCGCGTCGAGTTCATGTTGCCGATCCTGAACAAGACCGTGCACGATCAGGTGCTCGACCAGGTGATGGTCGCCAACCTGCTGGACAACGAACAGAGCTGGCTGCTCGCGCCCGACGGGCATTACGATCGCATCGTGCCCAGCGACGAAGGGGAATTCAACCTGCACCGCTATTTTATGACCAACCCGTCGCTGTCCGGCCGAGGTGCCGCGGTGGATGCGCGCAAGCCGGTGCCGAAGCTGTCGCCGCGCAAGCGCCGCCTCGCCGCCAAGGGTGCCTGACCGGGTGGCCACAGCCCTGATTGGAACCCCGCGCGCCACCGTCGAACGCGCGCGGCCGCGCACGGCGATCATCGATATCGGCTCCAATTCGATCCGGCTGGTCGTCTATGAGGGCCCCGCGCGCCTGCCGGCGATCCTGTTCAACGAGAAGGTGATGGCCGGGCTTGGCAAGGGGCTGGCCGAAACCGGGGCGATCCATGCCGGCGGCCTCGCCGCCGCCCGCGCCGCGCTGGGGCGCTTCGCCCTGCTCGCGCGCGAGATGCAGGTGAGCGAGCTGCGCACGGTCGCCACCGCGGCCGTGCGCGACGCCAGCAACGGCGGGGAGCTGATGGCAATTGCCGAGGGCTTCGGGCTCGAGGTCGAGCTCCTGTCCGGCGTCGAGGAGGCGACCGCTGCGGGACTCGGCGTACTCTCCGGAATTCCCGAAGCGGACGGGGTGGTCGGCGATCTCGGCGGTGGCAGCCTGGAGCTGGTCCGCGTCGTGGCCGGCACTGTCACCGATCGGGTGTCCTTTCCGCTCGGCGTGCTGCGTCTCGGCGCAATCCGCGCGCGCGGCAGGGGGGCGCTGGAGCGCGACGTCATCCGCATGATCGACGCCGCCGGCTGGAAGGCGCGGGGCAAGGGGTTGCCCTTCTACATGGTCGGTGGCTCGTGGCGCTCGCTCGCCAAGCTCGACATGCACCTGACCGACTATCCGCTGCCGATCGTCCATCATTATCCCCTGGCGATCGCGCGGGTGGAGGAACTCGGGCGGCGGGTGGAAGGCGCGACCAAGGCCGATCTCAAGACCGTGCCCGACCTGTCGAGCGCGCGCATTCCCTCCCTCGCCGATGCGGCCGCGTTGCTCGTGGCCGTGACCAAGCAGCTCGGCAGCAGCGGGACGGTCGTCTCGGCCTATGGCCTGCGCGAGGGGCTGCTGTTCCAGCGCCTGTCCGCCGAGGAGCGAGCGCAGGATCCCCTGATCGTTGCCGCGCGCGAGGAAGGGCAGCGCTCGGGCCGCTTCCCCGAGCATGGCGACCTGCTCGATGCATGGCTCGCGCCGCTGTTTCGCGACGGCCCCGAATGGGCGCGGCTTCGCCATGCCGCCTGTCTGCTCGCTGACGTGGGTTGGCGCGCCAACCCCGAGTTCCGTGCCGAACGGGGCATGGAGATCGGGCTGCACGGCAACTGGGTCGGCATCGACGCAGCGGGCCGAGCGATCGTGGCGCAGGCGCTCTATACGTCGCTCGGCGGCGCGATCGACAGCCCGGTGCCGCTTGAACGGCTTGCCTCGCCCGAAGCGCTGGCCGAGGCCAAGCGCTGGGGCCTGGCGATGCGGCTCGGCCAACGGCTGAGCGGCGGTGTCGCGCGCCCGCTCAAGCGCTCGCGGCTGCGGCTGGAGGGGACCGCGCTGGTGCTCAGCCTCGCCGATGGCGACGAGCCGCTGTACGGCGAGGCGGTGGAGAAGCGCCACCGCGCGCTGGCGACCGCGCTGGGCAGGGAGCCGGTGCTGGAGACGTGAGGGGAGGCGAGGGGACATGTACCCTCACCCTTCCGGCGCTCCGCGTCTCCCTCGCTTTCCCTTGGAAAGGGAGGGGGAACCAGCGTCGAATGCCCTCTCCTTTCCAAGGGGGCGGGTGAGGGTGACGGATCGGGGAGCCTAGGCCGCCAGCCAGTCCTTCAGCGCCGCCCGCGCGCGATCGGTGTACATGCGCTTGCGATCGGCCTTCTTGGTCCGGCCCTCGATCGGCGGGAACAGCCCGAAATTGACGTTCATCGGCTGGTAGGTCTCGATTTCCGCCTCGCCGGTGATGTGCGAGAGGAGGGCACCGAGCGCCGTTTCGCGCGGCGGCGGGGCCAGGTCGGTGCCGGCAATCTCCGCTGCGGCGAAACGCCCGGCGAGCATCCCGATCGCGGCGCTCTCGACATAGCCCTCGCAGCCGGTGATCTGCCCGGCAAAGCGGATATTGGGCGCGCTCTTCAGCCGCAGCGTGCCGTCGAGCAGCTCGGGCGAGCGCAGGAACGTGTTGCGATGCAGGCCGCCGAGGCGCGCGAACTCGGCATTTTCCAGCCCCGGAATGGTGCGGAACAGCCGGACCTGCTCGGCATATTTGAGCTTGGTCTGGAAGCCGACCATGTTCCACAAGGTCCCGCTGGCATTGTCCTGCCGCAGCTGCACCACCGCATAGGGCCAGCGCCCGGTGCGCGGATCGTCGAGGCCCACGCCCTTCATGGGCCCGTAGCGCAGCGTATCGACGCCGCGCTCCGCCATCACCTCGATCGGCATGCAGCCTTCGAAATAGGGGACGTTCTCCCACTCGCGGAACTCGGTCTTCTCGCCGGCCATCAGCGCGGCGTGGAATTCCAGATACTGCTCCTTGGACATCGGGCAGTTGATGTAATCCTTGCCCGATCCCTTGTTCCACCGGCTCTGGAACCAGGCGGTCTCCATGTCGATCGACTCGCGGTGGACGATCGGGGCGATCGCGTCGAAAAAGGCGAGGCTGTCCTTGCCGGTCGCGCGGCCGATGCTCTCCGCCAGCATCGGCGCGGTCAGCGGGCCGGTGGCGATGATGGTGCGGCCTTCGGCGGGCAGCGTGTCGACCCGCTCGCGGACGATGGTGATGTTCGGATGCTGCTCCAGCGCCGCGGTCACGCCGTCGGCGAAGCCGTCCCGATCCACCGCCAGCGCCGAGCCCGCGGGCACCTTGTGGATGTCGCCCTGGGTGAGGATCAGCGAGCCGAGCGCGCGCATTTCCTGATGGAGCAGCCCGACGGCGTTGCTGTCGGCATCATCCGAGCGGAAGCTGTTCGAGCAGACCAGCTCGGCGAGGCGGTCGCTCTGGTGCGCCGGGGTCATCTCGCCCGAGCCGCGCATCTCCGACAGGCGGACCTTGTGCCCGGCCTGGGCAAGCTGCCAGGCCGCTTCCGATCCGGCGAGGCCGCCGCCGATGATATGGATGTCGTGGCCGGGCATGGGCGTGTGTCTACTCTTCGATGGGGGACCAGCGCACATAGCGCCGTGCGATGGCGGCGCAAGCCGCTCCCGTCAGGATGAACGCAAAGGCAGCCGGTTCGGCGAGGCTGGAACCCGTGGCAGATGCCACCGCCGCGGGGGCTGCCCCGCCGGTCAGCGCCCAGAATGCGTGATGCCGCGTGCCGATGTTCCACCGTCCGATCGTGGCAAGGGCCGTCACGCCGACAAGGATGGGCAGCGCGCTGAGGATCATCCCGACGATCGACACGAAGGGCAGGATCACGGCCGCGCTTGCCAGCAGCTGGAACACGGTCGCCGGCGAGCCCTCAACCGGAAAGGCAGACGCCGGACCGCATTGCTGGATCGCCAGCAAGATGGACCCGCAGAACAGACCGCCGGCGCAAAGGGCGGGGGCGAACACGGCTCTGCCGCTCCAATCGGAGCGGCAGCCAGGATGGGTACGGACCATGTCAGGCCTCCGCGCTTGCAAGGGCACGGCGCTGTTCGAACCAGCCTTCCACGGTGCGGCCGAAATGGGCGATGGCTCCCATGTTGAAGAAGTGCATCATGCCCAGCACCAGCACGGCCAGCCCGACCTTGCTGCTGAGGAACCGTATCGCTTCGGTGGGGGTGGTGGGCTCGCTGCCGAGGCTGAGGGTGAGCGTGATGAAGCCGATATTGATCAGGTAGAAGCCGACCACCAGCAGATGATTGGTCGAGCGCGCGAGCGTCTCGTCGTGCCCGAAGCATCGGACGAGAAACACGACGCCGTTCGAAGACAGGGTTCGCGCGACCCAGATGGTGATCGCGAGACTGATGACGAGGTACAACGCATAGGCGATCTCAACCATTGTCATTCTCCTTCTTCTGAAAAAACAGAAATCAACCGGCAAAAAAAGGGCGAAGCTCGCGTGCCATCAGCTCTCCGGCGCCTTGCCGCGCGGCCCGACGAAGCGCGCGATCTTGCCGCCCAGCTTCATCAGCGTGACCAGGGTAGGCTTGGGCAGCTGGCGCACCTGTTCGTACCAGCCGCTCAGCGTGCTGATGAACTCGTGCATCCGGGTGATTCGTTCCCGCAGCTGCTTGGGCGCCGCCGGATCGCCGGCGAGCCGCTCGGAGAGTTCCGCGAGCAGCGCGAGCGTCGGGTCGATCTCGCGGCGCTTGCGCTCGGCGGAGATGCGCAGCAGCAGTTCCCACAGATCGGTCTCGGCAACGAAATGGTCGCGCCGGTCACCGTCGATATGGACGCGGCGGACGATGGCATAGGCCATGAGTTCCTTGAGCGCGGTCGAGATATTCGAACGGGCAAGACCGAGCGCCTCGGCAATGTCCTCGGCCGGCAGCGGCGCAGCGGAAAGGTAGAGCAGCGCATGGATCTGCGCGACCGAGCGGTTGACCCCCCAATGCGTCCCCATTTCCCCCCAGTGGAGGATGAAGGCCTTGGCGTCGGGATGGTCGCTGATCACGCTGCTTCCTCAATTTCTGTAATTTCAGAAATAACTGCTATTACGAGTGGCGTCAATGCCGGAAAGGCCGTTGCAGCGAAGTCGGGTTGCCGTGCATTTTGCCCCGAGGAGGCGCCCCGATGAAAATCTTCACGATTGGCTATGAAGCCACCACCATGGCCGAGTTCCTCGCTGCGCTCGCCCGGGCCGGCGTGCAGCGGGTGATCGACGTGCGCGCGCTGCCGCTCTCGCGGCGGCCGGGATTCTCCAAGGCGAGCCTCGCGGCCAGCCTGCGTGAGGCGGGGATCGACTATGTTCATCTCAAGCAGCTCGGCACGCCGAAACGCGGGCGGGATGCGGCAAAGAAGGGCGATGTGGCGACGCTCCGCGAGGTCTATGACGTCCAGCTGGGACTGCCCGAGGCGCAGGCGCAGGCCGTGCAGATGCGGGCCCTCGCGGCCGAGAAGCCGAGTGCGCTGCTGTGCTACGAACGGGATCCGTGCCATTGCCATCGCACGCTGCTGCTGGAGGCAGAGGGCGAAGGGGCGGAGGTGGTCGACCTCTACGCCTGAGCCCCGAAAAAGGCCGGGGCAGCCCCGCAGGACTGCCCCGTTTAGTTCGGGGAGAGTCGACGCGAGGGGGAACGAAACGCGTCGACAGGAAGGGATCTGCACCCGCCATGTTGCAGATGCATGTCGCTTCTTTGCCTTTGCCGGCGAAATTGTCGCCGGAGGTCGCAACGCTGCGATCTCGGCCTTCATTTTGTCGAAAGCGTCGCTGCATTTACTCCCTCGCAACTCCCTTTGGTGCAGAGCAGGGCTCAACGCACGTCACTGGAGCGCATCATGGGCATTGCGGCACGGCTGTATCAGGACGCCCGCTGGGCGGAGCGCCACCCTGTGGAACTGGAAGCGACGCTGCGCGACTCGGCCTGGGCGCCGGTCGACGTCGCGATCGAGGATCTGTCGCATGGCGGCTTCCGCGTCGTGTCCGGTGCCAAGCTGGCGGTGGGTGACACGATCGCGCTCGGCATCGCCGGGATCGGCACCCGCGAGGCGAAAGTGGTGTGGGGTGCCGCCGGCATCTATGGCTGCGAATTCGTCACGCCGCTGACCGATGCCGACCTGACGACCGCCGTGGCCGGACCGGTCGCGACGCCGATCGCCTTTCCCAAGACCCCGCTGCCCACGCCGCAGCCCCCGGTGGTCGAGGGCTGGGATCGCGCGCGCGAGGAGAAATTCTCGGTCCGCACCCGTCTTGCGATCATCACCGGCAGCGCGGTGATCGCCTGGATGCTGGTGTTCGTGCTCGGCTATGGCCTGTGGGCGCTGGCGGGCGCGCTGCTCCGCTGAGCAACGCGCCGCCGGGCATCAGGCGGCGGCCTTGCGACGCTCCGCCATTTCGTCGTTGAGCATCTCGGCGAGCAGGAAGGCCAGCTCCAGGCTCTGACCCGCGTTGAGCCGCGGGTCGCAATGCGTGTGGTAGCGATCGGCCAGGCCCTGCTCGGTGATCGCGATCGCGCCGCCGGTGCACTCGGTCACATTCTGACCGGTCATCTCGGCATGGATGCCGCCGGCGAAGGTGCCCTCGGCGCGGTGGACGGCGAAGAAGCCGCGCACCTCGGCAAGGATCCGGTCGAACGGCCGCGTCTTGTAGCCGTTCGCGGCCTTGACGACGTTGCCGTGCATCGGATCGCAGCTCCACACCACCGGATGGCCCTCGCGCTTCACCGCGCGGACCAGCTTGGGCAGGCCCGCCTCGATCTTGTCATGGCCATAGCGCGTGATCAGCGTCATCCGTCCCGGCACGCGGCCCGGGTTGAGCGTGTCGAGCAGCCGCAGCAGCGCGTCGGGCTCGAGGCTCGGCCCGCACTTCATCCCGATCGGATTGCCGATGCCGCGCAGGAACTCGACATGCGCCGAGCCTTCGAAGCGGGTGCGATCGCCGATCCACAGGAAGTGCGCCGAGGTATCGTACCAGTCGCCGGTCAGGCTGTCCTGCCGGGTCAGCGCCTGCTCATAGGGGAGCAGAAGCGCCTCGTGGCTGGTGTAGAAGTCGGTGCCCTTCAGTTGCGGCACGGTATCGGGGTTGATCCCGCACGCCTCCATGAAGTCGAGCGCCTCGCCGATCCGGTCGGCGACATCGGCGAACTTGGCCGACCAGGGGCTCTTGCCCATGAAGTCGAGCGTCCACTTGTGCACCTGGTGCAGATTGGCATAGCCGCCATTGGCAAAAGCGCGCAGCAGATTGAGCGTCGCCGCCGACTGGCTGTAGCCCTGCACCATCCGCTGCGGATCGGGGATCCGCGCTTCCGGCGTGAAGGCGATGTCGTTGACGTTATCGCCGCGGTAGCTGGGCAGCTCGACACCGTCGATCACCTCGGTATCGGCCGAGCGCGGCTTGGCGAACTGGCCGGCCATCCGTCCGAGCTTCACCGTCGGCAGCTTCGAGGCGAAGGTGAGGACCACCGCCATCTGCAGGATCACGCGGAAGGTGTCGCGGATGTTGTTCGGATGGAACTCGGCGAAGCTCTCCGCGCAGTCGCCGCCCTGGAGCAGGAAGGCCTCGCCGCGCGCGACCTTGCCCAGCTCGGTGGTGAGCTCGCGCGCTTCTCCGGCGAAGACCAGCGGCGGATAGCTGCTCAGCTGCCGGGTGGCGGCGTCCAGTGCGCCCTTGTCCGGATATTGTGGCATCTGGCGCGCTTCGGCGCGCGTCCAGCTATCGGGGGTCCAGCTTGCCATTGCACTCTCCACGTCGCGGACGGCGACGTGCCAGTCCGCATGCTCGGCGATTCCCATCGCCGCAATCTGGTTCATCACCTTGGTATTGGCGCGCTTGCCGTCGGTCTCCCAGCCCTGCACGGTGGAGCCCGGCGTGTCGAACCAGGCACCGAACGCCGCGCGGCTGAGGGTGCGTTCTTCGCGATACTGGCGGATCTTGGAACCGGCTAACGTCGTCATCGCCGGCTCTTACCCGGCAAGGGTAATAGCGTGCAAGGGAAAATTACCCGATCAGGGTAATCGAATGTGGCTGCAATTGCGTCGGGATGGCGCCGGGTGTAGCCGCCGCGCAATGGACCTATTCGACGCACAGGCTCGCGACCTTGCCGGGCTGACGGCGCGGGGCCGCCGCCGGTCGCTGAGCGCTCGCGCGGGCGCGGACTTCGCTTCCAACGACTATCTCGGCCTGGCCGATTCCCCGGCGCTGCGCGCGGCAGTGGCCGATGCGTTGCAGCGCGGCGTGCCCATCGGCTCGGGTGGTTCTCGGCTGCTCCGCGGCAATCACCCGGAGCATGCGGCGCTGGAAGCCGAAGCAGCGGCCTTTTTCGAGCGCGAGTCGGCATTGTATTTTTCGAGCGGCTATGCCGCCAATGCCGCGGTGCTCGCGACCTTGCCGCAGCGCGGCGATCTCGTGCTGTTCGATGCGCTTGTTCATGCCAGCGCGCATGAGGGGATGCGGCTCGGCCGGGCGGAGACGCGGCAGGCGGCGCACAACGACGTCGCGGCCTTTGCCGAGGCGATTGCCGCGTGGCGAGGCGAAGGCGGGGCAGGGCGCGTGTGGATCGCCGTGGAGAGCCTGTACAGCATGGACGGCGATATCGCGCCGCTGGCCGCGCTTTCCGGGCTCGCCGACCGCGAGAATGCGATCCTGCTGGTCGACGAGGCGCACGCGACCGGCGTCTATGGTCCGCAGGGGCAGGGGCTGGCCCATGGCCTGCCGACGGACAATCTGATCACGCTGCACACCTGCGGCAAGGCGCTCGGGTGCGAGGGGGCGCTGGTCACCGGCCCCGCCATCGTCCGCGACTTTCTCGTCAATCGCGGTCGCGCCTTCATCTTCTCGACCGCGCCGTCGCCGCTGATGGCCGCCGCCGTGCGCGCGGCGCTGCGGATTGTCGCCGAAGGCGGTGCGCTGCGGGCCGCGCTGGCGGACCGTGTCGCTGCGGCCCGCGCGATGCTGGCACCGCTCGGCGTACGGGCAGGTGAAACCCAGATCCTGCCGCTGATCCTGCGCGACGACGTGCGGACCATGGCGGTGGCAGGGGCGCTGCAGGATAGCGGCTTCGACGTGCGGGGCATCCGCCCGCCGACCGTGCCCGCCGGCACGTCGCGCCTGCGCATCTCGATCACCAACAACGTGTCGTCGAGCCAGATCGCCGCGCTGGCAGAGCGGCTGGCCTCCCTCCTTCCTCCAGACGAAGTCGTTGCAGCATGACCCAGACCTTCATTGTGACCGGAACCGACACCGGCATCGGCAAGACCGTGTTTGCCGCAGGCCTCGCCGGCGCGCTCGGCGCGCGCTACTGGAAGCCGATCCAGAGCGGCCTCGATGACGGCAGCGACAGCGAGCGTACCGCAGCGCTCTCTGGGTTGCCGGCCGATCACATCCTTCCCGAGGCCTATCGTCTCGTCACGCCCTGCTCGCCGCACCTCGCGGCCGAGATCGACGGCGTGACCATCGATCCGGACCGCCTCGCGCTGCCGCTTGTCGACGGGCCGCTGGTGGTGGAGGGCGCGGGCGGCGCGCTGGTGCCGGTGGCCCGCGAACTCCTCTATGCGGACATGTTCGCGCGCTGGGGCAAGCCGGTGGTGCTGGTCGCGCGCACGGCGCTGGGTACGATCAACCACAGTCTTCTCTCGATCGAGGCGCTGCGCGCGCGGGGCGTGCCGATCCACGGCATCGCCTTTGTCGGCGACGCGGTAGAGGACAGCGAGGCGACGATTGCCGCGATCGGCAGGGTGAAGCGGCTCGGCCGCCTGCCGATGCTGCCCGATCTCACGCCCGCGGCGTTGGCGAGCGCCTTCGCCGAGGCCTTCGATCCGGCGGACTTCGCCTGATGTCATCGGTCTGGCACCCGTTCACCCAGCACGGCCTGGGCGAGCCGATCCCGATGGTCAGCCACGCCAAGGACGCGTTGATCCATACCGCCGACGGCCGCAGTTTCATCGACGCGATCTCGTCCTGGTGGGTGACGACGCACGGCCATTGCAATCCGCGCATCATGGCGGCGATCGCCGCGCAGGCGAGCAGGCTCGACCAGATCATTTTCGCGGGCTGGACCCACGAGCCCGCCGAGGCACTCGCCGCCGGCCTGCGCGCCATCCTGCCGGACGCGCTCGAGCATGTGTTCTTCAGCGACAGCGGTTCGACTGCGGTGGAAGTCGCGCTCAAGATGGCGCTCGGCTTCTGGCACAATCGCGGCGAGGACCGGCACCGCATCCTCGTCCTTGAGCACAGCTATCATGGCGACACGATCGGCGGCATGTCGGTCGGCGCGCGCGGGGTGTTCAACCGGCCCTATCAGCCGCTGCTCTTCGATGTCGGTACCATCCCCTATCCCGGGGCGGGCGCCGAGCAGGCGGCGCTCGATGCGCTGGAGGCCGAATGCCGCGCCGGTGCCGCCGCGTTCATCGTCGAGCCGCTGGTGCTGGGGGCGGGCGGCATGCTGTTCTACAGCCCTGCGATCCTCGCGGAGATGGCGGCGATCTGCGCCCGACATGCCGTGTTGTTCATCGCCGACGAGGTGATGACCGGCTGGGGCCGCACCGGCACGCTGACCGCCTGCGAACAGGCCGGCGTGGTGCCGGACATCCTGTGCCTGTCGAAGGGCATCACCGGCGGTGCGATCCCGCTGGCGGTGACGCTGGCGACGGCGCCGATCTTCGCGGCGCACTGGTCCGAGGATCGCGCGCGCATGTTCTTCCATTCCTCCAGCTATACCGCCAACCCGATCGCCTGCGCGGCGGCGGTCGAGAACCTCGCCATCTGGCGGGACGAGCCGGTATTGGAGCGCATCGCGCAGCTGGGCGCATGGCAGCAGGCCGCGCTGGACGGACTGGCAGCCGTGCCCGGTCTCGCCAATTTCCGCCGTATGGGCACCATCGCCGCCCTGGAGATCGAGCAGCCGGAGAATGGCTATCTCTCCGCCATCGCCCCCGCGCTCATGGCGTTTGCACGCGAGCGCGGCGTGCTGCTGCGACCGCTGGGCAACACGGTCTATGTGATGCCGCCATACAGTATCACCCGCGAGCAACTCGACGCCGTGTGGTCGCTCGTGCCGGCGTTCCTCGGTGCCTGATCAGCGCCGGGGGTACCGCGCAGCGAACTCGGCGTCGCTCATGAGCAGATAGCGCACCGCGTCGACAAACGACCAGATGCCGGTGACCAGCAGGCCGACGATGGTGAGGCTGAGCAGCAGCATCACCACGCCCGAGCCGGTGCGTCCCAGATAGAAGCGATGGATGCCGAGCGGGCCGAGGAAGAGCGCCAGCACCACGGCGAGGATCTTGTTGCGCGGCTCACTTGCCGGCGCCGCCTCCACGCTGCCGTCGAGCAGGCGGAAGATGCGGCGGGCGCGCTTGCCGTCGACATCGAAATCCACCCTGGCGCCGACCGCGGGGTGACGGCTGTCGCTCCAGTCTTCCTGGGTGAAGACATAGCGGCTGCCGTCCTCGCCCGAAATCTGGCCTTCGCCGCTCGACCGATCGACACCCAATACCTGCCCGCGCATGCATCCCCCCAAAAATCGTCGCGTTTTGTGGGGGAGGTTGGCGTGGGATGGCAAGCAAATTCCTCCCCGGTACGGGGAGGAGCTTTAGGTTACAGCCCGGGCTTCCAGTCCCAGCCCAGCGGGTCACCGTCCATCACCTCGACGCCTGCTGCCGCCAGGTCGTCGCGAATCCGATCGGAACGCTGGAAGTCCTTCACGACCCGCGCTTCCTTGCGCTCGACGAGCAGGTCGGAGATCGTCTCCGCGCTGATCGTCGCGGCCTTGGGGCGCAGGCGCAGCTCCTCGCGGGTAAGCGCGCAGAGACGAAGGCCCAGCACCTTGTCGAACTCTGCGAGTGCCGCGATCCGATCCGCGGGCGAGGTCCTCTTGTCGGCCAGCATCTCGTCGAGCACGGGCAGCGCCTTGGGCGTGTTGAGGTCGTCCGACACTGCTGCATCGAGCTTTTCCAGCCATGCTGCCGGCGCAGTGCCCTCGCCCTCGGCGCGGGCGCGCAGCGTGGTGACCGTCATCACGAGACGCTTGAGCCGGGTAAGCGCCGCGGCGAGGTTCTCGGCCGAGAATTCCAGTTCGCTGCGATACTGCGCCTGGAGGCACAGCAGCCGATAGGCGAGGGGATGAACACCCGCGTCGATCAGCGATTGCAGCGTCGTGAACCCGCCCTTGGACTTGGACATCTTGCCCTGTCGATCGACGAGGAAATTATTGTGCATCCAGAACTTGGCGCCGGTGTCGCCGCAGCCGCAATAGGCCTGGTTCTGCGCGATCTCGTTCGGATGGTGGATTTCGCGATGGTCGATGCCGCCGGTATGGATGTCGAAGGGGGCGCCGAGATATTGGATGCTCATCACCGAGCATTCGAGATGCCAGCCCGGTGCGCCTTTGCCCCAGGGCGAATCCCATTCCATCTGGCGCTGCTCGCCCGGCGGCGACTTGCGCCAGATGGCGAAATCCTGCGGGTGGCGCTTGCCGTCGACCGGGTCGATCCGCCCTTCCGCCGCATCATCGGCAGCGCCTGCGAGGCGACCATAATCGGGCACCGTCGAAACGTCGAAATACAGGCCCGATTCGAGCTCATAGCAATGCTGTGGCGCGATCTTCTCGGCGAACGCGATCATCTGCTGGATGTGATCGGTCGCCACCGACCATTTGCTCGGCTCGGTGATGTTGAGGTCGGCGATGTTCTGCTTGAAGGCTGCCGTATAGTGCGCGGCGATGTCCCAGATGCTCTTCGCCTGGGCGCGGGCGGCGGCTTCCATCTTGTCGTCGCCGGCATCGGCGTCGGAGGTGAGATGGCCGACATCGGTGATGTTGATGATGTGGGTGAGCGGATAGCCCTTCCAGCGCAGCACCCGGCTCAGCGTGTCGGTGAACACATAGGCGCGCAAGTTTCCGAGATGGGCGTAATTATAGACGGTCGGGCCGCACGAATAGACGCGCACGCCCTTGTCAGGATCGAGCGGCTGGAAGAGCTCGAGCGAACGGGACAGCGAGTTGTAGAGCGTCAGCGGTGCATTGTGCATGGCAATGCGCATAGCGAACAAAATGCCCGCGACAAACCCGGCTTAGTCGGCGAGGGCAGCAGCCCCCGCGATCGCGGCGTTGACCATTGCGCTCCAGATGCGCGCCGGATCGTCGCCGGCGGCGCGGCCGGCAGCGATCATCTCGGCGGTGGGTTCGCGCAACGTGCGCAGCACCGCGAGCGCCCGATCGGTTTCGCGGGGCCAGATCGTGTCGACGATCTCGCTCACCGGGCGGCCGAGTTCGCCGGCGCCCTCGGCATTGGGGCTCAGCATCTCGGCGGCGATCACGCGCGCGATCCGCTCGATCGGCGAAGTGGAGGCGATACTGGTCATCGCTCAGGCCGCCAGGGGCGGGCGAGCGGGGCGGGCGTGCAGCGCGCTGCCGCCGACGTTGCCGCGATGCAGCGGGAGGGCGGTGCCACAAAAGGCACATTCGGCGGTCAGGCGACCCACCATCCAGTGCGACTGCCCGCAGCCCGGGCAGGGGTTGGTCTCGTGGGGGCGGTAGCCGGTCAACGCGCGGCGGATGCCGAAATCATACATCGGACGGTTTCCTCCATTCCGATCCGCAACGTTTCCCAGCCGTCATGGTTCCGGTCGGGCGGGGGCGGAACGACCCTGAACGCCAGCTAACCAGCGCATTCAGGCTGGGAACAGTCGATTTGTGCGAATCAGGGTTCAGACGGCGGCACCAGTGCCCCGCGAGGAGACGAAGACATGAAGAAGTTTCTGATCGGCGCCACCATGGCCGCCACGCTGATGACCGGTTCGATCGCTGCGACCCCGGCGGCCGCGCAGGACTATGGCTATCGCGACGGATACAGCCGCTACGATCGCGACTACCGCGGCGATTACCGTGAGTATCGCGACTATCGCGAGGTCCGGGACTATCGGGACTATCGTCCGCGCTATGCCTATCGCGATCGCAACTATCGCCAGCGCTGCAGCGACGGCACCGCCGGCACCATCCTGGGTGCGATCGCGGGTGGCCTGCTGGGCGGCGAGATCGGCCGCGGCAGTTCCTATCGCCGCAGCGGCACCGGCACGATCATCGGCGCGGGCGCCGGTGCGCTGGCCGGCCGCGCGATCGATGGCGGGGATTGCCGCAACGGTCGCTAAATCCTGCAAGCGCCTGCGAGAGGGGCGTCCGCTGCACGGGGCAGCGGGCGCCCTTCGCGTTTTCGGGCTCCCCGACAGTCGCTCCGGCGGCCGCGCCGTTCAATCCCCGGCGGAAGCGCAGGGTGCATCCTCGGCGCGCCGCGGTGGCTGCGGCGTCGGCCCCTCGGAAGCCTTCTGGGGCGCCCGTCCGGTCACGTTCGCCGAAACCGGATATCCGGTGTCGATCGCCATCGCCGGCGACTCTGTGCCCGTCTTCACATTTGCGCGGGTGACGGCGTCGGTGATCTCGTCGTTGACATTGCGGGTCATCGGGCGGTGCTCCTTGGTTCATCCAAGGATACCAGAACGATCGGCGCCATGCGATCGTCTCCCCATGCGCAGGAACCGAGGACGCCCGCGCTCCGGCGGCGGCGGGGTCTGGCGATTGCCTTGATCGGGGAAGTGGAGGCCCGAGCCGGAATCGAACCGGCATATACGGATTTGCAGTCCGCTGCGTCACCATTCCGCCATCGGGCCATCCGGAGGTGAGGCGCGGCAAATGCCCTCGGGGTGGGGGCAATGTCAACACAGTTTCAAAATAACGTCGCGCTCGCTTGGCGAGTCCCCATCTGCACGATAGAAGCCTCGGGACAGCAACAAGTGTATTGCGCAACTAATACGGTTGTGCGACAAGCGGAGTGATGATGGCCCTTATGGTCGACCCTGCGCCCCTCGAAGCGCCCCGTTTCGAAGCGATGCGCCACGCCATGGTGGCGAGCCAGCTGCGTACCAACGCAGTGAACGATCCCCGTGTGGTCACGGCGATGTCGCAAGTGCCGCGCGAAGTGTTCCTGCCGCCCGAGCAGCGCGCGCTCGCCTATCGCGACACGCTGCTGCCGCTCGGCAATGGCCGGCGCCATGATTCGCCGCTGGCCACCGGCCGGCTGCTGACCGAGGCGGAGCTGCAGCCGAGCGACCATGTGCTGCTGGTAGGTGCTGCCGGTGGCTATGCCGCGGCGCTGCTTTCGGGTCTGGTCGCTGCGGTCGTGGCGTTGGAGGAAGAGCCCGCACTGCTCGCGATCGCGCGCGGTGGCCTGGCCGGCGCCGCCAATGTCGAACTGGTGCAGGGGCCGCTCAATGCAGGCTGGGCCGCACGCGGTCCGTACGATCTGGTGATTGTGGACGGCGCGGTCGAGGAACTGCCCCAGGCGCTGATCGACCAGGTGAAGGTTGGCGGTCGCATCGTGACCGGCGTGATCGATCGCGGGGTCACGCGTCTTGCGCTGGGTCGCCGCACCGAGGGGGGCTTCGGTCTGGTCGACTTCCTCGACATCGAGGTTGCGACGCTTCCCGGCTTTGAAAAACCGAGAAAATTTACCTTTTAACCTTAAAGACGGGGCTCATGCGACTGAACATTTTGCTCATTGGTGTGAGCCTCGTATCGCTCGGGGCGCCGGCGTTCGCTCAGACCGCGCCCAGCGGCCGGCAGGACGTGCCGTCTCCGGGCGCCAAGACGGCGGCCCCGACGACGACGCTGCAGGACGCGCTGGCGCAGGCCTATGCGACCAACCCTGATCTTCAGGGTGAACGCGCTACCCAGCGCGCGAACGACGAGAATGTTCCGATCGCCCGCTCGCAGGGCCTGCCCGGCCTGAACGCCACCGGCAGCGCCAACGACAGCCTGTACAACACCGATGCGACCGCATTGACGCCCTCGCGCCAGGCGCAGCTCGGCCTCAATCTCTCGCAGCCGATCTACAGCGGCGGCCGCATCCGCAATTCGGTGCGCGCGGCAGAGGTGCGGGTGACCGCCGGTCGCGCCAATCTGCGGGGTACCGAAGCGGACATCTTCACCCAGACGGTGACCGCCTATCTGAACGTCATCCGCGACGAATCGATCGTCCGGCTCAACCAGGAAAACGTCCACGTCCTCGAGGTGAACCTCCAGGCGACGCGCGATCGCTTCCAGGTGGGCGACCTGACGCGTACCGACGTCGCCCAGTCCGAGGCGCGTCTCGCGCTGGCCCAGTCGCAGCTGCGCAGCGCCGAGGCACAGCTGATCGGCAGCCGTGAAACCTATATCCGCGTGGTCGGCACCCCGCCGGGCGTGCTCGCGCCGCCGCCGCCGCTGCCGAACCTGCCGCAGGACGTGCAGACCGCCGAACAGGTAGCGCTTGCGAACAACCCCTTCCTCGAAGCGGCCCAGCTCGCGCGCGATGCGACGCGCTACGATACGCGGGTCGCCCAGGCGGGTCGGTTGCCCCAGGTGAGCCTGGGGCTCAGCGGCAATTATTATAACTATCTCGGATCGGTCGGGGCGATCGGCCAGCGCGCCGGGCTCAACCCGAACGGCACCAGCGCCACGGTCGGCGTGCAGGTGACCTTGCCGCTGTTCCAGGGCGGTCGCCCCGCCGCGCAGGTTCGCCAGGCGCAGGCGCGCGAGGGTGCGGCGATCGAGCAGGTGACGCTGACCGAACGCGGCGTGATCGCCCAGGCGCGCTCGGCCTATGCCAGCTATCAGGCGGCGCTGCGCGTGATCGAATCGACGCGCACCGCGGTGCAGGCCAACCAGCTCAGCCTCGAAGGCGTGCGGGCGGAGAACAGCGTGGGCACCCGCACCATCCTGGACATCCTGAATGCCGAGCAGGAACTGCTCAACTCGCAGGTCCAGTATGTCACGGCAGAGCGCGACGCCTATGTCGCGGGCTTCACGCTGCTATCTTCAATGGGCCGCGCACAGGCGAAGGACCTGAACTTCGACAGCCGACTGCTGTACGATCCCAACCTCAATTACACGCGGGTCCGCAACCGCATCAACGACTGGCGGGACGACAAGACCCCCCAGCCGGTGGCGACCAGCACCCGCGCGACGCCGGCGCAGGGCGCGGTGGTGGTGGGGGCTCCGCTGGACCCCACGCTGCAGCGTTCGGTTGACAGTAGCCGACCGAATCCCTGATTGAGGGCATTCGTACCGCTCGAACGCCAGGATGGACGCGATGGGGACTGCCAGCAGCGAGCCGTCGATGGAGGAGATCCTCGCATCGATCAAACGGATCATCGCCGATGACGAACCCGGCGCGTTCGCCCGCGGTCGATCGCTCCGCGCGGTGCCCGAGCCCGAGCCGGAGCCGGACGCGGAAGACCCGCTTGCCGAGGATGTGCTCGAACTGAGCGAGCCGATCGTGCCGCCGTCCACGGAGGCGCCGGTCGTCGCGCCGACGGTGGTGGATCCGATCCTCTCCGATCGCGTCGCCGAGGCCAGCCGCGAGAAGCTGGAGGCGCTGTCGCGGCTGGTGGTGAAACCGCAGGTGCCCGGATCGGACACGCTGGAAGGCCTGGTGCGCGAAATGCTCAAGCCGATGCTGCGCGACTGGCTCGACGATAATCTGCCGCAACTGGTCGAGCAGATCGTCTCGCGCGAAATCGCGCGGATCACCGGGGGCCGCTGAACGGCGAGGACCCTGCCTGTAATCGCCTGATTGTATCGGGCGTTACGTTGCGGCTATCCTGTGCCCATGAAGCAGTTTCTCGTCGCGGGCGTCGCGCTCGCCGCCATCGCTGCGCCGGCTTCGGCGCGTGACCTCACCATCCAGGACGTTGTCGGCCTTTCCCGCGTGGGGGCGCCCGCCGTGTCGCCGGACGGCCACTGGCTCGTCTGGCAGCAGCGCGAAACCGATCTCGCCGCCAACAAGGGCCGCTACGACCTGTGGCGGCTCGACCTGACCGCAAAGGGCGCCAAGCCGGAAAAGCTGGTCGCCGAGCCACTCGTCAACGAAACCGCACCGCAATTTTCCGCCGACGGCAAGACGGTGTGGTTCCAGTCCGACAAGGACGGCGAGGATGCGGTCTGGTCGGTGTCCGTCACCGGCGGAGCGCCTACGCAGCTGACGCATATCCAGGGCGGGTTCAGCGGCTTCAAGGTCTCGCCGGACGGGTCCAGGCTGCTCGTCTGGGCCGATCGCAAGCCGGGCGCGCCGATGGTCACTCCGGCGATGGAGAAGAAAGATCCGAACGCCGGCTCGGGCCGGGTCTACCAGCAGCTGTTCGTCCGCCACTGGGACAGCTGGGCGGACGGCACCCGCTCGCAGCTGTTCGTCCTGCCGTTCGGGCCGCAGGGCGCGACCGGCGACGGCGTCGCGATCGAAGGCGGGCTGGTCGGCGACACGCCCTCCAAGCCCTCGGGCGGCGGCGAGGAAGTCGCCTGGAGCGCGGACGGCAAGACTATCTATTTCGCACTCCGCGAGGCGGGACGGATCGAGTCGCTCTCGACCAATCTCGACATTTTCGCGGCACCTGCGGATGGTGCCGCCGCGCCGGTGAACCTCACCAAGGGCAATGGCGGGATGGACAATCTGCCGACGCCGTCGCCGGACGGAAAGTGGCTCGCCTGGTTCGCGATGGCGCGGCCGGGCTATGAGGCCGATCGTCAGGTGCTGATGCTGCGCAACCTCGCCACCGGCGATGTGCGCGCGCTGACGAGCGACTGGGACCGCTCGGTCGCGTCGATCGCATGGGGGCCGGACTCGAAGACCATCTACGTCACGGCGCAGGACGTGCAGGAAGAACCGGTCTTCGCGGTCTCGCTGGACGGCAAGGTCGAGCGGCTCACCCAGCAGGGCAGCGTCTCGGCGGTCGTCCCGACCAGGGGCGGGCTCGTCTATGCGATGAACAGCCTCACCGCACCGGACGACTTCTACTGGCTGAAGGGCAAGAAGAGCACGCGGCTGACCGCAGTCAATGCCGAGAAGCTGGCAGGCATTTCGATGCCCGAGGTGACCCGCTACAGCTTCAACGGCGCCAATGGCGACACCGTCTGGGGCTATGTCGCCAAGCCGGCGGGGCTGGCGGCGGGGGCCAAGGCGCCGATCGCCTTCATCGTCCATGGCGGGCCGCAGGGCAGCATGGGCAATAGCTGGTCCTATCGGTGGAATCCGGCGGTGTTCGCCGGCGCGGGTTATGCCGTGGTCGCGGTCGATTTCCACGGATCGACCGGCTATGGTCAGGCCTTCACCGATGCAATTCGCAACAATTGGGGCGGGGCGCCGCTCGAGGACCTCAAGAAGGGCCTGCGCGCCGCGACCGATCGCTTCGCCTTTCTGGACGGCGACAAGGCCTGCGCGCTCGGCGCCTCCTATGGCGGCTATATGATGAACTGGATCGAGGGCCAGTGGCCCGATCGCTTCAAGTGCATCGTCCAGCATGACGGCGTGTTCGACGCGCGCGCCATGGCCTATGAAACCGAGGAGCTGTGGTTCGACGAGTGGGAACATGGCGGCAAGGCCTATTTCGAGGACCCCGCCGCGTTCGAGCGCTGGAACCCGGTCAATCACGTCAGCGCGTGGAAGACCCCGCAGCTGGTGATCACCAGCGAGAAGGACTTCCGCATCCCCTATACCCAGGGGCTGGCCGCCTTCACCGCGCTCCAGCGCCGCGAGATCCCGTCCAAGCTGCTCGTCTTCCCCGACGAGAACCACTGGGTGCTCAAGCCCAAGAACTCGCTGCAATGGTATGGCACGGTGCTCGGCTGGATGGACCAGTGGACGGGCAAGGCGGGTAAGTAACGGCTGGGGGAGGGGCTCCGGCCCCTCCGCTTCAGGCGAGGATACGCACCGGATCGCCGACGCGGATCAGCCCCGGCCGCGCGGGCGCCGAATAGAGCCCGTAGCAGGCGCCGAAGCGCTGGGCGACGGTGCGCAGGATCGTCGGGTCCTTGGCGCCGGTGTCCGGATCGATGGTGACCAGCACGCAGCGCTGGATCGGATCGGCGCACTGCACGATCGCGCCGTCCTCGCTCGCATCGCCAAAGGCCAGGCGCAGGCCCTGCCATTGTTCCGGCAGCAGTTCGCTTTCGATCGTCACGTTGATGCGGAAGCGGCGCGGGTCGATCCGTCCGCCATGCGCGGCCTCCAGCGCGCGATGGCCGGCGCTGGTCTGGAGCGAGACCGGCATGGAGTCGTAGACGCCGCGCGCTACCTGGATCAGCGACACCGGCTCGCGGGCCGCCTCGGCGAGGTGCGCGTGCAGCCCTGCATCGTGGAGCGAGCGGCTGCCGCCGTCGGGCGTATCGACCGCGATGCCACTGGTCTTGGGCGCGGCCGGATCGGTGAAGCGCGCCCGGTGGAGCACCATGCCGGGCACTTCGCGCGCCGTAAGCCATGGAAAACGCGTGCCATTCTGCGCACGAACGAAGGCATACTGGCGGTCGCCCTCGACACCTTGCCAGTCGACCTCGGCGACCGACAGGGTCTCCCCCGCCATGGACTTCACCGGGAAGCGGGCAAGGGCGGAAACATGGCCGACGATCAAGGTCACGGCACCGCAGCTAGCGCGCGTGCCGCATGTGCGCAACCTTCGTCAAGTTCATGACTTGTTCTCGCGGAACAAATGCGATACAAGCGGCGCAACACGGTTGAACGCAGTGCGTAAACCCTCTAGCGACGGGGCTTCCCAATGGCAGCATCTCTCAAGGTGATCGACGGCAATATGGCCAATCCCACGGACAAGCAGAAGGCGCTCGACGCCGCCCTCGCGCAGATCGACCGCGCCTTCGGCAAGGGGTCGGCCATGCGGCTGGGCTCGAAGGAGACGATGCAGGTCGAGGCGATCTCCACCGGCTCGCTGGGGCTCGACATCGCGCTCGGCGTCGGCGGCCTGCCGCGCGGCCGCGTGATCGAGGTCTATGGTCCGGAAAGCTCGGGCAAGACGACGCTGGCGCTCCACGTGATCGCCGAGGCGCAGAAGAATGGCGGCGTGGCCGCCTTCGTCGACGCCGAGCACGCGCTCGATCCGGTCTATGCCAAGAAGCTGGGCGTCAACATCGACGAGCTGATCGTCTCGCAGCCCGATACCGGCGAGCAGGCGCTGGAAATCACCGATACGCTGGTTCGCTCGAACGCGATCGACGTGCTGGTGGTGGACTCGGTCGCCGCACTGGTGCCGCGCGCCGAAATCGAAGGCGAGATGGGCGACAGCCATGTCGGTCTCCAGGCGCGTCTGATGTCGCAGAGCCTGCGCAAGCTGACCGGCTCGATCAGCCGCTCGCGCTGCATGGTGATCTTCATCAACCAGCTGCGCATGAAGATCGGCGTGATGTACGGCAATCCGGAGACGACGACGGGCGGCAACGCGCTGAAGTTCTACGCCTCGGTCCGCCTCGACATTCGCCGCACCGGCCAGATCAAGGACCGCGACGAAATCATCGGCAACGCGACGCGCGTCAAGGTGGTGAAGAACAAGGTCGCACCGCCGTTCAAGCAGGTCGAATTCGACATCATGTACGGCGAGGGCATCTCCAAGATCGGCGAGATCCTCGATCTCGGCGTCAAGGCGGGGCTGGTCGAAAAGGCGGGCGCCTGGTTCAGCTATGACAGCATCCGCATCGGCCAGGGTCGCGAGAATTCGAAGAACTTCCTGCGCGAGAATCCGGAGGTCTGCAACCGGCTCGAAGCCGCGATCCGCGGCCGTACCGAGCAGGTCGCCGAGGGCCTGATGGCCGGTCCGGAGCCCGACGACGATATCTGATCGAGTAACCTCCGCGGGGACGGGGACCGCCGGAGCGTGCGTTGCCACGTCGTCGGTGGACCTCGCCGTTCGCGTCGCTGCCGCCCGGGCCTTGCTGCGATCGGCATGGCCCGAGGCGGTGGAGCGGGAAACGGCGCGGGGCGCGGGGCGGACGTTTCTCTACACGCCCTCGGATGGCGGCTCGGCGGGTGGCAGCGCAGCGGTACTGCGGCTGGTTGTCGATGCGCCTAATCTGCTGCTCCACGTCGCCGAAGGGGCCCGATTGCCTGACCCCGCGGGATTGCTGCGGGGCGAGGGGCGGCGCGGCCGCTATGTCTGCCTTGGCGCCGTTGCTTCCGGCGACGAACCGGCGCTGCGGGCGCTGATCGCCGTGGCGGCGGCTGGCGCCGCTGCCACGAGCGAAATCGACATAGATCACAAACCTGGCGCAACTGCCTGATCCACGGCTCGTTGGAGCTTCGCACGCTTTGCGAGGACCCCCCCCCATGACCGATCAGAACAGCCGCAACGCCCCCGTCGGGGGCGAAACCCACCAGGTGACCGATGCCGAGCATCCGGTGCTCACCACCAACCACGGCACGCCGATTAGCGACAACCAGAACCAGCTGAAGGCCGGTGCTCGCGGCCCGGTGCTGATCGAGGACGAAGTCTTCCGCGAGAAGATGAACCATTTCGATCACGAGCGCATCCCGGAGCGTATCGTCCACGCCCGCGGTTCGGCCGCGCACGGCTATTTCGAAGTGACCGACAGCCTTGCCGACGTCACCATCGCGGACTTGTTCCAGAAGAAGGGCCAGCGCACCGAGGTGTTCGTCCGCTTCTCGACCGTGGCGGGCGGTGCTGGTTCGGTCGATACCCCGCGCGACGTGCGCGGTTTTGCGGTCAAGTTCTATACCCGCGAGGGCAATTGGGATCTGGTCGGCAACAACATCCCGGTGTTCTTCATCCAGGACGCGATCAAGTTCCCCGACCTGATCCACGCCGCCAAGATGGAGGCCGATCGTGGCTACCCCCAGGCGGCGACCGCGCACGACACCTTCTGGGATTTCATCAGCCTGATGCCCGAATCGACCCATATGGTGATGTGGGCGATGTCGGACCGCACGCTGCCGCGCAGCTTCGCGACGATGGAGGGGTTCGGCGTCCACACCTTCCGGCTGATCAATGCCGAGGGCAGAAGCACCTTCGTCAAGTTCCACTGGAAGCCCAAGGCGGGTCTCGCCTCGACGATCTGGGACGAGACGGTGAAGATCGCCGGCGCCGATCCCGATTTCCAGCGCCGTGACCTGTTCGAGCGGATCGACCGCGGCGATTATCCCGAGTGGGAGCTCGGCGTGCAGCTGTTCGACGAGGACTTCGCCAACGCGCAGCCCTATGACGTCCTCGACGCCACCAAGCTGATCCCCGAGGAGGTGTTGCCGGTGCGGATCGTCGGCCGGATGGTGCTCGATCGCTATCCCGACAATTTCTTCGCCGAGACCGAGCAGGCGGCGTTCGTGCCAAGCCATGTCGTTCCCGGCATCGGCTTCAGCAACGATCCCCTGCTCCAGGGCAGGTTGTTCAGCTATACTGACACGCAGCTGTCGCGGCTCGGCTCGGTCAATTTCCACCAGCTGCCGATCAACGCCGCCAAGGGCCGCGCGGCCGCGGCGGGCTGCCCGTTCCTGAACCAGCAGCGCGACGGCCATATGCAGATGGCCGTGCCCAAGGGTCGGGCCAATTACGAGCCCAACAGCCTCGCCAAGGCCGGCGAGGAAGCCGGCGCGCGCGAGGATCCGGAGAAGGGCTACAAGACCTTCCCGTCCGACGAGCAGGGGCAGAAGCTCCGCATCCGCCCAGAAAGCTTCGCCGATCACTACAGCCAGGCCCGTCTGTTCTTCCGTTCGATGGACCCGGCCGAGCAGGCGCATATCGCCTCGGCGCTGGTGTTCGAGCTGTCGAAGGTGAGCCTCGAACACATCCGCGCGGCGATGGTGGCCAATCTTCGCAACGTCGACGAGACGCTGGCCCGCCGGGTCGCAGACGGGCTGGCGATGGACCTGCCCGAGGCGTCGAAGACCGCGGCACCGGTGCTGGACATGGAACCCTCGCCGGCGCTGCGCATCATTCGCGGGCCGCGCGAGCTGCACACGCTGCAGGGCAAGACCGTCGGCATCCTGATCGCCGACGGCACCGATGCGGCGGCGCTCGCGTCGCTAAAGGACGCGATCAAGACGGCGGGCGGCAACGCGATGACGATCGCACCCAAGGTCGGGGCGGTTCCGCTTTCGGATGGCTCCAGGATCGCTGCCGATGCGCAATTGTTCGGGCAGCCCTCGGTGACGGTGGATGCGTGCGCGGTGATCCTGTCGGAGGATGCGGCGGCCAAGCTCGTCAAGGAGGGCGCCGCCGTCCAGTGGGTGATGGACGCGTTCGGCCACCTCAAGGCGATCGGCGCAAATGCTGCCGCCCAGCCCCTGCTCGACAAGGCCGGGGTGGAAGCGGACGCGGGCGTTACCGATCTTGCGGGCCTCGTCGATGCCGCCAAGCAGCGCTATTGGGACCGCGAGCCGAAGGTCCGTACGCTGGCGTGACGGCGGGTGGCTTGCGCGGTGGTTCGCCGTCGCGCAAGCTGCAGCCTTCTGCAGGAAGCGACGGCGCGCGACGCGCCGCATCGGAGGGGCTCCTTTGACCATTATTGTCCACCATCTCGAAAACTCCCGTTCGCAGCGCGTGCTCTGGCTGCTGGAGGAGTTGGGCCTGCCGTACGAAGTGAAGCGCTACGAGCGGGACAAGGCGACGATGCTCGCCCCGCCAGAGCTCCGCGAGGTCCACCCGCTCGGCAAGTCGCCGGTGATCGAGGATGGCGGCACCGTCGTCGCGGAGACCGGCGCGATCCTTCAATTTCTGGTCGACAAGGCCGATGGAACGCTCGGAGCGCCCGCGAACCGCGAGGATGCGCTGCGTTACCGCCACTTCCTCCATTATGCCGAGGGCTCGCTGATGCCGCCGCTGCTTGTGATGCTGGTGCTCGCCCGCGTGCCGCTGTTCGGCAAGATGGGCCTCAAGAAGTTCCGCCCGATGGCCGAGGTGCATTTCGACTATGTCGAGGGCGAACTGGCGCGGCGGCCCTGGTTCGCGGGCGAAAGCTTTACCGCCGCCGACGTGATGATGAGCTTCCCGCTCGAGGCGGCGGTGAAGCGCGCGGGCATTCTCGAACGCCGCCCCCATATCGCGGCGTTCCTGGAGAAGATCCATGCCCGCCCGGCCTATCAGCGTGCGCTGAAGGCGGGCGGACCCTATGCCTATGCGTGAGGGAGTCGCCGGGCGCCCTCAGTGCTCGGCATAATCCTCGAACTTTTCGGCATCGTGCGGCCCCCCGGCGGGGAGCGGCCGCACCGCCGGTTCGGCCTCGTCGGGTGCGTCCAGCTTGCCCTCCCAGCGCGCCACGACGGCCGCAGCAACGGCATTGCCGACGACGTTGGTCGCGGTACGGCCCATGTCGAGGAAGTGGTCGACTGCGAGAATCAGCAGCACGCCCGCCTCGGGAATGTTGAAGTGCGCCAGCGTGCCGGTGATCACCACCAGGCTGGCGCGCGGCACCCCGGCGATGCCCTTGCTGGTGACCATCAGGATCAGCAGCATCTGGATCATCGTCGCCCAGTCGAGATGGATGCCATAGGCTTGCGCGATGAAGATCGACGCGAACGTCATGTACATCATCGAGCCGTCGAGATTGAACGAATAGCCGAGTGGCAGGACGAAGCTGGCGATCCGCGGCGGCACGCCGAACCGGTCGAGCGCGTCGAGGGTGCGCGGATAGGCGGCCTCGGACGAGGCGGTCGAGAAGCCCAGCAGGATCGGATCGCGCAGATAGCGGAACAGCAGGCCGGTGCGCGGCCCGATCACCAGGAAGCAGGCGCCGAGCAGCACAGCCCAGAGTGCGGCGAGGCCGATATAGAAGCTGCCCATGAAGAAGGCGAGATCGCCCACGACGCCAAGGCCCTTGGTCGCCAGCGTGCGTGCCACCGCGCAGAACACCGCCACCGGCGCGAACAGCATCACATAGCCGGTGACCGTCAGCATCACCGACACCAGCGCCTCCAGCCCGCGCAGCAGCGGCTTGGCCTTGTCGCCCACCGCTGCCATGCCGACACCGAAGAACAGCGAGAAGATCACCAGCTGGAGGATGTCGTTGCTCGCCATTGCGTCGATCGCGCTGGTCGGTACGATATGGGTGAAGAACTTGGCCGCATCGAACGCCGTGCGATCGACCCCGCTGGAAGCGTTGGCCGGCGGCAGCGGCAGGTGCAGGCCGGTGCCCGGCTGGAGCAGGTTGACGAGCAGCAGGCCGAGCGTGAGCGAGACCAGGCTCGCGCAGACGAACCAGAAGAACGCCTTCAGCCCGACGCGTCCGATCGCGCCGCCGCCCCCCATATGGGCGATGCCGACGACGAGCGTGGAAACCACCAGCGGCGCGATGATCATCTTGATCAGATGGAGGAACATCTGGGTGGGGATGTCGAGGCCATAGGCGATCGACTCCAGCGTCGCCTTGCCCGCGGCCGTGCCGCCATAGCCGAGGTTGAGGCCCCAGCCGATCAGTCCGCCCAGCAGCAGCGCCGCCAGGATGAACCAGGTTAGTCGTTTACCCACACTTGCTCCCCGAAGAATCGTCGCGGGAGGGAAGGGGATTGTTGGGCCCGGGTCAAGCCCGGCAGATGAAGCAGGCGTGACGATAGCTTCGCGGCAGTGCCCCCGACGCGGACGCGCGGCTGCCCCTTGCCGCGCGCGCCCGCTTCGTCCTACCCGGGTTCCGCACACGGGTTTGCAAGCAAGGGGGCATCATGCCGGTTCTGGGAACGACACGCCGCAGTCTGCTGGGATCGCTGGCGACGCTGCCCCTCATGACCCTTCCGGGCGTCGTCCGGGCCGCTGAACCGGACCTCTCCATGCTCAAGGACCTGACCAGGGGCGCGCGCCCGATCGGGCCGGAGGAACGGCGGGCGCGGTTGACGAGGGCGCAAGCGCTGATGAAGGCGCAGGGCATCGGCGCGGTGCTGATCGAGCCGGGTGCGAGCCTGGTCTATTTTACCGGCATCCGATGGGGCCGCAGCGAACGCCTGACCGCCGCGATCCTGCCGGTGGAGGGCGACCCTTGCATCGTCACGCCGTTCTTCGAGGAACCGCGAACCCGCGAAACCCTTGCGATACCGGCCGAGGTGCGCGTCTGGCAGGAGGACGAGGATCCGCTCAAGCTCGTCTCGGGCTTCCTCATGGACCGCAAACTGGCCGGGCTGCCGATAGGGATCGAGGAAACGGTGCGCTTCTTCGCGGTCGACGGTCTGCAGAAGAACGGGCTGCGCGTAACCTCCGCCAACGCGGTCGTGCGGGGCTGCCGGATGATCAAGAGCGCGGCCGAGCTGGCGCTGATGCAGCTCGCAACCGATATCACGATTGCAGCCTATCGCTTCGTATACGACCGGGTGGAAACGGGTATGCGCCAGCGCGACGTTTCCGCGCTGATGGACGCGGCGACGCGCAGGCTGGGCGGCGAGCCCGAATTCAGCATGGTTCTGGTTGGCGAAGGCGCGGCCTATCCGCACGGCACCAGGACTCCGGCACCCGTAACCGAAGGCGCGATCGTGCTGATGGACTGTGGTTGCAATGTGATGGGCTACCAATCCGACGTATCACGCACCTTCGTCCATGGTCGCGCGAGCGCGCAGCAGCGCAAGGTGTGGGAGCAGGTGGCCAGGGGCCAGCAGGTGGCGTTTGCCGCAGCCCGGCTGGAGGTCCCTGCGGGCAGCGTCGATGATGCCGTGCGCAGCTATTATGCGTCCCTTGGCTACGGGCCGCAGTACAAGCTGCCGGGCCTGTCGCATCGCACCGGCCACGGCATCGGGCTGGATGGGCATGAGCCGGTCAACCTCGTGCGCGGCGAGAAGACGCCGCTCGCGCCGGGAATGTGCTTCTCGAACGAGCCCGGCATCTACATTCCGGGCAGCTTCGGGGTGCGGCTGGAGGATTGCTTCCACATGACCGGGGCGGGCCCGCAATGGTTCTCGACACCACCGGTTTCGATCGAGCAACCGATGGGGTGAACCGCGTCGTGCGGGCGACGCGGCCGATACGGCAGGGAACGATGGCCGTGATCGACGTGTTTCGCTTGAGCGAACGCCCGCGCGCCCCTAAGTCGACCTCATGACGTCGACCAATGATATCCGCCGCTCGTTTCTCGACTATTTCGAGGGCCAGGGCCATGCCCGCGTCCCCAGCGCGCCGCTGGTGCCGCACAACGATCCCACGCTGATGTTCGTGAATGCGGGCATGGTGCCGTTCAAGAACGTGTTCACCGGCCTGGAGTCGCGCCCCTACAGCACCGCGACCAGCAGCCAGAAGTGCGTGCGCGCGGGCGGCAAGCACAACGATCTCGACAATGTCGGCTATACCGCCCGGCACCACACCTTCTTCGAGATGCTCGGCAATTTCTCGTTCGGCGACTATTTCAAGGAGCAGGCGATCACCCATGCCTGGACGCTCCTCACCAAGGAGTGGGGTATTCCGGCCGAGAAGCTGACGGTCACGGTGTACCACACCGACGACCAGGCGTTCGACCTGTGGAAGAAGATCGCAGGGCTTCCCGATCACAAGATCATCCGCATCCCGACCAAGGACAATTTCTGGGCGATGGGCTCGGACGGTCCCTGCGGCCCCTGCTCGGAAATCTTCTACGATCACGGCGACCACATCTATGGCGGCCCCCCGGGCTCGCCCGAGGAAGATGGCGACCGCTTCGTCGAGATCTGGAACCTCGTCTTCATGCAGTTCGTGCAGGAAAATGACGAAATCATCGGCGACCTGCCGCGGCCGAGCATCGACACCGGCATGGGGCTGGAGCGGATCGCCGCGGTGCTCCAGGGCGTCCACAACAATTATGATATCGACACGTTCAAGGCGCTGATCGATCAGTCGGCGGCGCTGACCGGCACCGCGGCGAACGGCGAGCAGGTCGCCAGCCACCGGGTGATCGCCGATCACCTGCGCTCCTCGGGCTTCCTCGTCGCGGACGGCGTGCTGCCGGCGAACGAGGGCCGCGGCTATGTGCTCCGCCGCATCATGCGCCGCGCGATGCGCCATGCGCACCTGCTCGGCGCCAAGGATCCGCTGATGCACCGGCTGGTGCCGTCGCTGGTCGCCGAGATGGGCGCGGCTTATCCTGAGCTGGTGCGCGCGCAGCCGCTGATCGAGGCGACCTTGCTCCAGGAGGAAACCCGCTTCCGCCAGACGCTCGCCAACGGTCTGCGCCTGCTCGACGAGGCGACCGTGGGCCTGAAGGCCGGCGACACGCTGCCCGGCGCCACCGCGTTCAAGCTCTACGACACCTTCGGCTTTCCCTATGACCTGACCGAGGACGCGCTGCGCGTGCAGGAGATCGGCGTCGATCGCGCCGGCTTCGACGCGGCGATGGCCGAGCAGAAGCGCGCCGCCCGCGCCGCCTGGAAGGGCTCGGGCGAAAAGGCCTCGGAAGAGCTTTGGTACGATCTCGCCGACGAGCTCGGCGGGACGGAGTTCACCGGCTATGTCAGCACCGAGGGCGAAGGCCAGGTGGTCGCGCTGGTCAAGGACGGCGCACGGGTGGAGAAGGCGGTTGCCGGCGACACCGTGACCATCCTCACCAACCAGACGCCTTTCTATGGCGAAAGCGGCGGCCAGATGGGCGACGTGGGTGTGATCGGCAACGATAAGCTGCGTGCGCTGGTCGACGATACCTCGAAACCGCTCGGCCGCCTGCATGCGCACCACGCCAAGATCGAGAGCGGGGAAGTTGCGGTCGGCGACGCTGTGCACCTGTCGGTTGATGTCGAGCATCGCGACCAGGTCCGCGCCAACCACTCTGCGACCCACCTGCTGCATGCGGCGCTGCGCAAGCGGCTTGGCACCCATGTCAGCCAGAAGGGCAGCCTGGTGGCGCCCGAGCGGCTGCGGTTCGACTTCTCGCATCCCTCGGCGTTGACGGCGGAGCAGATCGCCCAGGTCGAGGCCGATGTGAACGCGCAGATCCGCCACAACGGCACCGTCGAGACGCGGCTGATGACCCCGGACGACGCGATCGCCGCGGGCGCGATGGCGCTGTTCGGCGAGAAGTACGGCGACGAGGTGCGCGTGCTCTCGATGGGGCTGGGCGGGGATGCGTCCTACTCGGTCGAGCTGTGCGGCGGTACGCACGTCAACGCGACCGGCGACATCGCGATTTTCAAGATCGTGTCCGAGAGCGCGGTTTCCTCGGGCGTGCGCCGCATCGAGGCGCTGACCGGCGAAGGCGCGCGGCTTTGGCTCAACGCCCGCGACGAGCGGCTGCGCGAGGCGGCGGCTGCGCTCAAGACCGCGCCGGATGATGTGCCCGCGCGGGTCGCTGCGCTGGTCGAGGAACGCCGCAAGCTCGAGCGCGAGCTGGCCGAGGCAAAGAAGGCGCTCGCCCTTGGCGGCGGTGCTGGTGCTGCCCCGGTGGGTCCCGAACAGGTAAACGGCATCAACTTCGTCGGCCAGGTGCTCGACGGGCTGGAGGCCAAGGCGCTGCGCGGTGCGGTCGACGAGGCCAAGGCGCGGATCGGCAGCGGCGTGGTCGCGCTGGTTGCGGTGAACGAGGGCCGTGCCTCGGTCGCGGTCGGCGTCAGCGACGGCATTGGCGTCAGCGCCGTCGACCTGGTCAAGGTCGCGGTGACCGTGCTGGGCGGCCAGGGAGGCGGCGGCCGCCCGGACATGGCGCAGGGCGGCGGTCCGGACGGGGCCAAGGGCGCGGATGCGCTCGCGGCGGTAAAGGCGGCGCTGGCGGAAGCTCAGGTCGCCGCCTGATCCAGCGGCTTAGCGCCCGGGGGCGTAGCCGTCCTCGGGCAGCACCCAAATCGCGGATTGCGCCATGTCGGGGCGCAAGATGCCGTCCATGGTCACGTTAACCGTGAGTTCATCGCCGCTCGCCACCTCGCGATAGCAACGCTCATGCCCGGCGAGCGGCTGCAGTGTCTCGAGCAGCTTGAGCCGCGTGTTCGTCTCCAGCGCGGGGCTGAGCGCGGTACCGTTGCTGGTCAGCTTGCCCGTGTTGAAATCGGCGGGACGCACGCGGTTGCACACCGCGCCGTCGCGCACCTGGCCGAAGGTGGAATATTCGATCACGATCAGCGGATCGCGATTGACCACGCCGGTCACCAGCGCATCGAAGGCGCCGTCCCCGCGGAGCGTATAGTGAACGATCGTGCTGCAGCTGCGGCTGGCCCGATCCGGGTTGATGCAGCGAATGCGTCCGCTCTTGGCGGGGGCAAGCGGGTCGGGCACGGCGTCGCTCTGGATCGGAGCGAGCAGGGCGAGGGCAAGGGAAAGCAGCATCACTATCAGGCCTTGTTGGGTTCGGCGGTGGCGTTCAGGCGCGAGCGGTTCAACCGGGGCTCGCGCTGCAGGCCCGCGGCATCCTTGATCGAGCGGCGCATCTCGTCGCGCTTTTCGTGGATGGATGCAATCACCGGACCGACGCCGAGGCCAAGATCCACCAGCAGCGCCTCCGAGAGCTGCAGCGAGCTTTCCAGCGTCTCCGGCACCGCATCGGTCGCACCCGCCCGGTAGAGCTCCGCGGCGTGCGCCGCATCGCGGGCGCGGGCGATGATCGGCAGATGCGGCACCCAGCCGCGCACGCGCTTGGTCAGCCGGACGGTCAGCACGGGATCGTCCATCGTCAGCACCAGCGCCTGGGCGCGGCCGAGCTGGAGCTGATCGACCAGTTCATTGCGGGTCACATCGCCGAACAGCACGTGGAAGCCGGCCCGGCGGCCGCGCACGACATTGTCGATATCGGCATCGACCGCGACATAGGGCTTGTCGTGCCGCCGCAGCATCTCGGCAACGGTCCGGCCGACCCGGCCAAAGCCGATGACGACGGTGCCGCCGTCGATCTGGGCGAGATCCTCATCGGCGATCTGCGCACCGTTCTTGCCTTCGATCTTGCGCGCGGCGCCGCGCCCGGCCTTGGCGAGCAGCGGCGTGGCGGTGAGGCCGATTGCGGTCACCGCGCTCCAGAACGCCACCGTCCCCGGCGCGATCAGGTTGGCGGCGCCGGCGACGCCGAGCACGATCAGGGTCGTCTCCGACGGACTTGCCATCAGCACGCCCGTTTCGGCGGCGGTTCCCATCCGGGCACCCGAAAGGCGCAGCAGCGTGGTGGTCACCGCGACCTTCACCGCCATCACCAGGATGGTTGCGCCCAGCAGCGCCGCCCAGTTCTCCGCGACGAAGCCGAGATCGAGCCGCATGCCGACCGTGAGCAGGAACACCCCGAGCGCCAGGCCCTTGAACGGGGTGGTGATCGCCTCGACCTCGCCGTGATATTCGGTCTCGGCGATCAGCAGCCCCGCAATCAACGCGCCGACGATCGGGGAAAGACCGGCGGCGGTCGTCGCAAGGCTGGCGACGATCACCACCAGCAGGCTGGCGGCGAGGAACAGTTCCGGACTCTTGGTGCGCGCGGCCTGCGCGAACATGCGCGGCAGGACGATCCGGCCGCCGAGGAACAGGGCTACCACGGTGGCGATGCCGATGCCCAGCGTCATCAGCAGCCGCGTCCAGTCCGCGCCCTCCGGCGTCGGGGCCATCGCACCGAGCCCGAAGATGATCGGCACCAGCGCCAGATCCTCGAACAGCAGCATCGCGAAGGCACCGCGCCCCACCGCGCTCGTCGTGCCGGCGATCGGGATCACCAGTGCCGTCGAGGACAGCGCCAGCGCGAGGCCGAGCCCGATCGCCCCGCCGGTGCTGAGCCCGGTGAGGTACAGCACCGCGGCGAGGATGAGGCCCGATCCGAACAACTCGGCCGCCCCCGTGCCGAACACCAGCGACTTCATCGCCCATAGGCGCTTGAACGACAGTTCGAGCCCGATCGAGAACAGCAGCAGGATGATGCCGAATTCCGCGAACGGCTCGATCGAGTGCGCGTCGGAGATCGTCAGATAATAGAGCCAGGGCGCCTGGCCCACCAGGCTGCCGAGGCCGAAGGGGCCCACCAGCGCGCCGACGAGGATGAACCCGATCACCGGGCTGATGCGGAAGCGCGCAAAGGCGGGAATGACGAGCCCGGCCGCGCCGAGGATCACCAGCGTGTCGCTGAAGCCGTGGTTCGAGAGGTTCAGCATGACGCACCCGGAGAGGAAAGGGGTGCGGGGCGTGGCTGGAAGGAACAGAAAGGCCGATGGCCGGTGGCGGTTTTTGCTCGCTCGGTCATAGCCCCTAGAGACGCTGCGGGCCCCGGCATTGCAAGTAGAAAAGCCCGCCAGAGGCGGGCTTTTCCATTAGTCCTGCAGATTGGGAGAAGGCTTACTGCCAGCTGCCCATCGCGGTTTCGAGGTTGACGCGGATCGCCTCGAAGAACTGCTCGGTGGTCATCCAGGCCTGGTCCGGGCCGATCAGCAGCGCGAGGTCCTTGGTCATCTTGCCGCTCTCGACGGTCTCGATGCAGACCTTCTCCAGCGTCTCGGCGAAGCGGGTCACCTCGGGGGTGCCGTCGAACTTGCCGCGATACTTGAGGCCGCCGGTCCAGGCGAAGATCGACGCGATCGGGTTGGTCGAGGTCGCCTTGCCCTGCTGGTGCTGGCGATAGTGGCGGGTGACGGTGCCGTGCGCCGCTTCCGCCTCGATCGTCTTGCCGTCCGGGGTCATCAGCACCGAGGTCATCAGGCCCAGCGAGCCGAAGCCCTGCGCGACCTGGTCCGACTGCACGTCGCCGTCATAGTTCTTGCAGGCCCAGACGAATTCGCCGTGCCATTTGAGCGCCGAGGCGACCATGTCGTCGATCAGGCGGTGCTCGTAGACGATGCCGGCGCTCTGATACTGGTCCTTGAACTCGGTCTCGAACACCTCGGCGAAGATGTCCTTGAAGCGGCCGTCATAGGCCTTGAGGATCGTGTTCTTGGTCGACAGGTACAGCGGCCAGCCGCGGCCGAGCGCATAGTTCATCGAGGCGCGCGCGAAGTCGCGGATCGATTCGTCGAGATTGTACATGCCCATGGCGACGCCGGCCTGCGGGAAGTCGAACACCTCGTGCTCGAGCGTCTCGCCATTCTCGCCTTCCCACTTCATGGTCAGCTTGCCCTTGCCGGGCACCTTGAAGTCGGTCGCCTTGTACTGGTCGCCGAAGGCGTGACGGCCGACCACGATCGGCTTGGTCCAGCCCGGGATCAGGCGCGGGACGTTCGAGATCACGATCGGCTCGCGGAAGATCACGCCGCCCAGGATGTTGCGGATCGTGCCGTTGGGCGACTTCCACATCTTCTTGAGGTCGAATTCCTCGACGCGCTGCTCGTCCGGGGTGATCGTCGCGCACTTCACGCCGACGCCGTACTGCTTGATGGCGTTGGCCGAATCGATGGTGATCTGGTCGTTGGTCTCGTCGCGCTTCTGCACCGAGAGATCGTAATACTTCAGATCGATATCGAGGTACGGAAGGATCAGGCGCTCGCGGATCCATTCCCAGATGATCCGCGTCATTTCGTCGCCGTCGATCTCCACGACGGGCGTTGCTACCTTGATCTTCGCCATAAGCTCGCTTTCCTGAGACAGGTGGTTTTCCCGGCAGCGTCTAGGGGCAAGGGCGGGGGGGATCAAGCCGGTGTGACGGCAATGCCCGGACGTGCATCACGACGGCCGTCACCGGAGCATGGCCCCAGGGCAGCGATACCGATGTGGATGTTTCACCCGCAGTGCCGGGGCATTGGCCCGGGCAAGCAATGGTGACCCCTACGGGAATCGAACCCGTGTTTCAGCCGTGAAAGGGCCGCGTCCTAACCGCTAGACGAAGGGGCCAACTGCGTGGCGTGGAGCGGCCGAATAGGGGGCGATTCCAGAGTCGTCAAGCACTCATTCTGCCCATGCCGCATCTTCGATGTGCAATTCCGCCGCCGGGCGGCTTCCCCAGGTATCGACCTTGGCGCGGCCCGCCAGCCACAGGCGGCGATGCGAGGGGGCGGAAAGCAGCGCCTGGCCGAGTTCGGTATCGGCCTGGCGGAAGGCGACCGCCTTGAGACTGCGGCCGTCCGCACCGGCGACGATCACGCGGACATGCCCACCGGTGCCGACCACATCGGCCTTGAGCACCCGCACCGGCCCCGCCGCGATTCGGGGCGCGGGCCACCCCATGCCGTACGGACCGCCAGCCTCCATCGCTTCGACGAGCGCCGGATTGACGCCCGCGGGGCTGAGGACCGCGTCCAGCAACAGCGCGCGCTCGCCCCGCGCGACGGCGATTCGGTCGGCCAGCCGCGATTCGAGGAAGTCGGCGAGCGCGTCGATTCGGTCCCCTGCCACCGTGACCCCACACGCCATCGCGTGGCCGCCGCCTGCAATCAGCAGGCCTGCATCCTTCGCTGCCAGCACTGCCGCGCCGAGATCGACCCCCGGGATCGATCGACCCGATCCCTTGCCGATGCCATCCTCGCCCACCGCGATCACCAGCGCGGGGCGGCCGAGCTTTTCCTTCAGGCGGCCGGCGACGATGCCGATCACGCCGGGATGCCAACCTTCGCCGGCGACCAGCGCGACCATCCGGTCGCCGCCCGCCAGGCATAGCGTTTCGGCTGCGGCCTGCACCTCGGCCTCGATCGCGCGCCGCTCCTCGTTGAGCAGGTCGAGCTCGCCGGCGATCGCACGGGCCTCGGCGGGATCGCGCGTGGTGAGCAGGCGCACCCCGAGGTCGGACTTGCCGACCCGCCCACCGGCATTGATCCGCGGGCCCAGCGCGAAACCGAGATCGGTGCAGGTCGGCGCGCGCGTGAGTCGCGATGCCTCGATCAGCGCGGCAAGGCCGATATTGCGGCGCTGCGCCATGACCTTCAGCCCCTGCGCGACAAAGGCGCGGTTGAGGCCCTTCAACTGTGCCACGTCCGCGACCGTGCCGAGCGCGACGATATCCAGCAGGTCGAGCAGGCGGGGTTCGGATCGGGTGGCGAAATAGCCCCGTGCCCGAAGGATGCGGACCAGCGCCGCCCCCAGCAGAAAGGCGACGCCCACTGCCGCGAGGTGGCCATGCTCGGCCCCCTCGGCCTCGTCGAGCCGGTTGGGGTTCACCAGCGCGTGGGCGACGGGCAGCTCCGTTGCGCATTTGTGGTGATCGACCACGATCACGTCGGCATCGACAGCACGCGCCATCGCGAGCGCCTCGAACGCCTGCGCGCCGCAGTCGACGGTGACGATCAGATCGTGCCCCTGTTGCTTGAGGCGGACCAGCGCCTCGCCCGACGGGCCATAGCCCTCCATCAGACGATCCGGGATGTAGGCGGTGGCCTCCAGGCCGAGATCGCGCAGCAGCAGGATCAGCAGCGCGGCGGACGTGGCACCGTCGACATCGTAATCGCCGAAAATCGCGATCCGCTCGCGGGCCTGCACCGCATCGGCCAGGCGTTCGGCGGCGCGGTCCATGTCACGGAAGATCGAGGGGTCCGGCATGAACGCGCGGATACTCGGGCTGCGATGTCGCTCGAGATCGGCGCGCTCCACTCCGCGGGTGAGCAGCAGCTGGGTGACGAGATCGTCGGGGGCGAAATTCGGGTCTCGCGCATCGGCGGCGAGGCCGCGCCAGCGCCAGGGCTGGCCAAGGATCGACTGATGAATGTTGAGGGCAGGGGACATGCCCCCCGATGTGGCCGGTGCACCCATGCTTGTCGAGGGGCCCGACCGGACGCAAATCTGCAAAGCGGACATGGTAGAAGGTCCAAGGCGGTCGGGAGAGAATCGCATGGCGGTGATGTCGCTCGAATTGCAGCAGGCCGTCCGCAAGGCAGAGACGCGGGCGGACCGGCTTGGCACCGATCTCGGCGCTCTCGCCGCCTGCGTTCGCGGCGCGGCGCCCGAAGAGGTCGCCAGCGATGCCGCGAAGCGCCAGCGGCATGATTTTCTCACCGCAGCCTATGCGACTCGCGACGATGCCGATCGCGCCTTCGAGCGCATCATCGGCGGCAATGAGCTGCAGGAGGCAAATTACCTTGCGCGCGGCGCACTCGTGGCGCGGACGGTGATGCGCATCGTGCTGCGCGGTGCCGGCGGCTCGGTGATCGGCTACGGTACTGGCTTCCTGATCGGCGACGGTGTTTTGCTGACCAACCATCACGTCTTGGACAGTGCTGCCACGGCCCGCACCTCCGAGGCGGAGGCGCTGTATGAGCGTGCGGCGACGGGCGAGGACCTGACCCCGTGGCGCTTCATGCTCGAGCCCGACCGGCTCTTCTATACCTCGCCCGTGCTCGACTTCTCTCTCGTGGCGGTCGCTGCGCGTGACCGCACTGGCGCCTTTGGCCGATCAAGCCTGGGCTGGCTGCCTCTGCTGGGTACGCCCGGCAAGGCGATGGAAGGCGAGTGGCTGACGATCATTCAGCACCCGGGCGGCGAGCGAAAGCAGCTCTGCGTGCGCGAAAACCAGTTGATCAAGCGCGCCGACGACGTGCTCTGGTACTCCACCGATACGCAGGGCGGATCTTCCGGCTCGCCGGTGTTCAACAATGACTGGCTGCTGGTCGCACTCCATCACAGCGGGGTGCCGGAGACGCGGGACGGCAAGTGGCAGACGGTCGACGGCCGTGACTATGACCCTTCTCGCGACGGCGAGGACCGGATCAAGTGGATCGCGAACGAAGGCATTCGCGTCTCCCGAATCGTCGACACCTTGCAGGGCGATGCCGGTATCGCGGCGCATCCGCTGGTCGCGCCGATCCTGGCGACTGGTATCGCCGATGTCGATGCGCGGCTCCCGGTCCTCTTCGCCGCTGGGGTTGCATTACCCGATCTGCTCGCGGGCGAGGGGGCGCGTACCGCCTCGCACTCCGTTTCCCGTTCGCCTTCCACCTTCCATCAGCCCCGGGAGTCCAGCATGGCACGGCATCTGACGCTCAATCTGCTCGTCGGCGAGGATGGCAGCGTCTCGCTGCTCCAGGGCGGCGCGACCGAAGCCGTCGCCGTGGCGCCCGAGAAGAAGCGCAAGAACGTGATCGACGCGCCGGTCGATCCGGCCCGCGACTGGGGGAAGGGCTTCGACCCGGCGTTCCTCGGCAACGGGGACCTGCGGGTCCACCTCCCAGAGGTGATCCAGAAGGATCTGATCGCCCCGCTCCGCGACGCCTATGGCCAGACCTTCACGCCCGAGCAGCGCGCCGCGGGGGTGCTCGACTATGACCGCTACAGCGTGGTGATGAACAAGGCGCGCCGGTTCGCCTTCTATTCGGCGGCGAATGTCAGCTGGGGAATGCGCCCAGCGATCAGCGGCCGCACCGACGTGTGGCTGTATGACGACCGGATTGCCCGCGAACACCAGGTCGACAACAGCTATTACCGCAACAACAAGTTCGATCGCGGACATCTGACCCGGCGCGAGGACATGGAGTGGGGCAGCGACCCGGTGACCGCCGTGCGCCGCGCCAATGGCACCTGCACCTGGACCAACTGCACGCCCCAGCACTCGATCTTCAACCAAGACAAGAGCCCCGACCCCGCCGTCCATCTGTGGCAGGGGCTGGAGCGCTACATCTTGGAAGAGACCTCCGAGCAGGGGCAGTTCGACGTGCAGGTCTTCACCGGCCCGGTGTTCGGCGCAGGCGATCCCGTCTATCGCGGCATCGCCTATCCGCTGGAATTCTGGAAGGTGGTGGTCGCGGTAGCGGCGGGGGGGCGGCTGTTCGCCACCGCCTATCTGCTGAGCCAGAAGGACGTGATCGACCAATCCGGCCTGGAAGCGGCGCCGGCGGTGCCGTTCGGCGCCTATGGCACCTATCAGCGGCCGATCGCCGTCATCGAGGACCTGGCGGGGCTGCGCTTCACCTTTGGCGAGGATCGCCCGCTGCGCGAGATCGACCCGCTGGCGACACCGGGCCGCCCGGGGCCGCGCAGACCGCGCCGCGGAGGGGTTGCGGTCGAATCCTTCGGAGCAGGTCCTGCAGATGATGCACTGACCAGCTTCGGGGATCTCGTGCTGTTCTGACCGGCAGAGGCCGCCGGCGCTCAGTCCGCGTCGGCGTCCACCACGCCCGAGCGATAGGTCTGGATCGGTGCCTTGATCCAGGCCTCTTCCCGGAACCACTTGGTGATGATGTACTTGGTCCCCTCTACGACCCGCATGCCCTCATGCAGCGTGTTATAGTTCGGGCTGCCATCGCTCGCCATGTTGTTCCAGATCACCAGCAGACCGCGCTTGGGCTTGAAGCGGATGCCGGCGCGCGGGAACCAGGTGGCGCCGCCTTCCTCGACATCGTTGAGATAGGCCATTGCCGTCCAGGTGCGCTGGCCGCCGGTCTCCAGCATCTTCTCCCAATAGCCGCTGCCCTCGTGGAAATAGTCGCAATGCGCGCGGAACTGCTGGTTGGGCGCATAGCGTTGGCCCTGCATGGTCTCGGCATTTTCCGGCGGGATGCCGAGCAGCTCGGCGATCCGATCGTCGATCGCCTGAATTTCGGGCGCCCAGCGATACAGATCCGAGCTGTGGCTGGTGCGATAATCTGGGTCGTCGGTCGCGGCGAGCAGGGTGGAGGGGCGGGCGTTGCTGTCGATCAGCGCCATCAGCATGTCGCAATCGGTGCCGCTAAAGAAATCGGGATAGGTGTAGATCTGCGCGAGATCGACCTTGGCGCGCCGGACGTCGGGATTGGCCTCCAGTCGTGCCGCCACCTCGCGCCCGATCTGTGCCCGCTGCGGGGAGGGCGATCCCTTGTTGTTGCCGTTCGTCTTGCTCACCGCGAACTCTTTGCCGTGCCCGCCGGTGATTGCAAGAGCAAGGGGCCGACATCGCTGCCGGCCCCCATGCCTTTACCAGAAGATCCCGTAGATCACGTCGACCACCTGGGCGGTATCGACGTCGACCAGCAGGGCGTCGTCATAATAGCGGACCCAGCGATACGGGCCCCATACGTCCGGCAGGCGATACGAATAGGGATCGCTGATCCAATATTGCGGCGTGAACAGGAAGCTGTCGAGCCGATAGCCGATCGAGAAGCGACGATAGCCGTAGCTCCAGCGCGCGGGCGGATAATAGCGCGGCAAGCGGTACAGGCCGCGATTATAATCCCGGTAGGACCGCCAGTCGTAGCGATTGTCGTTCCGCCAGCCATTGTTCCAGACGCCGCGATTGCCCTGCCAGCGCTCTGCACGATCCCAGTCGCGGCGATCATTCCAGCCGCGATTGCCGTCGCGGCGTCCCCAGTCGCGATCCCGGTTCCAGTCGGGGCGCTGCTGGTTGTTCCATCCGCGATTCTGCCAGTTCTGGTCACGGCGGCCATCGCCGCGGTTCTGCCAGTCCTGCCGATCCCCCCCGCGCCAGTCGCGCTGCGGCTGGCCCGGGACGGGGGTGCCCTGCGGCTGCTGGAAGGCGGGGCGGGGCTGGCCGTCCGGGCGGCGCCAGTCGCCCCGATCCTGCACCTGCGGCGGCGTTTGCGGGCGCATCCAGCCGGCATTGCCCTCGGGCCGTTGCCGGTCACCGCGATCCTGCGGCTGTGGCGCCGCCTGCGGACGCTGCCAATTGCCACGATCCTGCGGCTGCGATTGCGGAGCGGCTTCCGGACGCTGCCAGTTCTGTCCGCCCTGCGGGGCCCGCCAATTGTGTCCGCCCTGCGGACGGGCGCCTTCCGGCCGCATCCAGCCGCCATTGCCGCGATGCTCGCCGCGCTCCTGCGCAAAGGCGGCGGCGGGAACCAGCGCGGTTGCGGCTGCGAGCGCCGCCAACACCATCCTCTTCATCGAACCATTCTCCGGGGGCAGCGGCAAAGACGCCGTGCCGATGCTGCCCTGATACGCGCGACCGGCTGAGCGGGTTCTGAACCTTGTTGTCAGCCGATTGAAAGCTTTCACGCGCCGTCGGCCGGGTCGCCGCGTGCGATGCGGGCCGCGTCCTGGATGGCGTCGACCAACCGCGGATAGATGCCGCACCGGCAGATATTGGCAATGCCCTGACGGATATCTTCTTCGGACGGGTTGCGATTGGTGCGGATCAATACCGCCGCCGCCATGATCATCCCGGGAATGCAATAACCGCACTGGACCAGATTGGCCGCGAGGAATGCCTGCTGCACCGGATGGCTTCGATCGGTCGACAGCCCTTCGATCGTGGTCACGAAGGTGCCTTCGATCGCGCCGATCGTCTCGCGGCAGGCGAGCCGCGCCGCGCCGTCGATATCGACCGTGCAGGCACCGCACTCACCGGTGCCGCAGCCATATTTGGTGCCGGTGAGATTGGAGGCGTCACGCAGCGCCCAGAGCAGCGGCGTCTGCGGATCCATATCATACTGGACTGGCTGGTTGTTGACGGTGAACCGAGTCATGGCGGCAACCCTAGCGGGAAACGGCGGGTTTCCGAAACCGGCATTGTCGCACGGGACGGGCCGCGCGACATTCGCCGGCATGTCCTTACCCGCACTCTTTCTCCCGCACGGCGGCGGCCCCTGCTTCTTTATGGATCCCGCAGGCGGCCCACCCGATCCCATGTGGCAGCCGATGCAGGCCTATCTTGCCGGGTTGATCGCCAGCCTGCCGGAGCGGCCGCGCGCGATCCTGCTCGTCTCCGGGCACTGGGAGGAGCGCGACGTGACCGTGCATGTCGGCGACGGGCGGCCGCTGCTCTTTGACTATTATGGCTTTCCCGAGCACACCTATCGTCTGCGGTGGGATGCTCCGGGCGCGCCCGAGGTGGCCCTGCGCGCCAAGACCCTGCTCGAGGCCGCCGGTTTCCCGACCGGAGTCGAGCGCGAGCGCGGCTGGGATCACGGCGTGTTCATTCCGATGAAGGTGGCGGTGCCGGACGCCGACATCCCGCTCGCCCAGCTCTCGCTGCGCGCGGACCTGGATCCTGCCGCGCATGTCGCGATCGGCAAGGCGCTCGCGCCGCTTCGCGACGAAGGCGTGCTGATCGTCGGATCCGGCATGAGCTTCCATAATCTGCGCGTGCGCGGGCCCCAGGCGATGCCCTATGCCGATGCCTGGGACGACGCACTGGTCGCAGCGGCCACCGATCCCGATCCGGCCCGCCGGGAAGCGCGGATCGTCGACTGGCGCGCGTTGCCATACGCCGACTTTGCCCATCCGCGGGAGGAACATCTCCTGCCGCTGATGGTCGCGCTCGGCGCGGGCGGCACCGGGCCGGCCCGATGCGACTACCGTGATCACGTCCTGGGCTGGGCGGTGAGCGGCTTCCGCTTCGGCTAGTCGCGCCAGCTGCGGTCGATCCGGTCGACCAGCCGCACCATCGCCGCGAAATCTGCAGCGCCGGGGCCGCCGGGGACCTGCGCCATGTGCACGTCGCGCTGGTGGACGGCGACGACCTCGGGGGCAATCTCGATGGGATGGCCCATGCTCATCGTCGCGACCTGGATCTCGCAGGCGCGCTGCAGCGCCCAGTGCTTAACGAACGCCTCGGGCAGGGTCCGCCCCATCGCCAGGATGCCGTGATTGCGTAGCAGCATCACCCGCTTGTCGCCGAGATTGGCGAGCAGGCGCGCGCCTTCCTCGTCGCGCACGGTCACGCCTTCGAAATCATGGTAGGCAATTTGGCCGATGAAGTTGCAGGCATAGAAGTTGGTCGGCCGCAGCCCGCCCTCGAGCGACGCGACCGCCATGCCGGCCGTGGTGTGGCTGTGCATGATGCAGTGGGCATCGGGCAGGTGGCGGTGGAACAGCGAATGCTGGACGAAGCCCGCCCGGTTCACCGGATAGGGCGAGTCGTCGAGCTTGTTGCCGTCAATGTCGATCTTGACGAGGTTGGAGGCCTTTACCTCGCTGAAGTGCAGCCCGAAGGGATTGATCAGGAATGCCCCTTCTTGGTCCGGCAGCTTCACCGTGATGTGGTTGTAGATCATCTCGGACCAGCCGAGCATGTCGAACACGCGGTAGCAGGCGGCGAGCTGCTGCCGCGCCTCCCATTCGGCGTCACTGACCTGGGGCGTGGCGGCGATTGCAGTTGCCATGGCACCTCTCCATTCTCTTTTTCGAGGTTTGGGTATGCCATGAAGGGGCTGGCGCTCGCAAGCGTCAGCGGAAGCCATAGGGCACCGCGCGGCGGCGATCGGGATCGATCTCGATCGCCGAGCCCGCCGGTGGAAAGGCCCGCTGATCGCAGTCCAGCCGCGGGCAGATGCGGCAGGAGGCCCCGATCGCGGTGGCCGCGCCGCCGGTACGCAGCGCGTCCGCATAGACGAAGTCGGCCGCATGCGTTTCCTCGCACCCCAGCGCCACCGCATAGCGGCGCGGCGGCCGGGTAAAGCTTCCCGAGGGCTTCACCAGCCCCTTGGCCATCGAGACATAGCGTGTCCCGTCGGGCATTTCCGCGAGCTGGACGAGGATGCGGTCGGGGATCGCCACCGCTTCATGGACAATCCACAAGGGGCAGGCGCCGCCGAGCGCCGCGAATTGCAGCCGCGTCGCCGAGTGCCGCTTGGTGATGTTGCCGGCCATGTCCACCCGGCAGAAGAATACCGGCAGGCCCTGCGCGCCAGGCCGCTGCAGCGTCGATAGCCGGTGGCAGGCCTGCTCGAAGCTCACCGCGAAGCGCTGGCGCAACCGGTCGATGTCGTGACGCACCTCATAGGCGGCAGCGCGAAATCGGCCATAGGGCATCAGCAGCGCACCCGCTGCATAATTGGCAAGGCCGACGCTCAGCAGTTCGCGTGCGGCGGGCGAGGCTAGGCCGGCGCCTTCGATCACCACCCGCATCTCGTTGGCGAATTCATATCGGGCGAGGCGGTGGGCCAGCAGGAACAGCCGGCTCTCGGGAGGCAGTGCATGGTTCAGCGCCAGCGTACGCGCCGCCTCATTAAACCGGCTGAGCTCGCTGCCATCGCCCTGCGCGCCGATCACGCGCACGCCGTGCCACAGTCGCAGCCGATCTTCGAAGGCGCGGACGATGTTGTCGTCGTCGAGCGCCAGCGCATCCGCCAGCAGCTCGGCCGATCGGTCGACCGCGTCGATATAATTGCTTTCGGCCTGGAACCAGTCGCGCACTTCTTCCCAGGGTAGTGGTGCGGCATCGCTGGATCCAGTGTCGAACCGGTCGTCGAGCACGCGCAGCTGCTCCTGGCTGCGACGATAGGCGTCGTGCAGCGCCACCATCCGCCTGGCGAGCAGGGGCTGCTGCGCGATGGCGCGACGAAGGTCGCTTTCGTCGAGGCGGTCGGCGGGCACGCTGCTGTCGGTTCCTGCGTCGATCGCGCGAAGCAGTGTTGCGGTGCCGCCTTCCCCGTTGATCTCCGCCGCCTCCAGCGGGAATTCGCGGGCCAGCGCCAGCAACACGGCGTCGGTGATCGGGCGATCGTTGTTTTCGATCTGGGAGAGGTAGGAGACCGAAATTCCCAGCCGCTGCGCCATGCTCGCCTGGGGAAGGTTCAGGCGGCGGCGCAAGTCACGCAGGCGAAAGCCTTCGAACAGGCGACGGCGGGGCTGGGGCGGGAGGTGGCTGGCCATGTGCTCGATTAGTCCGCAAACGCCCGCACCGCAACTTTGCAACATTGCATTTGCGGTGTGGCCGTGGCCCGGTGCACAAGCCGCGTCCACGGAGAGAGATGCCGATGTCGTCGACGATCGAGGAACTGGAACGCCGTCGTGCCGCTGCCCGTCTGGGCGGCGGCGAGAAGCGGATCGACGCACAGCATGCCAAGGGAAAACTGACCGCCCGCGAGCGGCTCGAGGTGCTGCTCGACCAGGGCAGCTTCGAGGAGCTCGACATGTATGTCGAGCACAACTGCACCGATTTCGGGATGGAGAACCAGGTGATCCCCGGCGACGGCGTGGTCACCGGTTCGGGCACGATCAACGGCCGCCTTGTCTTCGTGTTCAGCCAGGATTTCACCGTGTTCGGTGGCTCGCTGTCGGAGCGGCACGCGCAGAAGATCTGCAAGATCATGGACATGGCGATGAAGGTCGGCGCACCCGTGATTGGCCTCAACGACAGCGGCGGCGCGCGCATCCAGGAAGGCGTAGCGTCGCTTGGCGGCTACGCAGAGGTATTCCAGCGCAACGTGCTGGCGTCGGGCGTGGTGCCCCAGCTCAGCCTGATCATGGGGCCCTGCGCCGGCGGCGCGGTGTACAGCCCCGCAATGACGGACTTCATCTTCATGGTGAAGGATTCGTCCTACATGTTCGTCACCGGCCCGGATGTAGTGAAGACCGTTACCAACGAGATCGTCACGCAGGAGGAGCTGGGTGGAGCGGTGACGCATACCACGAAGTCGGGGGTCGCGGATGTGGCCTTCGAGAACGATATCGAGGCGCTGCTCGCGGCCCGCGACTTCGTGGACTTCCTTCCCGCCTCGAACCGCGAGGCGCCGCCCGAACGCGCTAGCGACGATCCCTGGGACCGGATCGACGAGAGCCTCGACACGATCATCCCGCCCAGCGCCAACCAGCCCTACGACATGCACGAGCTGATCCGGAAGACGCTCGACGAGGGCGAATTCTTCGAGCTCCAGCCCGCGCATGCCGGCAACATCTTGATCGGCTTCGGCCGGATTGAGGGGCGCACGGTGGGCGTGGTGGCCAATCAGCCGATGGTGCTGGCGGGCTGCCTCGACATCAATGCCTCCAAAAAGGCCGCGCGCTTCGTGCGCTTCTGTGATGCGTTTGAGATTCCGATCGTCACCTTCGTCGACGTGCCGGGCTTCCTGCCGGGTGTCGGCCAGGAGCATTCGGGCATCATCAAGCACGGCGCCAAGCTGCTGTTCGCCTATGCCGAGGCGACGGTGCCAAAGATCACGGTGATCACCCGCAAGGCCTATGGCGGCGCCTATGACGTCATGGCGTCGAAGCATCTTCGCGGCGACCTCAACTATGCCTGGCCGACCGCCGAGATCGCGGTGATGGGCGCGAAGGGCGCGGTGGAGATCATCTTCCGGGGCAAGACGCCGGAGGAGATCGCCGAGCGAACCGCCGAATATGAACGCCGCTTCGCCAACCCCTTCGTGGCAGCGAGCAAGGGGTTCGTGGACGAGGTGATCATGCCGCATTCGACCCGGCGGCGGATCGCACTGGGCCTGCGCAAGCTGCGGAACAAGCAGCTCGAAAACCCGTGGAAGAAGCACGACAACATTCCGCTGTGATGCGGCGCTGATCGAGGACCAAGATGAAGCTCGGCCGTCTCAACCATGTCGGCGTAGCAACGCCGTCGATCGAAGCCTCGATCGCGTTTTACCGGGAGGTTATGGGCGCGGAAGTGATCCGCGCGCCGTTCGACCTGCCCGCGCAGGGCGTGAAGGTTTGCTTCGTCGACACGCCCAACAGCCAGATCGAGCTGATCGAGCCGCTGGGCGAGGCGTCGCCGATCCACGGCTTCCTCGCCAAGAACCCGGCGGGCGGCCAGCATCACCTCTGCTATGAGGTGCTGGACATCCACGAAGCCAAGGCCTGGTTCGAGGCAAAGGGATGCAAGGTGCTCGGCGAACCGCGCATCGGCGCACATGGGACGCCGATTTTCTTCGTCCATCCCAAGGACATGGGCGGGATCCTCACGGAGATCATGGAAACCCCGTCCGGCGAGCACGCGGCATGACCAAGACGACATTCGACCAATGGTCCGTTGCCGCTTCGAAGGAAGTAAAGGGCAAGGACCTGACCTGGGATACACCCGAAGGTATTGTGGTCAAGCCACTGTACACGCAGGCCGATGTGGCAGGCGTAGATCCCGGTCTGCCCGGCTTCGCGCCGTTCACCCGCGGTGTCCGCGCCTCGATGTACGCCGGTCGTCCCTGGACCGTGCGCCAATATGCCGGCTTCTCCACCGCCGAGGAGTCGAACGCCTTCTACCGCCGCAACCTCGCCGCCGGGCAGAAGGGGCTGAGCGTCGCCTTCGATCTCGCCACGCACCGCGGCTATGACAGCGATCACCCGCGCGTGGTCGGCGATGTCGGCAAGGCGGGCGTCGCGATCGACACGATCGAGGACATGAAGATCCTGTTCGACGGCATCCCGCTCGACCAGATGTCGGTATCGATGACGATGAACGGCGCGGTTATCCCGGTGCTGGCCTTCTTCATCGTCGCGGGTGAGGAGCAGGGAGTTCCGCAGGAGAAGCTGGAAGGCACGATCCAGAACGACATCCTCAAGGAGTTCATGGTTCGGAACACCTATATCTACCCGCCCGAACCGAGCATGCGGATCATTTCAGACATTTTCGCCTATACCAGCGCGAAGATGCCGAAATTCAACAGCATTTCCATCTCCGGCTACCATATGCAGGAAGCCGGCGCGACCCAGGTGCAGGAACTGGCCTTCACCATCGCCGACGGCATGGAATATGTGAAGTACGGCGTCGCCTCAGGGCTAGATATCGACAAGTTCGCAGGCCGCCTGAGCTTCTTCTTCGCGATCGGTATGAACTTCTTCATGGAAGTGGCGAAGCTGCGAGCTGCCCGCGTGCTGTGGCACCGGGTGATGACGCAGCTGGGCGCGCAGGACGAGCGCTCGAAGATGCTGCGCACCCATTGCCAGACCTCGGGCGTGTCGCTGACGGAGCAGGATCCGTACAACAACGTCATCCGCACCACGATCGAGGCGATGGCGGCGATGCTGGGCGGCACCCAGAGCCTCCACACCAACGCGCTCGACGAAGCGATCGCGCTCCCCACCGATTTCTCCGCCCGCATCGCCCGCAACACCCAGATCGTGCTGCAGGAAGAGACGGGGATGACCAAGGTCGTCGATCCGCTGGGCGGCAGCTATTATGTGGAGAGCCTGACCCAGAGCCTGGTCGACAAGGCCTGGGAGATCATCGAGCGCGTCGAGGCCGAGGGCGGGATGGCCAAGGCGGTCGCTGCCGGCTGGCCCAAGGCGATGATCGAGGAAGCCGCCGCTGCCCGGCAGGCGCGGGTGGATCGCGGCGAGGACGTGATCGTGGGGGTCAACAAGTACCGGCTGCCGAACGAGGATCTGCTCGAGACGCTTGAGGTGGACAACGCCGCGGTGCGCGAGGCGCAGATCGCGCGGATCCAGCGAGTGAAGGCGGCGCGCGACGAGGCGGCGTGCCAGGCGGCGATCGATGCGCTGCGCGAGGGTGCGACGTCAGGCGGCAACCTCCTGGAACTGGCCGTGGTGGCCGCGCGCGCCCGCGCCACGCTCGGCGAGATCAGCGCGGCGATGGAAGACGTGTTCGGCCGCTATGCCACGCAGCCGACCCCGGTAAAGGGCGTCTATGGCGCACCCTATGCCGAAGACGATCGCTGGGCCGAGGTAGTGCGCGGCGTCGAGGCGGTGGAGCGGCGCCTGGGTCGCAAGCCGCGCCTGCTCGTCGCCAAGATGGGGCAGGACGGGCACGATCGCGGCGCAAACGTCATCGCCTCGGCCTTTTCCGACATGGGGTTCGAAGTGGTCAGCGGGCCGTTGTTCCAGACGCCCGAGGAAACGGTGGTGCTGGCGCTCGACAGCGGCGTGGACGTGGTCGGCGCCTCCAGCCTCGCGGCCGGGCACAAGACGCTGATCCCCGAGCTGATCCGTGGCCTGCGCGAAGCGGGGCGCAGCGACGTCAAGGTCATCGCTGGCGGCGTGATCCCGCCGCAGGATTACGAGATGCTGCGCGCGGCTGGAGTGCAGGGCATCTATGGCCCGGGCTCGAACGTCGTCGAATGCGCGGCGGACGTGCTCCGCCTGCTGGGCCACAACATGCCGCCGCTCGAGGCTGCCGCCGAATGAGCCTGGGCTTCTCCGCCGAGGCGCTGCTTTCCCGCGCTCGGGGCGGAGGCGCGCTGCGCATGGGGCTGGTGCGGGTGCCCGAAGCCGAGTGGCTGACGCCGGGGGTGGATTTGGCCGCACGGGTAGCGGTGTTCGCGGCCGAACCCGACTGCGTGCAGGTGCTGCCGGAGGCGGAAGCGGCGGTAGAAGAGGTCGCCGGGATGCTGGACGGCTGGTTGCATGCGTTCCCCTCCCGCTTGCGGGAGGGGTTAGGGGAGGGGCTGGGAACCTCCAGCGCTACTTCCTCGTCATTCCTTCCCCCGACCCCTCCCGAAAGGGGGAGGGGAGCGCATGCTCCAGACGTTCTGCGCACCGTCGCGGCAAATGTGTGGGAGGACCTGTGCATCCTCACGCCCAACGCGTCCGGCCAGTACCGCCTCACCGCCGCCGCGCTGGCGTTCCCCACCGACTGGCACCTGCATGAAAAGCTCGGCCACGCACTCACCCCGATCCATGCCCCGATTCACGGCTATGCCGAGCAGCTAGCCTCGGGGGTCGACCATTTCTTTGCGACGCTCCAGCCGGGCCCGATCTTCGGCCGCACCAACTGGTTCGTCGTGGCGAGCGACGCCTGGCGCTATCTGCCGCAGGACGACCCTCAAACCCGCTTCGCGCATGTAACCGAGGGCAATGCCGGCACGACGCTGTTCGTCCGCTGCGAGCGCCAGACGCTCCGGCGCCTGCCTCAAAGCGGGGCGATGCTCTTCACCATCGGCATCCATGTCGCGCCGCTCGACCGGCTCAGCACCGATGCGGTGGTTCGCGTGGCCGATTCCGTCGCCGGCATCAGCAGCGGCGAGCATGAACGTCGCGCCGCGCCCTTTTACGCGGACGCGCTCACCCGCTATGCGGCGCGCCGTAATCGACCTCCGGAGTTAGTTGCTTGACCCTCGAATCCCCCGTCCGCACCGACTGGACCCGCGACGAGATCGCTGCGCTGTTCGACCTGCCGTTCACCGAACTCGTGTTCCGCGCGGCGGAAGTCCACCGCGCCAACCACCCGGCGAACCAGGTCCAGCGCTCGACGCTCCTTTCGATCAAGACCGGCGGTTGCCCCGAGGATTGCGGCTATTGCAGCCAGTCGGCGCATGCCGATACCGGCCTCAAGGCGACCAAGCTGATGGACCCGCGCGCGGTGCTCCAGGCGGCGGCGCAGGCCAAGGACCATGGCTCGACCCGCTTCTGCATGGGTGCCGCCTGGCGCAACCCCAAGGACCGCGACATGGGCGCCATTGTCGAGATGGTGAAGGGCGTCCGCGCGATGGGCATGGAAACCTGCATGACCTTGGGCATGCTCACCGACGCGCAGGCTAAGACGCTCGCCGATGCCGGGCTCGATTACTACAACCACAATATCGATACCTCGCCTGAGCGGTACGGCGAGGTGATCACCACCCGCAGCTTCGAGGAGCGGCTGGAGACGCTGGAGCATGTCCGCGAGGCGGGCATCAACGTGTGCTGCGGCGGCATCGTCGGCATGGGCGAGACGCGCGGCGACCGGGTGGGCTTCATTCATGCGCTTAGCACCCTGCCGGTGCATCCGGGCAGCGTGCCGGTCAACGCGCTGGTGCCGGTGAAGGGCACCGTGCTGGGCGACATGCTGGCGGATACACCGCTCGCCAAGATCGATGATATCGAGTTCGTCCGCACGGTGGCAGTGGCGCGCATCACCATGCCGCGCTCGATGGTCCGGCTGTCGGCGGGCCGGGAGAGCATGAGCGATGCCACCCAGGCCTTGTGCTTCCTGGCGGGCGCCAATTCGATATTCACCGGCGACAAACTGCTGACCGCAGGCAATGCCGGCGACGACAAGGACGCCGCGCTGTTCGCGCGCCTGGGCATCACGCCGATGGCGGCGGAGTGCAAGGTGGAGCTGGAGGCAGCGGAGTGAAGTCTCGTGGTCGGTTGTCACTTCGGCTGCTTTCGGTGGCCGTCGTGACGCCGATCGGTCTTGTCCTAGCAATCTCGTTTGCGGCGCTCATGTTCTGGCTGTTGCCTGACAAGCCGGTTCCCGTGGCGCTCATACCGTCAGCAATCGTTTGGCTCATTCTAACGCCACTGGCCGAGTGGCGACTTTATCGCAGATTGAAGGAGCGCTCTCCCGGTGTTTGAAAAGATCCTCGTCGCCAACCGTGGCGAAATCGCGTGCCGGGTGATGCGGACCGCCAAGAAGATGGGCATCGCCACGGTCGCGGTCTATTCGGATGCCGACGCCCGCGCACCCCATGTGCGGATGGCGGATGAGGCGGTGCGGCTCGGGCCGGCACCGGCGGTGGAAAGCTATCTCAAGGCCGATCTGATCCTCCAGGCAGCCAAGGAGACCGGCGCCGATGCGATCCACCCCGGCTATGGCTTCCTCTCCGAGCGCGAGAGCTTCGCCAAGGCCTGTGCCGAGGCGGGCATCGCCTTTGTCGGCCCGCCGCCGGGCGCGATCGCGGCGATGGGCGACAAGATCGAATCGAAGAAGCTCGCCAAGCAGGCGGGGGTGAATGTCGTCCCCGGTTTCGTCGGCGAGATCGAGGATACCGAGCATGCGGTGCGGATCGCCGCCGAGATCGGCTATCCGGTGATGATGAAGGCCTCGGCCGGCGGCGGCGGCAAGGGAATGCGGCTGGCCTATAGCGAGCAGGACGTCCGCGAAGGCTTCGAAGCAACCAAGCGCGAGGGCCTGGCGAGCTTCGGCGACGACCGCGTGTTCATCGAAAAGTTCATCGAAAGCCCGCGCCATATCGAGATCCAGGTGCTGGGCGACCAGCACGGCAACATCGTCTATCTGAACGAGCGCGAATGCTCGATCCAGCGCCGCCACCAGAAGGTCGTGGAGGAGGCGCCATCGCCCTTCGTCACGCCGGCGATGCGCAAGGCGATGGGCGAGCAGGCGGTCGCACTGGCGCGGGCCGTGGGGTACTACAGCGCGGGCACGGTCGAGCTGATCGTCTCGGGCGCCGACAAGACGGGGCAGGGCTTCTACTTCCTCGAGATGAACACCCGGCTCCAGGTGGAGCATCCGGTGACCGAGGCGATCACCGGGCTCGACCTGGTCGAGCAGATGATCCGGGTGGCGGCCGGCGAGCCGCTCGCCTTCGGCCAAGACGAGGTAAAGCTCGACGGCTGGGCGATCGAGAACCGCGTCTATGCCGAGGACCCCTATCGCGGCTTCCTGCCGAGCACCGGGCGGCTGGTACGGTATCGGCCGCCGGCAGCGCAAAATGCGGGGCAGGGCTATATCCGCGTCGACGACGGCGTGACCGAGGGCTCCGAGATCAGCATGTTCTACGATCCGATGATCGCCAAGCTGATCACCTGGGGACCAACCCGCGACGAAGCCGCCGACCTGCAGGTGCAGGCGCTCGACCGCTTCCGGATCGACGGGATCGGCCACAATATCGATTTCCTCTCGGCGATCATGCAGCATCCCCGCTTTCTGTCGGGCAAACTGACCACCGGCTTCATCGCCGAGGAATATCCGCAAGGGTTCCACGGCGCCCCGGCAGACCTGACGCTGGTCCGCAAGCTCGCCGCCGTTGCGGTGGTGCTGGATCTTGCCCGCAGCGCCCGCGCAGCTGCCATTTCCGGCCAGCTCGGCGACCAGCCTGTTGCCTCGACCGCGCGGTGGGTGCGGATCGGCGAGCATCAGTTCGACGCAACGGCCGAGGCGTGCGACACCGGGCTGCGCGTCAGCCTGTCGAGCGACGCCCCACCGCTGGAGGTGTCCGGCCACTGGCGCGCCGGCGAGCCGCTGTTCGATGCGCGCATCGACGGGGTGGCATTCGCCACATCGGTGGATCGTACCCGCACCGGGTGGAAGCTCACCGCACATGGTGCCGCGCACCGCGTGGAGGTCCTGCCGCCGCATGTCGCGCCGTTCCGCCGGCTCATGATCGAGAAGGTGCCGCCCGACATGAGCAAGTATCTGCTCGCGCCGATGCCGGGCCTGCTCACGCGCCTGCACGTCCAGCCGGGTGACAAGGTGGAGGCCGGGCAGGCACTTGCCGTGGTCGAGGCGATGAAGATGGAGAACATCCTTCGTGCCGAGCGGGCGGGCACCGTCCGCAGCGCGCATTTCGCACCGGGCGACAGCCTGGCGGTGGATGCAGCAATTCTGGAATTTGAATAGGTTATCGCTATATCGTCCCACATCGACACGGATGTGGACAGGGTTGCAGGTTGCCGTTCCCGGGTTTCTGGGCTTGTCGCGTCGCCAGAGTCGTGTCTCAATTGATTTCAAATGGGACGCTCGGCGGTGTCGGGCCCGATCCCGAGCCCCATAGAGGATGGCAACGTGCAGGAAGAGGATGGCTTTACCCGCTGGATCGAGGCGTGCGCCGCGGGCGAATTGCTCGGGATCGCAAGTGCTGCCTTGTGGTGGGTCAGCGTCGAGCGGTTCGATCCGCTGCCGATCGGGCCTACCGCGGAATGGCTGGTATTCCTCGCAAAGGCGGCGAGCGGGCTGATCCAGGGGCTGATCCTTGGCTATCTGCAAGGATGGGCACTGCGTCGGCAGTTTCCGGCGCTTTCCCTGCGCGCCTGGGTGACCGCCACCACGCTGATCGGCGTCATCGTCTGGTCGATCGGCGCCTGGTACTCGGTGTTCCCGTCGCTCGACGGCGGCCGGCTGTTGCCGCCGGTGGAAAGCCTCTTCCAGACGGCGATCGCCGCGGGCGGGTTCGGGCTGGGCCTCGGCCTGTTGTTCGGCGCCGCCCAGGCCGTGGTGCTGCGGCGTGCCGCCGGGCAGGTGCACTGGTGGATCGCGGTGAACGCCGTCGGCTGGGGTGCGGCCCTGCCGTGCATCTATGTCGCATCGGCAATCGGCAGTACGACACCGGGTAGCTGGGAAATCGCCCTGCGTGGCCTGGTGGGCGGCGTGGTGTCCGGCGTCGCGCTCGGCACCATCACCGGCCTGTCCTTCGCCGTCATGCCCGTGCGCCGGGCCGCCTGAAGCCGTTCAGCCGAGGTGCGGCGCGAACAGTTCGAGCAGCCGCTCGTACAGCGCGCGCTTGAACGGGACGATCAGCGCCGGAAGGTCCGCCGGATCGGCCCAGCGCCAGGCGCGGAACTCGGGATGTTCGGTCGCGATGTTGATATCGCGGTCCTCCCCGAGGAAGCGCAGCAGGAACCAGCGCTGGCGCTGCCCGCGCCATTTGCCCTTCCACACCTTGCCGATCAGGTCGTCGGGAAGATCGTATCGGAGTTCCTCGGGCGCTTCCGCGATCAGCTCGGCATGGCTTCGCGCGACGCCTGTTTCTTCCCACAACTCGCGGAACGCCGCCTCCAGGCCGTCCTCGCCCGGGTCGATGCCGCCCTGCGGCATCTGCCAGGCCTCCAGCGTCGAATCGAGCCGCTGGCCGACGAACACGCGGCCGTCGCGGTTGAGCAGCATCACGCCGGCGCAGGGGCGGTAGGGAAGCGAGGCAGGATCGGTCATGCCGACCTCCTAGGCCGAAGCCGGGCATGGCGGAAGGGCCGTCTTTCGCGCGGCGGCGGCCCTTCCTAAATCCTGCCGGTGATCCCCGTCGTCCATCACCCCGACTATGTCGCCCCCGCACCCGCCGGCAGCGCCTATCTGTGGAACAAGAACGGCCTGGTGCGCGACCTGCTCGCGGCCGAGCCGGGCCGCATTGCGTGGCACGTGCCGGAGGCGATGCCCCGCTCCTGGCTGGAGGCGGTGCACGATCCCGACTATGTCGCCGAAGTCCTGAGCGCGCAGGTTCCGCCGCACAAGACGCGCCGGATCGGCTTCCCCGTCACGCCCGCGGTCGCGCGACGTTCGGAGCGCGTGCCTGGCGGCACCTTCCTCGCCGCGCGGATCGCCCAGGCCCTGGGCTATGCGGCGAACAGCGCGGGCGGCAGCCACCATGCGCTTGCCGATACCGGCGCGGGCTATTGCGTGTTCAACGATCTTGCCATCGCCGCGGTACGCCTGGTGGAGGAGGGCCATGCCGCCCGCGTGCTGATCGTGGATTGCGATGTGCACCAGGGCGATGGCACCGCCGCCCTCACGGCGGGTCGACCGGAGATCGCCACCTATTCGATCCATGCCGAGAAGAACTTCCCCGTCCGCAAGGCCCGCTCGACACTCGATGTCGGGCTGCCCGACGGTACCGGAGATGCGGACTATCTCGACACGCTCGAGCGCACGCTGCTGCCGCTGCTGACCGCCTTCGACCCGGATCTGGTGCTGTATCAGGCCGGCGTGGATCCCTTTGCCGAGGATCGCCTCGGTCGGCTGGGCCTGAGCGCGGCGGGGCTCGTCGCGCGGGATCGCTGGATTGCGGAGACGCTGCGCCGACGCGGGCTGCCGTTCGCCAGCACGCTCGGCGGCGGCTATGGGCATGACGCGCAGGAAGTCGCGCAGCGGCATGCGACATCGATCCTGACGCTGGGATCCGCCGCGCTCGGCGACGCTTGCAACGTTGCGCCGCAAGGCGCATCTGGCCCCGCATGAGCCACTATCCCGCGCTTCGCCTCCGCCGCTCCCGCGCCTCGGCGTGGAGCCGCCGTCTCCATGCCGAGACCGTGCTCACCCCCGCCGATCTGATCTGGCCGGTGTTCGTCACCGAAGGGGCAGAGGAAGAGCCGATCGCGGCGCTTCCCGGCGTATCGCGCTGGAGCCTGGCGGGCATCGTAGATCGCGCGCGGGAGGCCCGCGACCTCGGCATTCCCTGCCTCGCGCTGTTTCCCAACACACCACATGCGCTGCGCACCGAGGATGGCCGCGAGGCGGTCAACCCCGACAATCTGATGTGCCGCGCGATCCGCGCGATCAAGGACGCCGTGCCCGAGGTGGGCGTGCTGACCGACGTCGCGCTCGACCCCTATACCAGCCACGGCCATGACGGGATCGTCGATGGCGCAGGCTATGTGCTGAACGACGAGACCTCGGCCGTGCTGACCGAGCAGGCACTCGTCCAGGCCACTGCGGGCGCCGACATCGTGGCCCCGAGCGACATGATGGACGGGCGCGTCGGCCAGATCCGTAGCGCGTTGGAAGCGAACGGCCATGTCAACGTGCAGATCATGGCCTATGCCGCCAAATATGCGAGCGCCTTTTATGGCCCGTTCCGCGACGCGGTGGGCAGCCGCGGCCTGCTGAAGGGCGACAAGAAGACCTACCAGATGGACCCGGCAAATGCAGAGGAGGCGCTCCGCGAAGTGGCGCTGGACCTCGCCGAGGGTGCGGACAGCGTCATGGTGAAGCCGGGCCTGCCCTATCTGGATATCGTCGCGCGCGTGAAGAGCGCATTCGAAGTGCCTGTTTTCGCCTATCAGGTCTCGGGCGAATATGCGATGATCGAGGCGGCCGCCGCCGTTGGCGCGGGCGATCGGGAGGCGCTGGTTCTGGAAACCCTGATGGCGTTCAAGCGAGCCGGCTGTTCCGGCGTGCTCACCTATCACGCACCGCTGGCGGCGCGGCTGCTCGGCGCGTGATCGAGACTGCCCGGCTGTTCTTGCGGCCGCCCGAGCCGCGCGACTTCGATGCGCTCCATGCAATGTGGAGCGATCCCCTCGTGATGCGCGACCTGGGGCCTGTCAAATCGACCGCCCACAGCCGGGCGACCATCGCGCGCCACCTCGGATATGGTCCGAGCCACGGTCTCGGCTTCCATGCGGTCGAGCGTCGCGCGGATGGTGCGGTGATCGGCTTTTGCGGACTGAAGCCGGGTGCGCCCGACACGCCGATCGCGGACGAGATCGAGATCGGCTGGATGTTCGCACGGGCGCATTGGGGGCAGGGCTTTGCCCGCGAGGCGGCGTCGGCATGTCTCGACTGGGTCTGGACGAACCGCGACGTTCCCCGGGTGGTGGCGATCACCGCCGCCTGCAATATCGCGAGCCGCACGCTGATGGAGCGGCTGGGCATGGCGTGGGTTGCCGATTTTGAGCACGCCATCCACGCGGCGGGCAGCCGCCTGCGCACCTCCGTCGCCTACGCGATCGATCGCGCGTGACCGACCTGCGCGGGGCGGCGGGCCGCGGCTGGTTCGTTGCTGCGATCCTGTCCGGTTCCTTCCTGCTGTTTCTCATCCAGCCGATGGTCGCGCGCATGGCGTTGCCGCGGCTGGGCGGGGCGCCTGCGGTGTGGAACTCGGCGATGCTGGTCTATCAGGCGCTGCTGCTGGTCGGCTATGGGTATGCGCATTGGCTGGGGCGGTTCCGCGTCCGTACCCAGGCGGCGGTGCATCTCGGCCTGCTTGCCGTCGCGGCGCTGTGGCTGCCGATCGGGCTGGGAACGATGCAGGTGCCCATCGGCGCCCAGCCGGCGCTGTGGGTCCCGTGGCTTCTGGTCGCGGCGATCGGCCCGCTGTTCCTCGCCATCTCGGCACAGGCGCCGCTGCTGCAGCGCTGGTACGCGGTCGCAAGCAACGGGCGCGACCCCTATGTGCTATATGCCGCGTCGAACATCGGCAGCTTCGCCGGACTGATAGCCTATCCGCTGCTGGTCGAGCCATTGCTGCGGCTGCGCAGCCAGAGCTGGCTATGGACAGCGGGCTATGCAGCGGTGGCCGTGCTGGTGCTGGCCTGCGCGCGGCGTCTCCCACGCGGCGAGGCGACTATGGTGCAGGCGACGCCCGCGCCGGCGCCGATCGTACGCGACTGGGCGCGCTGGATCGTGCTTGCGCTGGTGCCGTCGGGACTGATGCTGGCGACGACGACGTTCCTCACGACCGACATCGTCGCGGTACCCCTGCTCTGGGTGCTGCCGCTGGGCCTGTATCTGCTGAGCTTCCCCGTCGCGTTCCGCGCTTCGGCGCTGCTCGACGATCTTCTCGCGCGCTGCGGACCGCTGGTGCTGCTGCTGTTCGGGGCGACGCTGGTGGCGGGCGATCAGCGGCTCGCCTATTTCAACGCGCTCATCGGGCTCTGCCTGCTGTTCACGGTGTCGGTCGCCTGTCATGCGCGGCTCTATGCCGTGCGACCGGCGCCCGAGCGGCTCACCGGCTTCTACCTGGCCATGGCCGTGGGCGGGGCGCTGGGCGGCGTCTTCGCCGGGCTGGTGGCACCCGTCCTGTTCGACTGGACCTATGAATATCCGCTGCTGATCCTCGCCGCGGGTCTGCTGATCCCCCAGCGACCGCTTGCGGAGCCCCTTGCCCGGCTTTGGTCGAGCCGCTGGCGGGTGCCGGTGGGCCTCTGTCTCGCCGCAGCGGTAGTGTTGGTCGTCTTTTTGGGGGTAGATGCGCGGATGCTGGGTCCGATGCACGTCCAGCTGGCCTTTGTCGCGGTGGCGACAATCGGGCTGGTGACGATCGGCGCGCGCTGGCCGTTCGCCGTCGCGCTGTCAGGCGGCCTGTTCCTGTTCGGCGGCTATGCCGCGCTGCAGGCATCGCTCAGCGGCACGCGGACGCGGAGCTATTTCGGCGTCTATACGGTGAGCGACCAGCCGAACGAGCGGCGCCTCGCACATGGCACGACGCTGCACGGTGTTCAGCTGAAGGGTGCGCGCGCCACCCATCCGACGACCTATTACCAGGCCGGATCGGGCGTGGGCCAGGCGATGCAGGCCGCGCCGGCGCTGTACGGGCCCGAGGCGCGGATCGCCGTGGTGGGCCTCGGTACGGGTACGCTTGCCTGTTATGCCCGCCCAGGCCAGCACTGGTACTTCTTCGAGATCGATCCTGCCGTCGTGCATCTTGCCCGCGACTCCGGTGCGTTCACCTTCCTGCGCGGCTGTGCCCCGGATGCGCGGATCATTGTGGGCGATGCCCGATTGCGGCTGGCCGCACGCCCTCCCGCCAGCCTCGATCTGCTCGCACTCGACGCGTTTTCGTCCGACGCGGTGCCGATGCACCTGATGACGGCGGAGGCCTTCAAGGCGTATGGCCGCGTCCTCGCGCCCGAGGGGCTGTTGCTGGTGCACATCTCCAATCGCTTCCTGGCACTCGGGCCCGTCGTCGCCGGCGCGGCCAACGCGGGGGGCTGGCAGGGACTGCGCCTGATCCACACGCCTACCGCGATCGAGCGGAGCGACGAGGGCACGGTGTCGGACTGGATCGCGCTCAGTCGGTCGCCTCGCGTGCTGGCGGAACTGAAAGCGCGCAGTGCCGGATGGCATCCGCTGGTCGCGGAAACGGGATTTGCCGGCTGGACGGACGACCATGCCTCGCTGGTGCCGGTCCTGCGGCTGTTCCGGTCGGACGACGAATAGGGCTCAGCTACGGCCCAGTTCGCGGGCGATCGCGACGAACTCGGCGACGCTGACGGTTTCGGCCCGGCGACTGGCGTCGATTCCCAGCGTCTCCAGCGCAGCCAAGGCGCCGTGTACCGGCTTCAGGCTCTGGCGCAGCATCTTGCGGCGCTGCCCGAACGCGGCGGCGGTCACCGCCTCCAGCAGACGCAGCTGCACGCCTTCGGGCGGCGCGTCCGGCACGACATGCACCACCGCCGACATCACCTTGGGGGGCGGGGTGAAGGCAGAGCGATGAACGTTCATCGCGATCCGCGGCGTGCTGCGCCACTGGGCGAGCACCGCCAGCCGGCCATAATGCTCGGTGCCCGCCTGGGCGACGATGCGCTCGGCGACTTCCTTCTGGAACATCAGCGTCAGGCTGGCCCACCAGGGCTGCCATTCGGCCGAAAGCCACCCGACCAGCAGCGCGGTGCCGACATTATAGGGCAGGTTTGCGACGACATGTGGCTTGCCTGCGAACAAGGCGGGTGCATCGACTTCCAGCGCGTCTCCTTCGATCACACGGAGTTGATCGGGGAAGTGGCTCCCCAGTTCCTCCAGCGCCGGGATGCAGCGCCGATCCCGCTCGACCGCGGTGACGCGCGCGCCCGCCTGGAGCAGCGCCCGGGTTAGGCCGCCGGGTCCCGGGCCGACCTCGAATACCTCGGCACCGGCAACCGCGCCCGGCACCTTGGCGATGCGGCCGAGCAACTGGCCATCGAACAGGAAATTCTGGCCCAGCGCCTTGCTGGCGCTCAGTCCGTATTTCGCAATGACCTCACGAAGCGGGGGAAGGGGGGTCACGCGGTCGCGTCCGCCCTGCGCTGCGCAGCCTCGGCTGCCATGCGGATGGCGGCGATCATCGCGCCTGGATGCGCCACCCCCTTGCCGGCGATGCCGAAAGCGGTGCCGTGATCGGGCGAGGTGCGGACGATCGGCAGACCGAGCGTGATGTTCACGCCGTCGTCGAAATGCAGCGTCTTGATCGGGATCAGCGCCTGGTCATGATAGAGGCAGAGCGCGGCGTCATAGGCCTCGCGCGCGCGGGCGTGGAACAGCGTGTCGGCCGCGAAGGGTCCGCTCGCGTCGATGCCCTCGGCGCGGAGCCGCTCGATCGCGGGCATCAGCACGTCGATCTCCTCGCGTCCGATCGCGCCGCCTTCGCCCGCATGCGGATTGAGGCCTGCGAAGGCGAGGCGCGGATTGGCAATGCCGAAATTGCGCTGCAGTCCGCGTGCGGTAACGCGAGCCTTGGCGATGACCAGCTCCGGGCTGATCAGCGCCGGCACCTGCACCAGCGGCACATGCACGGTCATCGGCACCACCCGCAGCGTCGGACCGGCGAGCATCATCACGGCATTGTCGGCGGTGATGCCGCATCGCTCGGCGACGAATTCGGTCTGGCCGGGATGGGTATAGCCGATCGCGTAGAGCTGCGCCTTGGAGACGGGGCCCGTTACCAGCGCGCCCGCCGCACCCACGCTCGCCAGCCCGGTCGCAACTTCCAGCGCCTGCAGTGCCACATGCGCGGTGTTGAGGCTCGGTGCGCCGGGAATGACCGCGCCGGTATCCCCGACGGGCAGGATCGGCAGCGCTTCGCCAAACAAGCCGCGTGCCTCGCTCGGATCGCCGATCGGTGCGATCGGGCCGTCCCACACCGCGCGCACCGCGGCAGGGTCGCCCACCGCGAAAAAGGGCGAAAGGCCCTCCGCCACGCGTGCGTCCCATGCCTTGGCGGTGATTTCCGGCCCAATCCCCGCCGAATCGCCCAATGCGACCGCGAGGGGAGGCAGGGTGGTGCCTCCCACCGTCATCTCAGCGATATTCGATCAGCGCGTCGCGGCGCAGGTCGCGCAGCATGCGCTCGGCGCGCAGGTTGACGCGCTGGTCCTCGAGCTGCTCCTGCACCTGTTCCACGGAGGGAGCGTTGGCGGCGGGCGGATCGTCGCGGCCGCAGATCACCAGCACGCGCACGCCATCCTCGATCGAGCCGAACGGCTGCGTCGACTGGCCCACCTGCAGCGGCAGGATCAGGTTCTGCAGCGCGGGCGGCAGATCCTTGATCACGATGTTGTCGCGATCGACCACTTCGGCGCCCTCGGCGGCGGCGACCTTGCTCACGTCACCGCAGCCACGGATTGCCTGGGTCGCCTTGGCGAAGGTGGCTGCGCGGGTGCTGGCCTGGGCCTCGGTGGTGCCCTTGGCGAAGCTGAGCGACAGCTGGCGCAGGCTGAGCTTGGCGTCGCGCGGATCGGCGATGCCGACCTTATGCCGGTCCGCCAGATACACGATCGAGAAGCCTGCCGAGAGCGGGATCGGCCCCGCCACCTGGCCAGGCTGCATTTCCTGCACCGCCTGGGCCAGCGCTTCCGGCAGCATCGCGGTCTGGATCCAGCCGAGATCGCCGCCCTTCGAGCGCGTCGAGCTCTGCGAATAGGTGCGTGCGAGATAGTCGAACGGCGTGCCCTGGCGCATCTGCTCGATCATCTGCTTCATGCCACCGGCGACTTCCTGCGCGCGATCCGGCGTGGCGTTCTGGTAGATTTCGTAGATGTGATATTCTTCGGTGCCCTTCTGGGCGGTCAGGCGGTCGATCATCGCCTTCACCTCGGCCTCGCCGACATTGACGTTGACGCGGCGACGCAGCAGGCGGCTCCAGGCCAGTTCGGCCTCTACCTGACGCTTGATCGAACGCTCCGACGAGCCGATTTCGCGCAGCCAGCCGCGCATCTGCTCCGGCGTCTTCTGGAAGCGCGCGGCGACGCGGCTGAAGCTCGCTTCCACTTCGCGCGGCTCGATCTTGATCTCGTTGGCCTTGGCTTCCTGGATCTCCAGCGTCTCGTCGATCAGCTGGCGGAGCATGGCCAGCTTCAGCTGTTCGCGCTCTTCCGGCTTGAGGGTGAGCTTCTGCATCCCGGTCACCAGCGCCACGCGCTGATCCACCTCGGTGCCGGTGATCACATAGTCGTTAACGATCGCGGTGGGCTTGCGGACATTGGGATCGGCCTTGCCGAAGATCTCCAGCGTGCTCGGCAGATCCAGCCCGTTGTTGAGGCCGTTCTGGCTATCCTGGCCGGGCGCGGTCTGCGCCACTGCCATCGTCGCGAGCGCGGCAATGCCTGCGCCTGCCAGCCACTTGGCACCCGTACCCGCAATTCTGCCCAAACCCATCATCACTTCAGAACGACCCTTATCCTCAAACGGGAAGCAGCGCTTAATGCGCAATTGTGCCTGAACCAAGGCTGAGCGCCGAATCCCCCCAGACCGGGTCTTCTAGCGGCCGAGGTTCTTAAAGGCGAGGGTAAGCAGATACGAGTTGCCGCGCTGCGCGTCGCCGGTGGTGGCATAGTCACGGCGCCAGGTGGTGCCGATGCGCAGGCAGTCATCCTCGTAGAACAGGCCGATGCGGTGTCGGATCGGCTGGAAGCCATTGGCAAGCGACGTCGGATCCTCGCGCTTGTCGGTCAGGTCAATCAGGGTCGAGCCCGACAGCGACCAGAATCGTGCGAACTGCACGCGCGCGCCCAGGCGCAATTCCTCGCGGTCCTGCAGATCCTCCAGCGCCGGATCGACATTGCGGTTGAGCCGCAGATAGCCGACCTGCACATAGCTGGCGCGCGAGCCCAGCGTCATGTCAATCTCGTTCCGCCGCACCGCCAAGCCGTCCTTGTCCAGCCGGTAGCGGTGGGTGAAGCTGAGGAAATCATGGAAGCGGACCACCGTGCGGCCGACGATGTCGGACATGCGGTCGGTGAGGCCGGTGCCGTCCGGCAGCAGCGTCGGGCGGTTGGTCAGGCGATAGCTCTGGCCGACATTGGCCTCGACGCTGAACCCGGGCAAATAGAGCGCATAATCGACACCGTAGGTGAACCGGGTGGAATCCTCGAAGCGGTCATAGCCGGGGAAGCGATTGAGCGCGAAGAGGTTCGAGTCCTCGAGGTCGACGGCGCGGGCATCCTCGTTGGGCACGTCCATGTTCGCCAGGTGCGGCGCTGCGACCACCTGCACGCGGGGGGTGATCCGCTGTGTCCCCCCAAGGAAGTCGCCGACGAACGCCCACTTCACGTCCATCGCCGCCGCCGCGATGCCGCGGAAGCGAAAGCCCTCGAGGCCGCGATAGTTGAGCACGGTGGTCGCTGCGGTATCGCTCGTATTGTACACGTCGCCGCGGGTGTATGCGGTGAAGCTCACCTCCTGGCCCCAATTGGTCAGGCGGCGCAGGCTCCACTGGGCGCTGGTGAAGGCGCGCTGCGTATCCTGCCCGCCGGTGCGGGTGAGGGCGAGGGTGTTGACCTCCAGATCGAACTTGCCGCCGATCAGTCCGTCGTCGAGGCGACGGCGATAGTCTAGTTCGGGAAGCGCCACCGGCTGGAGGCCCTGGCGGTCGCCGACGCGCAGGGTCTGCACCGCCCAGGCATTGATCACGAAATAGCTGTCGGGATCGATCCGCTCGATGGCGAGGTTGTTGCGCAGCCGGTCGTCGCGTGAAATGTCGTAGCGGCGCAGGAAGGTGCGGTCGCTGGCGACGCGGAACGAGGCACGAACGCTCCAGTTCGGATCGAGCTGATAGCGGCCGACCAGGTCGATATAGCCGCGAAAGTCGTTCTGCAGCGTGGCGGCGGTGGGGGCGACGGTCAGGTCGTCTGCGCGTCGGCTGTAGGTGCCATAGGCTTGCAGGCGGAACGAGCCCAGGCTGTTGAGCTCACGGTAATCGGCCTGCAGCATCGGCAGCGCGTTCGAGAACACGCGGGGCGTAACCGTCAGGTCGCGATTGGGGGCGAAGCTGAAGAAATAGGGCACCGAGAGCTGGAAGCCGTTGGTGCGGCTGTATCGCGCGTCGGGGGTCAGGAAGCCGGAATCGCTCTGGCCGCCGGCCGGGTGCGAAAACGCCGGCAGCGGCAGGGTGGCGAAGCCGAACACCGAGATACGCGCGCCCTTGTAGCGCAGCCGGTGCTTGGCAGGATCATAGACCACCCGGTCGGCGGTGATCTTCCACGACGGCTCTTTCGGGCACCCCGAACTGTCGGTGACGCTGCAGGGCGTATAGGCGGCGTTCTCGACGGTGATCACCCCACCGTCGTTGCGCGACCCGCGCGTCGCCGCGATCCGGCCACCCGCCTCCAGCACGACCAGCATGTTGTCTACCACGCCGTCCTTCAGCGTGTCGGTCAGCTCGATGCTGTCGCCATATGCCGCGTCTCCTTGCGGATTCGCGACGACGATGTTGCCGGTCGCCATCACCTTGCCGGTGCGGCGGTCCCAGGTCACCTTGTCGGCGCGCAGGCGGTTGCTTTCGCGGTACATGCGGACGTCGCCGGTCGCGGTCACGACGTCGCTGTCCTGATCATAGTCGAGCTGGTCCGCGCTGAACTGGACCTGGTTCGGATCGGTAGGGAGCGCCGTGGGCGAGGGCGGGGCGGGCTCGACGGGGCGATCCTGCAGGTTGGGCACCGACATCTCGTCGCCGGTAACCGGGCGCGATTCGGGGGCTTGCTGGGCACGCGCCTGCGCCGCAAGGCACAGACCGAGCGCGGCCGGGAAGAACATGGCCTTGCGCTTCACGAAAACTCCCACCTTTATCGATACTCCCCGGCAGACGGGCTCATGCCCTATCGCAGCGATTGCGCATCCGCAACGGCGGGCGCGTTGGCCGAAACGCACATCCGGGCTAAGGGACCCGCATGCAGGTCGATTTCTATCACCTTACCATGGCGCCGCTCGATCGCGTGCTGCCCTCGATCGCCGAAAAGGTGCTGGCCAGCGGCGGGCGGCTCCTGATCGTCGCCGGCGATCCCAGCCTGCGCAACCGTATCGACCAGTTGCTGTGGAGCTACAGCACCGCAAGCTTTCTGCCGCACGGGCAGGCCGGTGAGGCCTGGGATGCGGATCAACCCGCGCTGATTGCGGACACGGTCGCCGCTGCCAACGGCGCCCGTAACGTGGCGCTGATCGACGGCCTGTGGCGTGACGAGGCACTCGATTTCGAGCGCGCCTTCCATCTCTTCGATGAGGAAAGCATCGGCGCTGCGCGGGCGGCCTGGCGAGCATTGGGCGATCGCGGCGGCGTGGAGCGGCGCTATTGGCGACAGGACGAAAATGGCCGCTGGGCCCAAGTCGCCTGAGCTTGCATTGACGTCGGCGGAGGACTAGGGAGCCGCGACTTCCTTTCATCACCAACTACAGGAGCCGCACGGCCATGGCCGCGACCCGGACCTTTTCGATCATCAAGCCCGATGCCACCCGCCGCAACCTGACCGGCGCCGTCACCAAGATGCTGGAAGAGGCCGGCCTTCGCGTCGTCGCCTCGAAGCGCATCCAGATGAGCCGCGAGCAAGCCGAGGGCTTCTACGGCGTCCACAAGGAGCGCCCCTTCTTCAACGACCTTGTCGAATTCATGATCTCGGGTCCGGTCGTCGTACAGGTGCTCGAGGGCGAGAACGCCGTGCAGCGCAACCGTGACATCATGGGCGCCACCAACCCGGCGAACGCCGAGCCGGGCACGATCCGCAAGGAACTGGCCGAGTCGATCGAGGCAAACTCGGTCCATGGTTCGGATTCGGAAGAGAATGCGGCGATCGAGATCGCGTTCTTCTTCCAGCCGGAAGAAATCGTCGGCTGAACTGCCGAGGGCTTTGCCTAGAAAAAGGGCCGCGCTTCCGATCGGAAGCGCGGCCCTTTTTTCATGGCGCATTGCAAGCCCGTCCCCAGGGGAGGCGCGGGTGTCGCCTCAGCGTGGCAGCGTGATCGTGGCGGTGAGCCCGCCGCCTGCGCGGTTCGCCAGAGCGATGCTCCCGCCCGCATCGTTGACGATTGCACGCGCCAGCGCCAGGCCAAGGCCGATCCCGCCCGTATCGCGGTTGCGGGATTCCTCGAGACGGGTGAAGGGGTTGAACACGGCCTCCAGCTTCTCGGCAGGAATGCCGGGGCCACGATCGCACACCTCGATCGTTACCCGCTGGGGCTCGGGGATCAGCCGCACCTCGGCGCCGCCGCCATATTTTACGGCGTTCTCGATCAGATTACGCACCGCGCGCCGCATCAGCGTCGGTCGCAACCGCATCTTGAGGCGTGCCGGCTCCTCGAACTTCACGTCGTGGTCGAGATCGCGAAAATCCTCGACCACCGCATCCACCAGCGCGCCCAGGTCGACATCCGTATTGGGTTCGCTGGGCCGGCCGAGGCGGGCCAGCGACAGGATGTCGTCCAACGTCCGGCTCATCTCGTCGATCGTGTCGGCCATCCGGGTGCGATCGTCGTCGTCCTCGACCGATTCGATCCGCACCCGAAGCGCCTGAAGCGGCGTGCGCAGATCGTGCCCGATCGCGCCCAGCATCCGGTCCTTCTCGTCGAGCATCGTGGTCACGCGCCGGCTGAGCGCATTATAGGCCGCGATGAGCGCGCGGACGTCGCTGGGGCCGCGCTCTCGGATCGGCGCGGCGTCGTCGCCCGGGCGGAAGGTGCGTGCCGCTTCGGTCAGCGTCCGCAACGGGCGCGCGATGCGGCCGCCGACGAGCAGCACCGGCACCAGGACGACGACGTAAAGGATCAGCGTTTGCGCGATCAGCTGCCAGATCAGGTCGTGATCGGTACGCGGCCAGGGTGTCGAAAGGGTGAGCCACCCCTTGCCAGGCACCTCGACGGCGACGAGCATCTCTGCCCCCATCCGCCGCAGCCGTTCGGCGCGGATCGGGTCCATCTTGGGGTCGAGCAGCCGCCGAGGGTCGACGGGGCGCAGGGCGGCCATGATGCCGCCGGCACGCAAGCCCGCATCGGCAAGCCCGCGCCGTAGATCCCGCTCGACGTCTCCACGCCGGAACTGTTCCGCGCTGGCAAACGGATTGTCGGCATGCAGGCGGACATGCGTCCTGGGATCGGACAGGAAGCGGCGCTTTGCTGCGCCCGGCTGCAGCGGGGTCTCGCGTTGAAGCGCCAGCAGTCGCTCCGCGGCGTCTGCCAGGCGAGTCGTGGTCGGCACGATCACCATCGCGAACCGGGTTTTCTGCCGCTCGTGCAGCAGCAGCCCGAAATTGATCGCCTGCGCGACGAACAGCGCGGCCGCGACGAGCAGGGCAATGCGCGCGATGAGACTGGTCGGAAGAAACCTTTTCAAAGCCGGGTGACCTCGGCCGCCAGCGTGTACCCGCCGCCCCACACGGTCTTGATGATGGTGGGGTTCTTGGCGTCGGGCTCGATCTTCTTGCGCAGCCGGCTCACCTGGTTGTCGATCGCCCGATCGAAGGCGGCGGCCTCGCGTCCCTGGGTAAGATCGAGCAACTGGTCCCGAGTGAGCACCTGGCGCGGTCGTGTCACCAGCGCGTGGAGCAGATTATATTCACCGGTCGACAGCGGTACCGACACGCCCTCGCGATCCACCAGCGTGCGCTCGCCGGTGCGAAGCACCCAGCCGGCAAAGGCGAAAGACCCGGTCTCGGGCGCATGCTGCTTGGCGCCGCCCGCCGACCACCGGCGCAGCACCACCTTGATGCGGGCGGAAAGTTCGCGCGGGCTGAACGGCTTCACCACATAATCGTCGGCGCCCATTTCCAGGCCGACGATGCGATCCGTCTCCTCGCTGCGCGCGGTCAGCAGGATCACCGGCGTCTCGCTGGTTTCGCGGATGTGGCGGCACAGGCTCAGCCCGTCCTCGCCCGGCATCATGATGTCGAGCACGACCAGATCGATCGCATACGCGTTGAGCCGTGCCCGCGCGCTCTCCGCATCGCCGGCTTGGGTGATGCGGAAGCCCTGCTTGGTCAGATATTGGGCAAGCGGCTCGCGGATCGAGCGTTCGTCGTCGACCAGCAGCAGATGGGGAACCTCGGACATGGTCACCAGCGTAGCGCCTTTGTGCGCGAGGAAAAGAGCCGGGCGGGAGGGAGGAGATCCACGGCCTTCGCGGTAAAGCGACAGGGGTGCGCTTCCACTTCCGACGGGGACGGCAGCGACGAAGGTCGCGACGCTCCCGCCCGGCTGCTCCGGCTGGCGTCAGTTGCCGTCGGCCGGAGGAGGGGGAGGCGGCGGCATGTCGCCCGGCGGGGGCGGGGGGGCGTCCTGCCCGCGCCAGCCGCCCGGGCCGCGACGCATGCCCATCATCCGCTTGGCGGCGGCGGCGCGCTCGGCAGCGTCGATCTTGCCGTCGTGATTGGTATCGACCAGATCGAACAGGCGGGTGGCCCGTGCCTGCTCGTCCGCGAGCGTCAGGTCCTTCGGCGTACGCATGCGACCGCCCAGGCGGGCGCGCATCGCGGCATTGAACGCCTCGCGCTCCTCCGGCGTGACCTTGCCGTCGTGGTTGGCGTCCATTTCCTTGAACCGGGCCTGGACCCCCGCCAGCATTTCCTCGCGGGTGACGACGCCATCCTTGTTGGTATCGGCCATGGCGAGCGGATCGGGCCGGGGCCCGCGCGGACCCTCCTGCCCTGCATGGGCCGTGCTCGCGAGCAGCGAGGCCCCGAGTGCGGCCAGGGTGAGACGTTTCAGCATCCTGTACTCCTGCGTGTGCGATGGGGTGCCGGGAGCGGGGGCAGACCCCCGGCACAACGCTGGTTTCCCACCGCCATGTCGCAGGCGTTTGTCATGCCTGCGGCCAAAGTGTCGCAATTTGTCGTGACAGTTGCAGCCCGGTTGCAGCGTTCAGGATGCGATTGGGGCAATCCGCGGCACGACCTTCCATTCGATCAGCAGCAGCGCCCCGAAGGCGAGCAGCCCCGCAATCACGAAATTGCCGGCGCGAAAGCCGTGCTCGGTGCCGATCGCGAGCGCCTGGCTGAGCAGGAGCGGCCCGAGGATGAGCGCGACGCTGCTGAGTGCCGCCATGCCGCCTTGCAGCGCCCCCTGACGCGAGGGGTCGGTCATCCGCGACAGCAATGCGTTGATCGAGGGAAAGGCCAGCCCCTGAAAGGCGGCGAACGGGATGATCGCGAAGACCATCCAGGTCTCGCGGGCAAGGCAATAGGCAACAAAGGCGAGACCGCCGGCAAGCATGCCCAGCACCACGGTTCGCTCCTCGCCCCAGGCTGCGATCGCGCGGCCGGTTACGAAGCTCTGGACGAGCGCCATGCAGATGCCCGAGGCAGCAAGGGACCACCCGATCATCCGTTCGTCCCAGCCCAGGGCGATTTCGCCGAAGAACGCCCAGGTTGCGGGATAGACCATGTGTGCCAGCTGCCAGAGAAACGCTGCTGCCAAAAGCGGCTTGGCGTTGCCTGCCTCGAACAGCGGGCGAAAGGCGGCGAGGACATGGGCGTCGCGCAGGCGAAACGGCCGGCGGCGCTCCGGCGCCATCGTCTCGGGCAGCAGCACCAGGATCCACAGCGCGTTGATCGCGGCGAGCCCGGCCGCGGCGATGAACGGCGCGCGTGGTCCAAGGCTTGCGAGCAGCCCGCCGATCGCAGGTCCCAGGATAAAGCCGATGCCGAACGCCGCGCCCATCATGCCAAAGGTCGCACCCCGCTTTTCGGGCGGCGTCACATCGGCAAGCACGGCATTGGCGGGACCGTAGACGGCGCCTGCGATGCCGGCGACAACACGCCCGACGAACAGCCAGCCGATGGTCGGGGCGGCTGCCATCAGCAGATAGTCGATCGCAAAGGCTACCATCGACAGCAGCAGCACGGGTCGCCGCCCGATGCTGTCGCCCAGCGCGCCCAGAATCGGTCCGGCAAAGAATTGGGAGACGGCGAACGCCGCGAGCATCCAGCCGCCGATGCGCGCGGCATCGTCGATGCTGGTGTGCGACAGGCTGACGATCAGTCGCGGCAACACCGGCAGGATCACGCCGAAGCCGATCGAATCGATCAGCACGGCGGCCAGCACGATCGGCACGGCACGATGGTGGAACGGCATGGCGGTTTCCCCTCCCGCATGGACGGCGGAGCGTAGAACGGGGCAGGGGGCGTTGCCAACATGCTTGTCGTTGGCGGCAAGCGAAGCTGCGCCGCATCGAGGCGCCGGAACCCGCCATGTGCAGCTGTGCAGGCGCGGGAGCCGGCTGTCGCGGCCACAAGGGCGGGCTTGCCGATCCGGTTCGGCAACACTGTGCTTTCCGCGCAACGTTTCTATTCAAGTCGCATTTTGCAACTTTAGTTTTGCTTGACGCCGCTGACACGAAAGCGTGTATTCGAGCCTCGGGTATGGAGCAGCGACAATGCTCCAACCTCGGTGGAGAGGATATTTATGCGGCTACGCCTTATGTCGGCCTGTGCAGTGCCGGCACTCGTCATGGCGCTCGCAGCGCCAGCCTATGCCCAGGAAGCGGCAACACCTTCCCAGGATACCGCCGAACGCTCGGCCCAATCGGACAATGAGATCATCGTCACCGCGCAGGGCCGCGCCCAGGCGCTGGCCGACGTGCCGCTGGCCGTGTCGGCGGTAAGCTCGGAGACGCTGCAGCAGACCGGCGCCAACGATATTCGCGCGCTCAACCAGGTGGCGCCGTCGCTCCTTGTCTCGTCGACGGGCAGCGAGGCCAACGGCTCGGCGCGAATCCGCGGTATCGGTACGGTCGGTGACAATCCGGGCCTGGAGAGCTCGGTGGCGGTGTTCATCGACGGCGTCTATCGGTCGCGCTCGGGTATCGGCCTGAGCGAGCTGGGCGATCTGGAACGTATCGAGGTGCTGCGCGGGCCGCAGGGAACGCTGTTCGGGCGCAATGCCTCGGCCGGCCTCATCAACATCGTCTCCAAGATGCCCGAGGCCAATTTCTCGGTCGGCGGCGAGGCCACCTACGGCAACTACAACGCGCTTCGCCTGCAGGGCTATGTCAACGTGCCGCTGAGCGCGCATCTCTCCGGGCGCCTCGACGGCGTCTACATGAAGCGCGACGGCTTCTACACGGACGTGACGAACAAGCGCGACGTGAACAATCGCGACCGCTATTTTGTGCGGGGCCAGCTGCTGTTCGAGCCGTCGAGCGACGTTCGCGTCCGGGTGATCGGCGACTATACCCACCGCAACGAGGAATGCTGCGGCGCGACCTACGTCACCTCCACGATCAACCCCTATATCGGCAATCTCAACGATCCTGCCTCGAACAACATCGTCCGGGTGCTGCGCGACCTCGGCCAGCCGATGGCGGCGTTCAGCGATCCCTATAGCCGCAATCTCTATGTCTCGAGCGGCCGCAGCTATGGCGGCATCACTGAGGATTGGGGCGGGTCGGTCCAGGTCGACTGGAATTTGGGCGACGTGAAGCTCACCTCGATTACCGGCTATCGCAACTATTTCGCGAGCCAGGGTGCGGATACCGATTACAGCGCGGTCGACATCCTGTACCGCGCCCCGAACGCCAATTCGTCGCGCGCGTTCGAGACGTTCAGCCAGGAGCTGCGACTGAACGGTACCGCCTTTGGCGAGAAGCTGGACTGGCTGGTCGGCGGCTATTACGCCAATGAAGACCTCACCCTGGTCGATAACCTGCGGTTTGGCAGCCAATATGGCCGTTTCGCGACCTGTCGCATCGTTTCGGGCGGTGGCCTCGCCGCGCTCTACAGCCCGACGTCGGCGGGATGCCTTGCCGCCCGCCCCGCGCTGTTTGGCGCCGCCTCGCCTCTGATCTACGCCGGGTTCGACCGGCTGGACGGCATCAACGATCGCGGCACCACGCGCGATCTGTTCAAGCAGAACAGCCGCAACTGGGCGCTGTTCACCCACAACATCTTCCACGTCACCACGGGCTTGGACCTCACCGTCGGCCTTCGGTACACCAACGAGCGCAAGCGACTGAACGCCACCTTCGGCAATGACAACACGGCCTGCGTCGCCAACCAGTCGTCGCTGCTGCCGCTGCGCTCCGTCGCATCGCTGACCGGCGTCGTTGACGCGATCATCGGCCTGTCCTGCCAGGGCAACTCCACCTCGGAGCTGAACGGCGTTTCGATCCGCGACACCCGCAAGGAGGACCAGTTCACCGGGACGGCGATCCTTTCCTACAAGCCCACCGACGACCTGCTGCTCTACGGCAGCTATTCGCGCGGCTACAAGGCCGGCGGTTTCAACCTCGACAAGTCGGCGCTCAAGGCGCCCATCGTCACCTTCGCCTCGGTCGGCGGGGCACAGGCATTGACCAGCGCGCTGCAATTCGCGCCCGAAACCAACGATGCCTTCGAAATCGGCCTCAAATACTCAACCCGGAAGTTCAGCCTGAACGTCTCGGCTTTCCGCCAGCAGTTCAAGAACTTCCAGCTGAACACGTTCAACGGCACGGTCTTCCTAGTGCAGAACATCAACGGCTGCACCGCAGGCCTGGACGGCGGCGACCGCGACCAGAGCAAGTTCACCACCGCCAGCAACTATAATGCGGCGGCGGCTACCACCGGCGCCTGCTCGGCGTCGAACACCAGCTACGGCGTGGTATCGCAGGGTGTCGAGCTCGAGGCATCGCTGGTCCCGGCCCGCGACTTCCGCGTCGGCCTGGGTCTCACCTATGCCGACACGCATTACCGCAACCAGCTGGTCGGCAGCGATACCGGTGCCCCGCTCGATCAGGCGCTGCGCCTGCTGCCGGGGCAGCAATTGTCCAATGCGCCCAAGGTCGTGACCACGGCATCCGTGGCGTGGACGCCGCAGCTCGGCAATTCGGGGCTCAGCGGGCTCATCTATTTCGACACCCGCATGACCAGCGACTATAATACCGGATCGGACCTCTTCCCGCAGAAGATTCAGGACGGCTACGCGCTGGTGAACGGCCGAATCGGCATTCGCGGCAAGGACGAGCGCTGGGCGATCGAGCTTTGGGCACAGAACCTGCTCAACCAGAATTATACCCAGGTCGTGTTCAATTCGCCCTTCCAGGAAGGCGCGACCGGCGCGCCCTTCACCGATCCGCAATATCCGGGCGGTCGCCAGCTCTTCTCGGCCTATCTCGCCGAGCCGCGCACCTACGGCATCACGCTGCGCACCCGCTTCTGACGCCTTTCCTGGGGAGGAAAGCACTGGGCCGGAGGGGTAACCCTTCGGCCTCATTTTTTGTCCGCGAAAAGTGCCGGCATGGCTTCGCGACGAAATAGTCCGCAAAAATGCTCGTTAACGGATCGTTCGTCTAAATGAAGAAGGGATTATTGGCACCGCATCTACCAGGAGGAAGCGGATGACACTGACCAAGTTGCCGGCTTCGTCCGTTGATCCTGCCGCCATGGGGCCTGTAGCCCTGTTGGCGCGCCCCCCGGAGCATGAAGGCGCGGAGGCCCTGCATGCGGTCGTTGCAGCGACGGCAATCCGCAGCGCCCGCCTGTCCCCGGGCATGACCCAGGTTTTGCTGGAGGTGCAATCCTCTGGCGCGCCCGCAGGCTTTGCCGGGCGAGGGGCAGTGTTTCACCCCAGGCGGTAACGTCAGTCTGCCAGCACCCGATCGTCGAACAAGCCGAAGGCTAGGGTGGAGGCATAAAAGGTCACCGCCCGCTCGCGGGGCATGGTGCTCGCCCATTTTCGCATGTCGAAGGCGGCGTTCTGCAGCGCCATCACCGCCTGGCTGGCCACCAGCGGATCGATCGGACGGATCGTGCCCTCGGCGATGCCATCCGACAGCATGCCGGCGAACCGGCGCGCGATCCGGTTCGAGCGATCGAGCATCGTGTTGCGGACCGCCACCGGCAGGCCCGACAGCGCGGTGGTGCGCAGCAGCGGCCCCCGTTCCGAGAACTGATAGTCCAGCAGTGTCGCAACGGTGCTTTCAAGCCGCTGCCAATGGCTGCCGGCATGGCTCTCGGCCAGCCGCTGCGCGTCCGCAAGGATGTCGAAGCTGCGCTTGTAGCAGGCGATGACCAGATCGTCCTTGGCATCGAGATGGTGGTAGAAGCTGCCCTTGGTGACGTTGAGCTCGGACGCGATTCGCTGGACGGACGCGCCACGATAGCCCAGTTCGTTGATCAGCCGCGTCGCCGCGAGCAGAAACGCCTCGCGCCCGGGTTCCGGCTCTTCATGCACCAGCTCGAACAGCGCCGGCGCCCAGTGCTGGCCGGGGGCGGCGATGCCGTGGCGGAACACGTCCATCAGGCGCGCTTCTACGCGCGGATATTCGTCGAGCTCGTACCGTGACATCCAGGCGTTCAGCCAGAAACTGTTTTCGAGCAGCACGTGCGCGCGCGCGCCGCGCAGGTCGGTCTCGGCGCGGCTGCCCTCGGTGCCCCACAGGCTGCGGGTCTTGCGGAACACGTTGCGCCACCCCGTGAGCAGCTTGCCCTTGAGCGGCTCCTCCATGGCGCGCAGGTCCGAGAGAATGGCAACGGCCTGCTCCTCGCCCTGCGCGATGCGCGCGAGCCGCTCCATGTTGATGCCGAGGAACCTTGCCACGCGCGCCTCGGGCGTGGGCTCGGCCAGTGCCTGATCGAGGATCGCATCCAGCCACGCCAGCGTCTGCTCGAACGCGGCCGCGGCGAGATCCTCCTTGCGTTTGAAATAATAGGTGACCGAGGTCGTGTTCAGTCCTACGCGGCGCGCGACATCGGCAAAGGTCATGCCCTTGGCGCTCTGCTCGTTGATCGCGGCGGCGGCGGCGGCAAGGATCGCGTCGCGCTTGGCCTGGAACCGCTTGGTATTGGTGGTCTCGATCTTGGGCGACGATTGCATCACGACAGCTTAGCCGTTTCCGCCGCGCGCCAAAATGATTTTTTGAACATTGCGTGTGCTCATTTTGATGCGGCGCGGGCCTTTACCGAATATTGGGTACGGTATAGGCTCGACCTGAAGAATGACAGGAGAGCGATGCCATGGACTTCACGCTGAGCGCGCGCGAGACCCATTTCCGCGATCGGGTGAAGGCCTTTATCGACGCCGAGATTCGTCCGCGGGAAGCCGATTATCGCGCGGCCGCGGCAGCCGCCGATCGCTGGTCGGTAAACCCGGTGCTGGAAGAGGTGAAGGGGCGCGCCAAGGCCGCGGGTCTGTGGAATTTCTTCATGCCGCCCCATTCGGGCCAGTCGCACGTCGACGACAGCTTCGTGTTCGAAGGCGAGCAACTCACCAATCTGGAATATGCGCTGTGCGCCGAGGAGATGGGGCGGGTTGGCTGGGCGTCCGAAATATTCAACTGCTCGGCGCCGGATACCGGCAACATGGAAGTCTTGCACCGCTACGGCACGCGGGCGCAAAAGGACGCGTGGCTTGCGCCGCTGATGCAGGGCGAGATCCGCTCGGCCTTCCTGATGACCGAGCCGGCGGTTGCCTCGTCGGACGCCACCAACATCGAAACGCGGATCGAGCGTGACGGCGACCATTATGTGGTCAACGGCCGGAAATGGTGGTCCTCCGGCGCGGGCGATCCGCGCTGCAAGATCGCGATCCTGATGGGGAAGACTGATCTCGGCGCCGCGAAGCATGCCCAGCAGAGCATGATCCTGGTGCCGCTCGACACGCCCGGCGTAACCATCGAGCGAATGCTTTCGGTTTTCGGGTATGATCATGCGCCGCACGGCCATGCCGAAATCGTGCTGCGCGATGTGCGCGTGCCGGCGAAGAACCTGCTGCTCGGCGAGGGCCGGGGCTTCGAGATCGCGCAAGGAAGGTTGGGGCCGGGCCGCATCCATCACTGCATGCGCACGATCGGGGTTGCCGAAGAGGCCATCGCCGCCATGGCGAAGCGGCTCGTCTCGCGCGTCGCGTTCGGCAAGCCGATCGCCGACCATTCGATCTGGGAGCAGCGCATCGCCCGCGCCCGCATCGACATCGAGATGACCCGGCTGCTGTGTCTCAAGGCCGCCGACATGATGGACAAGGCAGGGAACAAGGCGGCGCAGCTCGAGATCGCGATGATCAAGGTCCAGGCGCCCGCCATGGCGCTGCAGATCCTCGACGATGCGATCCAGGCGCATGGCGGTGCCGGCGTGAGCGATGATTTCGATCTGGCGCACAATTGGGGCAGCGTCCGCACGCTGCGCCTCGCCGACGGGCCGGACGAGGTCCATGCCCGCGCCATCGCTCGCGCCGAGTTCGGCAAATATGGCGCGCGCAGGAGCGACCGGGCGAGCTCCGGCGACCTCGGCGTCAGCCGCTAAGGGGGGATTCATGAAGGCTGCCGTTCTGTTCGAAGCCAAGACCCCGCTCCAGATCGAGGAAGTGCAGGTCTCCAAACCGGGCCCACGCGAGGTGCTGATCCGCACCGCGGCGGTGGGGGTATGCCGATCCGACCTCCACTTCGTCGACGGCGCATTCCCGCATCCTGTGCCGACCGTCCCCGGACATGAGGCGGCGGGCGTGGTGGAAGCGGTAGGATCCGATGTCGCCCGACTGCGCCCCGGCGATCACGTCATCACCTTCCTCACCGCTTTTTGCGGGTCTTGCGAGATGTGCGTGACCGGCCGCCCGTCGCTGTGCGTCGACCCGTCGACACGGCGCGCCGCGGATGCCGAACCCAGGCTGAAGCTCGCCGGAGGGACGCCGCTCGCCCCCTTCCTGAACCTCTCGGCCTTTGCAGAGATGATGCTGGTCCACGAAAATGCCTGTGTGTCGATCAGCAAGGACATGCCGCTGGACCGCGCCGCGCTGCTCGGCTGCGCGGTGATCACGGGGGCGGGGTCGATCTTCAACGACAGCCGGGTACGCCCAGGCGAGAGCGTGGCGGTGATTGGAGCAGGCGGCATCGGCCTTGCGGCGATCAACGCCGCGAAGATCGCCGGGGCCGGACAGATCATCGCGCTCGATCCTATCGAAGAGAAGCGTGCGCTGGCGCAGAAGATGGGGGCCACCCATGCGTTCGATCCGGGCGCCAACGGCATCGTCAAACAGTTGCTCGGACTTACCGGTGGTGGTGTGCATTATGCGATCGAAGCGGTAGGTCGGCCTTCCACCGCCGAGCTCGCCTGGCAGATCCTGCGTCGGGGCGGCACCGCAACGATTCTCGGCATGATCGCACCGGGCCAGAACGTGACGCTGCCGGGCCCCAGCTTCCTCACGGGAAAGAAGATTCAGGGCTCGCTGCTGGGCAGCACGCGCTTTCCGATCGACATGCCGCGGCTGGTGCAACTGTATCTCGACGGGGTGCTCGATCTTGACACCATGGTCGCCGAACGGATCCGCCTGCCGCAGGTGAACGAGGCGCTGGAGAAGCTTCGCCAGGGCACCAGCGTCCGCTCGGTGATCGAATTCGCATGAGCGATCTCGATGCCACGCGGTTCGCGGCCTGGGCCGAGGCGCAGGTTGCAGGCTTCACCGGTCCGGCAAGCATCACAAAGTTCCCAGGAGGGCAGAGCAATCCGACCTACCGCGTTGAAACACCCACGGGAAACTATGTTCTTCGCCGCAAGCCGTTCGGTACGATCCTGCCCTCCGCCCATGCGGTGGAGCGCGAATATCGATTGATCTCGGCCTTGCATCCCGCAGGCTTTCCTGTCGCGCGACCCTATGCCCTGTGCGAGGATCGGCAGGTTATCGGCGCACCCTTCTATCTGATGGAAATGATCGAGGGACGCACACTGTGGGACGGTGCGCTCCCCGGCATGGCGCCCGCCGACCGAACGGCGATCTACGAAGCGATCGTCGACACGCTGGCCGCACTGCACCGGATCGATCCGGAGACCGTCGGGCTGGGCGACTATGGGAAGCCCGGCAATTATTTCGCCCGCCAGGTCGAGCGATGGACGCGCCAATATCGTGCGAGCCAGACGGACGATCTGCCGGAGGTCGAACGGCTGATCGACTTCCTCCCGCGCACCGTGCCCGTACAGACCCGCACGAGCATCGTGCATGGCGACTATCGCATCGACAACATGATCTTCGCGTCCGATCGGCCCCGGGTGCTGGCCGTACTGGACTGGGAGCTGTCGACGCTCGGCGATCCGCTCGCCGATTTCTCCTATTTTTTGATGAACTGGGTGACCGAGCCGGAGGGGCGATCCGGCGTCAAGGGACTGGCCGGGCCCGAAACGGGGATCCCCACCATCGAGGCAATGGTCGCGCGCTACTGTGCTGCGACCGATCGGGACGGCGTTCCCGATCTCGACTGGTACTTTGCCTACAACCTGTTCCGGCTCACCGGCATCGTGCAGGGCATCAAGAAGCGGATGATCGACGGCAATGCCTCGAGCGCGCAGGCGGCGGCGACGGTGGAACGGCTGCCGGGCCTAGCGGGATCGGCATGGCATTTCGCGCAAAGGGCAGGCGCATGAATTTTGCGGGCAGGGTAGCGGTGGTGACGGGTGCCGCTTCGGGCATCGGGCTGGCAACGGTTCGGGCATTCGCCGCTGCAGGTGCGCAGGTGGTTGCAGCAGATCGGGTGCCGGCGGTGCAGGCGGCCGTCGCGGGTCTGCCCGATGCGCTGGCGCTGGAAATGGACGCCGGCGACGAGGGGGATGTGCAGCGACTGGTCGACGCTGCCTGCGCGCGCTTCGGCGGCATCGACGTTTTTTACGCCAATGCCGGAATCTCGGGTGGCGTGGCTGGCATTTTAGACGCAGATGTAGCGCTTTGGGCGGAGGTGCTGCGGATCAATCTTATCGGTCCGGCGCTGGCCATCAAGCATGCTGCGCCGCGCATCGTCGAACGCGGCGGCGGCGCCATCCTGTGCACCGCGAGCGTCGCGGGGCTGCGATCCGGGGCGGGTGGAACACCATATTCCGCCTCGAAGGCCGGCGTTATCAACCTTGTTCAGACCGCTGCCCAGCAACTCGCAACCTCTGGCGTGCGGGTCAACGCGATCTGTCCGGGTCTGATCGAAACCGGGATGACCCAGCGCGCCTTCGACTATGCCCGCGAAAGCGGCAAGGAAGACAAGCTCGGCCAGCTCAATCCGCTGCGCCGCGCAGGACGACCGGAGGAGATCGCGCAGGTCGCGCTGTTCCTGGCCTCCGATGCGGCGAGCTATGTGAACGGGCAGGCGATCGCGGTCGACGGCGGGCTCTCGTCGAGCCACCCGGTAACCCGCCAGGACTATGGGCGTCCTGCTTTCTAGGCTTCCCGTACGAGACTTCCGATACAAGAATAACGGCGTTCGGGCCGCCCTCTCTTCGCCGACCCCCCTAGTCGCCATGCCGGGATACATTCCCCGCGTGGCGAAAGGCTTGTCTTCGCATGGCGGGACGGGCAGGGTGGTAGCGCTAACGGAATTGGGAGAGGGTATCGTGCGTAGAGGGATATCGGCGCTTGCCATGGCTGCGGCGCTGCTCGGGGGCACCGCTGCCCAGGCGCAACAGCGCGCCATCCGCATCGATGCGGCAAAACCGCTGGGGCCAGTGGACCGGTTCTTCGACCTGTCGATCGGCTCCGACTTCCCAGGCACCCTGGCCCGCGCCGACAGCCAGGCGCAGCTCGCCACCGCCGTGCCCGAACTCGGCTTTCGGTACATCCGCTTTCACGCCATCTTTCATGACGTGTTGAAAACCGTGCAACGGCAGGGGGATCGCGTCGTCTATGACTGGTCCGGCATCGATCGGCTCTATGACGATCTGCTTGCCAAGAAGATCAAGCCGTTCGTCGAGCTTGGGTTCACGCCCGAAGCGCTCAAGACCTCCGATGCCAGCATCTTCTACTGGAAGGGCAATACCTCGCATCCCCGGCTGGACGGCTGGCGCGACCTGATCGACGCCTTTGCCCGCCACCTGCTCCAGCGCTACGGCCGGCAGGAGGTGCGCAGCTGGTATTTCGAGGTGTGGAACGAGCCCAATTTGGACGGCTTTTGGGAGAAGGCTGATCAAAAGGCCTATTTCGAACTGTATGACGTGACAGCCCGTACGTTGAAGGCGGTGGATCCCGCGCTCCGCGTCGGCGGCCCGTCGACCGCGGGTGCTGCCTGGGTTCCGGAGTTTCTCGCCCATGTCGCAGCAAGCAAGGTGCCCGTCGATTTCGTGACGACCCACACCTATGGCGTCGATGGCGGCTTCCTGGACGAGAAGGGGGAGCAGGATACCAAGCTTTCGCCGAGCAGGGACGCGATCATCGGCGACGTACGCAAGGTGCGCAAGGAAATCGCCGCCTCGCCTTTTCCGACGCTGCCGCTGTTCTTCACCGAGTGGAGCACCAGCTACACCCCGCGAGACGCCGTGCACGACAGCTATGTCAGCGCCCCGTACATCCTTACCAAGCTCAAGGGCGTGGCCGGGGCGGTTCAGGGCATGAGCTACTGGACCTATACCGATCTGTTCGAAGAGCCCGGCCCGCCGCCGACGCCGTTCCATGGCGGCTTCGGCCTGATGAATCGGGAGGGCATTCGAAAGCCTGCCTGGTTCGCCTACAAATATCTGAACGCCGTGCGCGGGCGCGCACTCGCCACGAGCGACAGCTACAGCCTTGCCGCACGGAACGGCGATCAGGTGGTTGCGCTGATCTGGGATTGGCACCAGCCCGAGCAGAAAGTCAGCAACCGCCCCTTCTACACCCGGATCGTGCCGGCCACGGCAGAGGCTGCGGCCGAACTGGCGGTATCGGGCCTCAAGCCCGGCAAATATCGCCTGCGCGTGCAGCGCACCGGCTATCGCCACAATGATGCCTATTCGGCCTATATCGACATGGGCATGCCCAAGACATTGTCGCCGGCGCAGCGTGCCGAACTCGAAGGGCTCACCCGGGATGTGCCGCAGGACGCGATGGTGCTGGTCGGCCGCAGCGGTCGCCTCTCGTATCGCCTGCCGCTGAATACCAACGACGTTGCCCTCGTCACGCTGTCACCGGCGCGTTGAGGAAAGCTTAGGTGTAGCAGGCTTAGGGTTGGGACAATCTTTGTCTGGCCAATCTTCCCGCGCTTGACAGTGCTGGCGGAATTGGTCAGGCCGATTGTAACGCTCAGCCTAGCAGGGGTAGCTCCATGAAGATCGTTTCGGCCAAGGTTATCGTAACCTGCCCCGGCCGCAATTTCGTGACACTGAAGATCCATACCGATCAGGGCGTGTACGGCATCGGCGACGGCACGCTGAACGGTCGCGAGCTTTCGGTAGTGTCCTATCTCGAGGATCACGTGATCCCGTGCCTGATCGGCATGGATCCGCGCCGGATCGAGGACATCTGGCAGTATCTCTATCGCGGGGCCTATTGGCGTCGCGGTCCGGTGACGATGCGGGCGATCGCCGCGGTCGACATGGCGCTGTGGGACATCAAGGGCAAGATGGCCGGCATGCCGGTCTATCAGTTGCTTGGCGGCCGCAGCCGCGACGGCGTGATGGTCTATGGTCATGCCAATGGCAGCGACATCGACGAGACGGTCGACGCGGTCGGCCAGTATATCGACATGGGATATAAGGCGATCCGCGCCCAGACCGGCGTTCCGGGCATCAAGGACGCGTACGGGGTCGGCCGTGGCAAGCTCTATTATGAGCCCGCCGATGCGGCCCTGCCATCGGTGACCGGTTGGGACACGCGCAAGGCGCTCAACTACGTACCCAAGCTGTTCGAGAAGCTGCGCGCGACCTATGGCTTCGATCATCATCTGCTGCATGACGGCCACCACCGCTACACCCCGCAGGAAGCGGCCAATCTCGGCAAGATGCTCGAGCCCTATCAGTTGTTCTGGCTGGAAGACGTCACCCCGGCCGAGAACCAGGAAGCGTTCAAGCTGATCCGCCAGCACACCGTCACGCCACTGGCGGTGGGCGAGATCTTCAACACGATCTGGGACGCCAAGGACCTGATCCAGAACCAGCTTATCGACTATCTGCGCGCCACGGTGGTCGGTGCCGGCGGCCTGACGCACCTGCGCCGCCTCGCGGATCTCGCGAGCCTGTATCAGATTCGCACCGGCTGCCACGGTGCGACCGACCTGTCGCCGGTGACGATGGGCTGTGCGCTGCACTTCGACACCTGGGTCCCCAATTTCGGCATCCAGGAATATATGCGCCATTCCGAAGAGACGGATGCGGTGTTCTCGCACGACTATCACTTCGACAAGGGCTATCTGTTCTGCGGCGAGGCGCCGGGCCACGGCGTCGACATCGACGAGGAACTTGCGGCGAAATATCCGTACAAGCCCGCCTATCTGCCAGTGGCCCGCCTGGAAGACGGGACGATGTGGAACTGGTGACATCCGCGCGGGCGGCGTCGCCGTCGCCCCGCAGTCTCTGACAACAAAAAGGGCGACCGTGGAATGCCATGGTCGCCCTTTTTGATATGCGCTCTGAAGCGATCAGTCCTTCCAGGCCCACCAGAGCTGGGCCGGCGGGATGTTCCACCATTCCATCTCGTGCTCGATATTGTCCCAATGCGGCGTCAGGAAGTTCCGGACATTGGGGTTGTACTGGTAGACGAGGAAGGCGCCGCCGGGGCGCAGGATCTCGCGGGTTGCCCTGGCGATCGCGTCACCGATGCCGTCCGGCAGGGTGGAGAAGGGCAGGCCCGACGCGATATAGTCTGCCTGCTCGAAGCCATTGTCACGCACGATCTTCTGCACGTCGGCCGCCGAGCCGAGCACCGCGACGAAGCGCGGATCGTCGATCGACTGGCGCAGGTAGCGGATGAAATCGGGGTTGGTATCGATCACGATCAGCTTGCCGTCCGGTGCGAGGCGATCGAGGATCGGGCGGCTGAAGGTGCCGACGCCAGGCCCATATTCGACGAACAGCTTGGTGTTCGCCCAGTCGACCTTGCTCAGCATCCGGCGAATCAGTCGGCCCGAGGATTGGGCGACCGCGCCCACCATCACCGGCCGCTTGAGGAACTGCTGCAGGAAAAACATGGTGGGGGAGGGCACACCGGCGGGGCGGCTGCGGCGAGTGCTGCGGCGCTTGGCGGTGGCGGTCGAAGGGGGCATGGGCGTCCTTACGAAAATATTACGCTTCAGAGACATCGCCTGCGCAAATTCCGTCCAACATGCAAGCGATGGCAGCGCAAATTGGTCCCGATCCTGGCCAGGGAACAACGCCGGAGAGGCGCTTTGTTGCCCCGGATATGAACGGCGTACACGATACGCTAGGAAAAACCCGGCCGGGCGGCTACACCCAGGCGCATGACATCGCTCGATAAGCCTCCTGTCGCTACCTCGACGGTGAAGTGGCGTTTCCCCGATATCCACCCCGAAGGCCGCAAATATGTGCTGATCGCCGCTGCGATCGCGCTTGCCAGCCTCTGGGTGTGGGACGTCCTCACCTGGCCGCTCCTATTCCTGACGCTTGGCGTTGCCGCCTTCTTCCGGGATCCTGTTCGCGTGACACCCGTGGAGGAGGGCGTGCTCGTCGCTCCCGCCGATGGTCTCGTCACCATGATCCAGCGCGTTGCGCTGCCCCCCGAACTGGCCGGGCCGCATGCCCTTGGCACCGAGCCGATGGTTCGCGTCTCGATCTTCATGAGCGTATTCGACGTGCATGTGAACCGCACGCCCATCACCGGCACGATCCGCCATGTGATCTACATTTCCGGCAAGTTCCTCAACGCCGATCTCGACAAAGCCAGCGACGAGAATGAGCGCCAGCACATGGTGGTCGAGGATCGCGACGGACTGCGCATCGGCTTCACCCAGATCGCCGGTCTGGTCGCGCGCCGTATCGTCGCCTTCGTCAAGCCGGGTGACATGGTGGTTGCCGGCCAGCGTATCGGCCTGATCCGTTTTGGCAGCCGCGTCGACGTGTTCCTGCCTGAGGAATATGGCGCGCAGGTCATCCTCGGCCAGCGCACCATCGCCGGCGAGACGATCATCGCCCGTCGCAACATCCAGAACGCCACCGGGGTGGCGCAATGACCGATCGTCGCCCGCGCATTGCGCGCGGGTTGGGGCGCAAGCCCGCCATGCCGCGCGGCATTCCGCTGCGCGCCGTCTTGCCCAACGCCGTTACCGCGCTGGCCCTGTGCTCGGGCCTTACCGGAATACGCTTCGCGATCCTGGGCAACTGGGAGGCCGCGGTGCTGATGGTGCTGGCTGCGGCGGTGCTCGATGGTATCGATGGCCGGATTGCCCGGCTGGTGCGTGCCGAAAGCCGCTTCGGTGCGGAACTGGACAGCCTGTCCGACGCGATCTCCTTCGGAGTTGCGCCGGCGCTGATCCTCTATCTCTGGTCGCTGCAGGCGCTGGGCCGTTTCGGTTGGCTGGTCGCACTGCTGCACGCGCTATTCTGTGCCTTGCGGCTTGCTCGCTTCAACGCGCAGATCGACATGGCCGAACAGCCGCACAAGTCGGCTGGATTCCTTACCGGGGTTCCGGCGCCTGCCGGCGCTGCCCTGGCGCTGACCCCGCTTTATCTCTGGCTATGGACCGGCGAGCCCTTGACCCGCGCACCCGTGGCGATCGCCGTCTGGACCGTACTCATCGCCATCCTGATGGTGTCCAGCGTGGCAACATTTGGGCCGAAGATTCGCCTTCGCCAGAACGTTCGTTTTGAAGCCATTGCGGTGCTGGTCGCGCTCGCCGCTGCCCTGGTTTCTGCTCCCTGGACGACGCTGGCGATCGTGGCGATCGCCTACCTCGTCAGCATCCCGTTCAGCATGCGTTCCTATCGCAGGATCAGGCGACTGCGCGCTGCGGACGGAGGCGTGGCATCCGCGCCGGAACCGACTGCACCCTGACCCGGGAGAGGCGCGGCGAGGGGGCAGGAAGTGCTACCGGCCGCGTCCAGCCGAACAATTCGGCGAAGCGGTGCAGCTGGGGATGAATGCTTGTGTAGAGCGTCCAGCATGCCGCCATCAGCGACGACCCGAACAGTAGAAAGACAGCGAATCCAGTCATTACCCGGCTCCTGATCTTCAACGCCGATCCCAGCGGAACCCAAGATCCTCGAACCGCCGAGGCTCAAGCCTGTTCCATCCATCGCGTTCTGATCGCTTTATGTTCTATCCCTGTTCCGCCGTCAAGCGATGTTCCGACAATGTTCCAGCTTGTGTGATCTCGGAAGATCGACTAAGCGGCCCGCCTCAACCCCGCATGGGAAGCGTCATAACCCGGTGTCCGGATCTGTCCGGATTCCTGCTTCCCAGAGGACCAACCGGAAGGAGTTATCCCTATGGCGGCACCTGTCGTCTCCATGCAGCAGCTGCTCGAGTCGGGCGCGCACTTCGGTCACCAGACCCACCGCTGGAACCCGAAGATGAAGCCCTACATCTTCGGTGAGCGCAACGGCGTTCACATCATCGACCTGTCGCAGACCGTCCCGCTCTTCGCGCGCGCTCTCGAGTTCGTCAGCTCGACCGTCGCCGCCGGCGGCAAGGTGCTGTTCGTCGGCACCAAGCGCCAGGCGCAGGAGCCGATCGCCGACGCCGCGCGTCGTGCGGGTCAGCACTTCGTCAACCACCGCTGGCTGGGCGGCATGCTCACCAACTGGAAGACCATCAGCAACTCGATCAAGCGCCTCAAGACGCTCGAAGAGCAGCTGTCGGGCGACACGCACGGCCTCACCAAGAAGGAAGTGCTGCAGCTCACCCGCGAGCGCGACAAGCTCGAGCTCTCGCTCGGCGGCATCCGCGACATGGGCGGCATCCCCGACATCATGTTCGTGATCGACGCGAACAAGGAAGAGCTGGCGATCAAGGAAGCCAATACCCTCGGCATCCCCGTCGTCGCCGTGCTCGACTCGAACGTTTCGCCGGACGGCATCGCGTTCCCGGTCCCGGGCAACGACGACGCCAGCCGCGCCATTCGCCTCTACTGCGAAGCCATCGCCATCGCCGCGACCCGCGGCGGCCGCGAGGCGCTGATGCAGCAGGGCTATGACTTCGGTGCTGCCGAGCAGCCGCCGGTCGAGGAAGCCGTCGAAGGCTGATTGCCCGCGTCATCGAACCGTAATCGGGGCGGGGCAGGGCAACGCGCACTGCTCCGCCCGACTTTTAACTGAGGAATAGAGACATGGCCGAGATCACTGCAGCCGCCGTCAAGGAACTCCGCGAAAAGAGCGGCGCCGGCATGATGGATTGCAAGAAGGCGCTCTCCGAGACCAACGGTGACATGGAAGCCGCTGCCGACTGGCTGCGCGCAAAGGGCCTCGCCGCTGCCGCCAAGAAGTCGAGCCGCACGGCTGCCGAAGGCCTGGTCGGCCTGGCCGTCGCCGGCACCAAGGGTGTCGCCGTCGAGGTGAACTCGCAGACCGACTTCGTCGCCAAGAACGAGATCTTCCAGAACTTCGTGCGCGAGACCACCGCGCTGGCGCTGGAAGCCGGTGACGACATCGCGACGATCAAGGGCGCGAAGATGGAATCGGGCCAGACCGTCGACGAGACGCTGACCGCCAACATCGCCACCATCGGCGAGAATCAGGTGCTTCGTCGCGCCAAGAAGGTCGAAGTCGCAAACGGCGCGGTGATCCCGTACGTCCACAATGCGGCGGCCCCGGGCCTCGGCAAGATCGGCGTGCTCGTCGCGCTCGAATCGGAAGCCGGTGTCGACGTGCTCGAGCCGCTCGGCAAGCAGCTGGCGATGCACATCGCCGCCGCCTTCCCGCTGGCGCTGGACGAGAGCGGCCTGGACCAGGACGTGCTCGCGCGTGAGCGCGCCATCGCGGCCGAGAAGGCTTCCGAGAGCGGCAAGCCGGCCGAGATCATCGAGAAGATGGTCGACGGCGCGGTGAAGAAGTTCGCCAAGGAAAACGCCCTGCTCAGCCAGCTGTTCGTGATGGACGGCAAGACCCCGGTGTCGGACGTCATCGCCAAGGCGGCGAAGGACTCGGGCTCGGCGATCGTGCTGAAGGACTATGTCCGCTTCCAGCTCGGCGAAGGCATCGAGAAGGAAGAGAGCGACTTCGCTGCCGAAGTGGCGGCGACGGCTGGTCTCACCAAGTAATCGGGTGCGTCGGGGAAGGTCGTTTCGGCGGCCTTTCTCCGGCATCCCCGCTTGTTCGCGCGGCGCGGCTCCTCTAGGGTCCGCGCCGCTTCGCTGTCCGCTCCACAGACTTTCAGGATTATCATGACCGCACCGACCTTCCGCCGCATTCTTCTCAAGCTGTCGGGGGAGGTCCTGATGGGCCAGGGCCAGTTCGGCATCGATCCCGAGACCTGCGAACGTGTCGCGCTCGAGGTGAAGGAAGCCAAGGAAAGCGGCCTCGAAATCTGCATGACCGTGGGCGGCGGCAACATCTTCCGCGGCATCGCAGGCGCCGCGCAGGGCTTCGACCGCGCCAGCGCCGATTACATGGGCATGCTGGCGACGGTGATGAACGCGCTCGCTATGCAGAACGCGCTCGAAAAGGTGGGCGTCGAAACCCGCGTCCAGTCCGCCATCCCGATGGCCAGCGTGTGCGAGCCCTATATCCGCCGCCGCGCCGAACGGCACATGGAGAAGGGCCGCGTCGTGCTTTTCGCGGCGGGCACCGGCCTCCCGTTCTTCACCACCGACACAACGGCGGCGCTGCGGGCAGCCGAGATGAAGTGCGACGCGCTGTTCAAGGGCACCTCGGTCGATGGCGTGTACGATGCCGATCCCAAGAAGGTGCCGACTGCCACGCGCTACGAGACGCTCAGCTACGACCGCGTCCTTGCCGACAATCTGAAGGTGATGGATGCCTCTGCCGTCGCGCTGTGCCGCGACAATCATATTCCGATCGTGGTGTTCAACATCCGCGGTGAGGGCAACCTCGCCTCGGTGCTCCGGGGCGAGGGGACTTCCACCATCGTCCAGGACGCGAACGCCGCGTAATTCAACGTACACAAGCTTCAAGGAACGCCGAAAATGGCCGCTTACGACAAGGCAGATCTCGAGCGCCGCATGACCGGTGCCGTGGAATCGCTCAAGCACGATCTCGTCGGTCTGCGCACCGGGCGCGCATCGACCACGCTGCTCGATCCCGTGACCGTCGAGGTCTATGGCTCGCACATGCCGATCACCCAGGTTGCAACCGTTTCGGCGCCCGAGCCGCGCATGCTTTCGGTACAGGTCTGGGACAAGTCGAATGTCGGCCCCGTCGACAAGGCGATCCGATCGGCCGGTCTCGGCCTCAACCCGATCGTCGACGGCCAGACGCTGCGTCTGCCGATCCCCGACCTGACCGAGGAGCGCCGCAAGGAGCTCGCCAAGCTCGCCAACCAGTATGCCGAGAAGGCCCGCATTGCCGCGCGCAACGTGCGTCGCGACGGCATGGACAGCCTCAAGACCGACGAGAAGAAGGGCGTGTTCGGCGAAGACGAGCGCAAGCGCCACGAGACCGAGGTCCAGAAGCTGACCGACGCGACGATCGCCGATATCGACGCGGCGGCGGCGGCGAAGGAAAAGGAAATCCTGGGCAAGTGATCCGCGCCGGGGGGTCTGGTGCGGCCGAAAGGGCAGGGCGCGGTGGCCGTTAAGCTGGCTTCCGCTTCGGGCGGCGAGACGCCGCCGCCCCGCCACGTCGCGATCATCATGGATGGCAACGGCCGCTGGGCGAAGAAGCGGCTGCTGCCGCGTATCGCGGGCCATCGCCAGGGCGTGGAGGCGGTGCGCCGCGTCGCGCGCGCGGCGCGCACGCTCGGGATCGAGGTGCTGACGCTCTACGCCTTCTCGTCCGAGAACTGGCGCCGCCCCGAAGAGGAGGTTGGCGCGCTGATGGGACTGCTGCGGCAGTTTCTCGCCAGCGAGCTCGACGAGCTGATCGCAGAGGGCGTCAAACTGAAGGTTATCGGCGACTGGCGCAGCCTCTCCGCCGATCTGGTGACGATGATCGAGGGGGCGGTCGCCCGCACCGCCGGCAATCCCGGTCCGACGCTCGTCATCGCACTGAATTACGGCGCGCAGGCCGAGCTGCTGGCTGCGGCGCGACGCCTTGCCGAACAGGCGCGTGCGGGGACGCTCGATCCCGCCGCGATCGACGAGGCATGCCTGGAAGGCGAGCTGGAAACGGCAGGCCTGCCGCCGCTGGATCTGATGATCCGCACCTCGGGCGAGCAGCGGCTTTCCAATTTTCTGCTGTGGCAGGCGGCCTATGCCGAGTTGCTGTTCGTGGATACGCTGTGGCCCGATTTCGACGAGCGCACGCTCGCCGACGCGCTTGCCCAGTTCGGGCGGCGGCAACGGCGGTTCGGAGGACTGTGAGCAAGAATTCGGACCTGCCGAAACGTGCCGTTGTCGGAGTTGCGCTGATCGGCCTGGCGCTTGCCGCCCTGTGGGCCGGCGGCTGGGGCTTCTGGCTCGTCCTCACCGTCATGGCCGTTCTGATGATCGGCGAGTGGACGCTGCTCGCGGGGGATACGGGCAAGCGCCGGCTATCCCAATATGTGCTGATGGTGCCGCTGGCGATCTTGAGCCCGGCAGCGGCGGGGCCGGGGTTTCTTGCGCTGGGGCTGGTGTTCGGCGCGTTCTTCTTCCTTGCCATCGTCACGCGCAATGCGAAGCTCGCGGGCGGGCAGGTCTATGTCGGCCTGCCGGTACTGGCGCTGCTGCTGCTGCGCGACCATCCGCAGGGCTTTGCTGCGACCTTGTGGACCATGGCCATCGTCTGGGTCTGCGATAGCGGCGCCTATTTCGCGGGACGCGCGATCGGCGGGCCGAAGCTGGCGCCGGGGATCAGCCCGAACAAGACCTGGGCCGGGTTCATCGGCGGACTGATCGCCTCGCTGGGCTTCTCGGCCGCCTTTGTCGCGCTTGCGCCGGGTATCGCGATCGGCTGGTGGCTGGTGGTCGTGTCGCCGATCGTGGCCTTCGCGTCGCAGGTCGGCGATCTGTACGAGAGCCACCTCAAGCGTGTCGCCGGTGTGAAGGATTCGGGCACCCTGCTGCCAGGGCATGGCGGCATTCTGGATCGGCTCGACGGGCTGGTATTTGCCGCACCGGTCGCGGCGCTGTTTTTTGCGGTCCATCATCAGGTGGCGCTGGGAGGTTTCTGGTGGTGAAGCGCGTCACGGTGCTGGGGGCGACCGGATCGGTCGGCACCTCGACGCTCGACCTGATCGAGCGCAACCCGAGCGAATTCGAAGTGGTCGCGCTGACGGCGAATTGCGATGTCGAGAAGCTCGCCGCCACCGCGATCCGTACGCGCGCGCGCTGCGCCGTGGTGGCTGACGAGACCTGCCTGCCCGCGCTACGGGAGCGGCTGGCCGGCACCGCTACCGAAGCGCTGGGCGGGGCGCATGCCGTGTGCGACGTCGCCCGCATGGGCGCGGACTGGACGATGGCGGCGATCGTCGGCACCGCCGGCCTCAAGCCCGTGATGGCGGCACTTGAAGGCGGCGGAACGGTCGCGCTGGCCAACAAGGAATCGCTGGTTTCGGCGGGTGAGGTCATGATGGCGGCGGCGCGTGCGCACGGTGCAACGCTGCTGCCGGTCGATTCGGAGCACAATGCGGTGTTCCAGTGCCTCGATCGCACCGCGCCCAAGGGCGTACGCCGGATCATCCTCACGGCGAGCGGCGGGCCGTTCCGCGCGACGACCAAGGAAGCGATGCGGGCGATCACGCCTGCGCAGGCGGTGGCACATCCGAACTGGTCGATGGGCGCCAAGATATCGGTCGATTCGGCGACGATGATGAACAAGGGCCTGGAACTGATCGAGGCCTTCCACCTGTTTCCGGTCGCGGCCGAACAGCTGGCGGTGCTCGTGCACGCGCAATCCGTGGTCCATTCCATGGTGGAATATGTCGACGGATCGGTGCTTGCCCAGCTTGGCACGCCCGACATGCGCACGCCGATCGCCTTTGCGCTGGCCTGGCCCGAGCGGATGGAGACGCCGTGCCCGCCACTGGACCTGGCGGCGGTAGGCCGGCTCGACTTCGAGAATCCCGATCTCGATCGCTTCCCCGCGCTCGCGCTGGCGATCGATGCGCTGAAGGCAGGAGGGGCGCGTCCCGCGATCCTCAATGCCGCCAACGAGGTCGCCGTCGCGGCCTTTCTTGCCGGCCGGATCGGATTTCTTGAAATTGCCGCAATCTCTGCCGATACGCTTAGCCGCTATGACCCGGCCGCACCGGACACGCTCGACGCCGTACTGGCAATCGACGAGGAGGCGCGGCGCTACGCGGCTGAGCGAGTGAAGGACTGCGTCGCTTGATCCAATCCCCCGGCATCCTGCTCACCATTCTGGCGTTCGCGCTGGTGATCGGGCCGCTCGTGTTCCTGCACGAGCTGGGACATTATCTGGCCGGCCGCCTGTTCGGGGTGAAGGCCGAAGAGTTTTCGATCGGCTTCGGCCGCGAGATCGCCGGCATCACCGATCGCCGCGGCACGCGCTGGAAGTTCAGCCTGTTGCCGCTGGGCGGCTATGTCCGCTTCGCCGGTGACATGAACCCGGCGAGCCAGCCATCGCCCGAGTGGCTGCAACTGCCGGCGAGCGAGCGCGCCAAGACCTTCCAGGCCAAGCCCTTGTGGCAGCGTGCGATCATCGTCGCCGCCGGACCGGTCGCAAATTTCGTGGTGGCGATCCTCATCCTCTCGGCCTTCGCCTTCATGTTCGGCGAGAACCGCACGCCGTCGGTGGTCGGCACCGTGCTTCCCGGCAGCGCCGCTGCGCATGCTGGCCTGCAGCCGGGCGACCGCATCACGGCGCTCGATGGCCGTGCAGTCGCGACCTATTCGGATCTTGCGCAGTTCACCCAGCTCCGCCCGAACGAACAGGTCCGCGTGGACTTCGTCCGTGGCGGTGCGGAGCGCAGCGTGGATGCGACGATCGGTACCCGTCTGGAGCGCGATCGTTTCGGCAATGAGTTCCGCATCGGCCAGCTCGGCATCGGCGCGGCGGGGTCGGTGCAGGTGCCGGTCAGCGTGCTCGAGGCGCCGCTGGTCGGCCTGCGCAATACCGTCGACATCGTCCGCATGACGGTGGACGGCCTCGGCCAGATCATCACCGGCCGCCGCTCGGTCTCGGAACTGGGCGGGCCGCTGAAGATCGCGCAGGTATCGGGCGAGCGCCTTTCCATGGGGCCGATCGAGTTCGCGTTCCTGATCGCGCTCGTCTCCATTAATCTGGGATTCATCAACCTGTTGCCAGTTCCGGTGCTGGATGGTGGTCATCTCTTGTTCTACGCCGTTGAGGCGGTCCGCCGGCGCCCGGTGGAACCGCAGGTGATGGAATGGGCGTTCCGGGGCGGCATGCTCGCGATACTCGCGCTGATGCTGTTCGTGACGCTCAACGATCTGGGTGCATTCGGTGTGTGGAGACATCTGGCCGGCTTGATCGGCTAAGGGGGTTCGTGCAGGGCGGCATTATGCCGCGCGCGTTCCGGCAATATTTGGATTCCGACTGGGGTGGGATGGTGACTGCGATCAAGGCAAGCAATTTGGGCGCGCGGGCGACGGCTACGCTGTTGGCAGGGACGATCCTGTCGGGCGTGGTAGCGCCGGCAGAGGCGCAGACCGCGGCCAAGCCCGCGGCGCCGGCGACCCAGCCTCAGGCTGCGCCGGCACCGGTCGCGCCGGCGGTGGTGCGGACGATCAAGTCGTTGCGGGTGGAAGGCTCGCAGCGCATCGAGCCCGAAACGGTTCTCAGCTACACCCGTCTCCGCGTGGGCGACAGCTACACGAACGAGACGGTCGACCAGGCGATCAAGGATCTCCTCGCCTCCGAACTGCTTGCCGACGTGGTGGTCGAAGGCGTCGAGACCGGCAATCTGATCCTGCGCATCCGCGAGAACCCGGTGATCAACCGCGTTGTCTTCGAAGGCAACAAGCGGCTGAAGCAGGACAAGATCGACAAGGAAATCAAGCTCCGTCCGCGCCAGATCTTCACGCGTACCGCGGTACGTGCGGACATCGCGCGGATCATCGAGCTCTATCGTCGCCAGGGCCGCTTCGCCGCGCGCGTCGAGCCGAAGATGGTCAGCCTCGACCAGAACCGCGTGGACGTGATCTTCGAGATTCACGAAGGCGCCAAGTCCAAGGTCCGCCAGATCAACATCATCGGCAACGAAGTGTTCGGCGACAAGAAGCTGCGCGCGCAGATGGCCACCAAGGTCGCCAGCCTCTCGCACTTCCTCAGCTCGAACACGTCGTACGATCAGGATCGCCTGGCCTATGACCAGCAGAAGCTGCGCCAGTTCTACCTGACCGAAGGCTATGCCGACTTCCGCGTGATCTCGGCAGTGGCCGAGCTGACGCCGGACAAGAAGGACTTCATCATCACCTATGTGGTGGAGGAAGGCCCCCGCTACAAGTTCGGCCCTGTTTCGGTCGACAGCGCCATTCGCGACTTTGACGACAAGAAGCTCGCGGCCGCGCTGCCGATCAAGGAAGGCCAGTGGTATAACGCCAAGGCCGTCGAAGACACGGTGGAACAGCTGAGCGAGACCGCCGGCCTGTTCGGCTATGCCTTTGCCGACGTTCGCCCCGACTTCCAGCGCAACAAGGATGCGCTGACGATGTCGATGAACTTCCACATCGGCGAGGCGAACCGCACCTATGTCGAGCGCGTGGAAATCACCGGCAACCGCCAGACGCAAGACAAGGTGATCCGCCGCGAAATGCGCGTGGCGGAGGGAGACGCCTTCAACACCTTCCTGGTGAAGCGCTCGCAGGATCGCATCAACAGCCTCGGATATTTCCAGGACAAGTTCGAGATCGAGCGCAAGGAGGGTTCGGCGCCCGACCGCATCGTGCTCGGCGCCAATGTGGAAGAAAAGCCGAACGGCGAACTGACGCTGTCGGCGGGCTTCTCGAGCCTTGAGCGCTTCATCCTGCAGGCGTCGATCCGCCAGCGCAATTTCCGCGGCATGGGCCAGACGGCGAGCATCTCGGCAGACTATTCGAGCTATTCGAAGTCGGTCGAGCTGGGCTTTACCGAGCCCTATCTGTTCGACAGCAACATCGCGCTGGGCGCCACGATCTTCCGGCGCGATTACAACGCGTTCAACTATCTCGGCACCAGCCGCAACACCACCTATCAGCAGGTCTCGACCGGCTTCCAGCTGGTCGCCGGCCTGCCGCTCACCGAATATTGGACGCTGTCGGGCCGCTATTATCTCGCCAAGGACAATGTGACGCTCGACCGGGACACCTTCTACACCGACGGCGTCTGCGATCCGCTCAAGGCCGGGCGCTATTATTGCGAAGCGGTGGGCAACCGCCTGACCTCGCTGGTCGGCGTCTCGCTGATCTATGACAGCCTGAACAGCCGCCTGCGCCCGACCCGTGGCCAGCGCGTTTCGCTCGGCGCGGATTTCGCGGGTCTCGGCGGCGATGTGAAGTATATCCGCGGCAAGATCGACGGCGCCAAATACTGGGGCCTCGGCAAGGGCTTCGTATTCTCGGTCACCGGCGAAGGCGGCGTGATCAAGAGCCTCGACGGCAGCGAGATCCGCATCACCGATCGCTTCTATCTGGGCGAGCCGCAGTTCCGCGGGTTCGACATCCGCGGCGTGGGGCCGCGCGTGCAGCGTTATTACTATAACGGCACGCCGACCAGCGATCCGTCGACGAATACCCAGATCCTCAACACGGCCCGCGACCAGATCGTCGACGACGCCCTCGGCGGCAAGGCCTATTACCTGACCAAGGCGGAGCTGGAACTGCCGCTGGGTTCCGGTGCGGCGGAGCTGGGTCTGCGCCCGTCCATCTACATCATGGCCGGCTCGCTGTTCTCGATCCGCAAGCCGACGACGAACACCTATTTCACCCAGGCGACCGACTCCTCGGGCAAGAAGCTGTTCAACTCGGATGGCTCGCCGACGCTGCTGCCGAAGCTGAACTACCAGTTCGACAGCAACGGCAAGCCGGTCTATCTCGTCAGCAGCGGCACCTATTCGGGCTACACCACTGCCTGCAGCGTCGGCTACGCGGCGGCCAGCACCGATCCGTGCGTCGGCACCTCGGTCAACTCGCAATATTACACGTCGACCTCGCCGTTCTACGAAGTCTATCGCGGCAGCACGGCGTCGCCGCGCGTTTCGGTCGGCGTCGGCGTCAACTGGAATTCGCCGTTCGGTCCGCTGCGGATCGACGTCGCAAAGGCAATCGTCAGCCAGCCCGGCGACGACAAGAAGCTCGTTACTTTCAACGTAGGGACCCAGTTCTAATGACGAAGAACCGTGTAATCGCGGCCGCGCTGGCCGCCTCCGCGGCGCTCGTCGTGGCCATGCCGGCCGCGGCGCAGGTTGCCGGCATCGCGACCATCAACACGATGGAAGTGATCACCCGCTCCAAGGCGTTCACCACCGCAGAGACCCAGCTGGACACCACCTACAAGCCGGTGCGCGACCAGATCCAGGCGCGCCAGACCAAGTTCCAGACCGACGCGCGCACGCTGCTGACCACGATCGACACCAACAAGGACGGTCAGGTTTCGGAAGCCGAGGAGCAGGCCGCCGCCGCGCGCAAGGATCCGAACTACACCCAGCTGATGACCCTGCAGAACCAGGCGAACGAGGAAATCCAGAAGCTGCAGATGCCGTCGATCCTGGCGGAGCTGTTCGCGTTCGAGAAGATCCTGTCGCTCTATGACGCGGCGCAGATTTCGGTGGTCAATGCCCGCAAGGTCAACGTGATCCTGCAGCCGGAAGCGATCGTCTATGCGCCCGACGCGGTGGACATCAGCGACGCCGTCGTCGCCGAGCTCGACAAGACGCCGACCGTGGCGATCACGCCGCCGGCGAACTGGCAGCCGCAGCAGCGCACCGTGCAGTTCCAGCAGCAGGTGAACGAGCTGAAGCGTCGCGCCTATCAGCTGGCCGCTGCGCGCGCGCAGCAGCAGCAGCAGCAGGGTGCCGCCGCGGCACCGGGTGCGGCCGCTCCGGCCGCCCGCCCGGCCGCGCCTGCGACCAAGCCGGCCAAGCCCGAACCGCGGTGAGCGGGGGCGAGCAGGGGGGCAGCAACATCGGCCCGCTCGATATCGGGCGGGTGATGGCGGCGCTGCCCCATCGGTTTCCGATGCTGCTGGTCGACCGGGTCGAGGAGCTGATCCTCGACCAGTCGATCGTCGCGGTGAAGGCTGTGACGATCAACGAGTCGTTCTTCCAGGGCCATTTCCCGGGCCGACCAATCATGCCGGGCGTGCTCACCGTCGAGGCGCTCGCCCAGGCGGCGGGCGTGCTGGCCGTGGAGTCCCTGGGGCTCGCCGGCTCGGGCAAGCTCGTCTACTTCATGGCGATCGACAACGTGAAGTTCCGCAAGCCGGTGGAGCCGGGCGTGCTGCTCAAGCTGCATGTCGAGTTCGTGCAGAAGCGATCGCGCGTCTGCAAGTTCGCGGGTAAGGCACTGATCGACGGCGAACTGGCGGCGGAATGCGAGTTCACCGCGATGATCGCGGATCCGCCCAGCGCGTGATCGAACATCGGGCCGGGCCATGGACGCACTGACCTGGTTCGGCCTGTTCGCGGTGACCGCGATGCTCGTCACCTATGCGCTCGAGGCGCGCTCGACCTGGTGGGTGCTTGGCTTTGCCGGCGCCTGTCTGCTCGGATCGGCCTATGGCTTCCTCCAAGGGGCCTGGCCGTTCGGACTGGTCGAGGCGATATGGTCGCTCGTCGCGCTCCGCCGCTGGTGGGGCATGCGGCAATAAGGTTGCGTTGGCGCCGTGGCTCTGCTAGGCGCGCGCGTCCGCTGCCGGTCGGAAACCGGCGGCTTTTTCCAAGGAATTCGATGTGAAGCAGAACACCCACCCCGATTATCACATGATCAAGGTGCAGATGACCGACGGCACCGTGTACGAGACGCGCTCCACCTGGGGCAAGGAAGGCGATCTCATGCAGCTCGAGATCGATCCGCTCGCGCACCCGGCTTGGACCGGCGGTCGTGGTCAGCTGCTCGACCAGGGTGGCCAGGTCGCGCGCTTCAACAAGCGCTTCGGCGGCCTCACGCTCGGCAAGAAGTAAGCGACGCACCCCTGGCGGTCCGCCGCTTGGGCATCGCTACGAGAAAGGGCTCTCCCGCGGCTTGCGGGGGAGCCCTTTTTCGTCATCGCGGATCCTGGAGGTACCGCGTGACTGCGCGCCTATGATGCGAATGCGATCGGCCCGCGGAACCGGGGGTCTCGCGGACCGTCGAGGTGACATCCTGACGGCAGCAACGACGCACGTGCTGTTCAACGAGCTACGGTCAGCTGCTCACCGCATTGATGGGGCTGTGGCGCACATACCGGGCAGCTTCGATCGCGCTGTACGCGACGTCGTAACTCGCGCCTGACGCCGAGAATATCCGAACGGTGAACTGGCCGGGGTTCAGGCGGGCGACGGCAATGGGTTCCTGCCGTGCACGCAGGAATATCTCGACCTTGCAGCCTTCGTGCAGGCAATCGTCTGCGGAATGGATGACTTCCCGACCGGCGGAATGATCTCGTGCGCTCATGGACCAGCTACTTTGCTTAGATAGCAACGGCATAGCTGGGGTTTTCGTCCTGGCAACGCCGGAAAACACCGAGCTTCAGCGTTTACCGATTCGCCAGAGAATTGTGGTTGAGATCGGTGCTTTCAACCAATCGCCTCGGCCGCGCTTGCTCGCACAATGAGCAAGGCAAACCACCGCAGCCGGCGATTACGTTCGCCACCGGCTCGACCCCTGCCCAGATCCCCTCATCATGGAGCGTACGCAGGTGCGTAGTGGACCACTATTGGCGGAGAGGGTGGGATTCGAACCCACGGTGAGCTTCCACCCACGGCGGTTTTCAAGACCGCTGCCTTAAACCACTCGGCCACCTCTCCGGGTCGCTGGCGGCCCTACCGCCAGTTGGCGTGAGGATCAATCCGCTTCGCCAATCGGCGTTCACCATAATGTCACATCCGAGTCGGTCCGGCCCAAGCGGATAACTTCCTTAACACCTGCAAATCACTGTTTCGCAGCGGGATTCGGTCCCCCAACGGGACCAGCCCTTTGTTGAAGCCGCCGCCGGGATGCGTAGTTCGGAAGAGGCTTACAGCATCCATTCGACACCAGCGGAAACAGAGGGTTTTATGATCAAGAAGCTTCTTCCTGCGGTTGGCGCCATGCTCGCCATCGCCTCCTTCTCGGGCGCGGCGCAGGCTGCCACCACCATCAGCACGAACAAGTTCACCGTCGCGAACATGAACATCGTCGCGGGCACCGACGGCACTTATTCGGCCAATTTCGGTCGTTCGGGCATCGTCGCCGGCAAGTTCGAGGACACCTACAGCTTCACGCTGCCGCAGTATCTGCTGGGCAGCGCCACGCTCAGCACCAGCGCCGTGAAGGTGGGTGGCAAGGATGATCTCGACATCACCTCGGTGTTCTTCAACGGCGTGAAGCTCGCCGCCACCAAGAGCAAGAAGGACCAGAACGAGTCGTTCGTCATCAACGACGTCCTGGTCAAGGCAGGCCAGCTCAACACCATCGTCATCACGGGCATGGGCCGCGGCAACGGCTCCTACGGCGCGCAGGCCGTGTTCGCGCCGGTTCCCGAGCCCGCCAGCTGGGCGATGATGATCGGCGGCTTCGGCTTCGCCGGTGCGGCGATGCGCCGTCGCAGCGCCCGCACCACGCGCGCCGCGCTGGCCTGATCAGGCCGCTCGCACCCTTTGGGTGCGCTGGATCGAAGGACACCGGTCGCGAGGCTCGCGGCCGGTGTTTTTCTATTGGTCGATGCGAGGGCTCGTTTTCGTCGCGTTCTCGGGCGCAGTGCCTTCCGGTTCGCCGCATGCTGTGCAACAGCATCGGGCATGCCGCGCGTTCGTATGTTCCGCACCGGGGTGGCTGCCCTGGCGCTCGCCATCGCTGTCCCGTTTACCGCCGCATCCGCGCAGGATGCCGCCGGGTTTCAGGCCTATCTCCCGACCCTTGCGCAGCAGGCTGCCGCGGCCGGAGTGACCCGGCGAACGATCGATGCGGTCGTTCCGACGCTCGTCTACAATGCGCGGGTCGTCGAGCTCGACCGACAACAGCCGGAAAGCAGTCCCAACGCGCCCATTCCGGCCTTTGCGCCCTACCGCGCCCGCCATGTCGACGCCGATCGTGTCGCGCGGGGCCGCGCGGCCTATCAGCGCGCCCGTGGCCGGCTCTCGGCGATCGAGCAACAGACCGGCGTCCCCGAATCGATCATGGTCGCGATCTGGGGGCACGAGACCAACTATGGCCGGGTGATGGGAGGCTTCGATCTGCCCCGCGCGCTCGCTAGCCTCGCCTATGAGGGGCGCCGCCGCGCGTTGTTTACCGACGAGTTCATCGCCACGCTGAAGATGATCGACCGCGGCGTCCCGCGCGACAAGCTGGTCGGCAGCTGGGCGGGCGCGTTCGGGGGGCCGCAATTCCTCCCCAGCGTCTATCTACGTCTCGCGCGCGACGGCGATGGCGACGGCATCGCCGACATCTGGAGCAGCGACGCCGATACGCTGGCGTCGATCGGGGCCTATTTCGTCGATGCCGGGTGGCGCGCCGGGCAGCCCTGGGGGTTTGCCGTCTCGGTACCCGCTTCGCTCGATCGCCGCCTGATTGCCAGCCGCACCTCCAGCCCGCGCTGTGCGCGCGTGCATAGCCGCCAAAGCCAGTGGAAGACGATGGCGGAATGGCGCGCCCTCGGCGTGGTGCCGCAATCCCGTGCCTGGCCCGCCGACGACATCCTGGCGACGCTGATCGAGCCGGACGGGCAGGGCGCCACCGCCTATCTGCTGACCGGCAATTACCGGGTGATCCTCGACTATAATTGCTCGAATTTTTACGCTTTGTCGGTAGGCCTCTTGGCCGATGCAGTGGAACGCTAGACCCTTTACGCTTGCCCTTTCGCTGGTTGTCGCAGCGAGCGCGCATGCCCAGGATGCCGATCCGGCCGCCACCGCGAGCGGCCCGCACGGCACCTCGCAGCTCGAGCCCGGCGACGGCCGATACGACGCGGTCGGCTATGCCGCCATACAGACCTTTGGCACGGCAGCCCTTGCCATCAGCCCGAACCTGCCGGTCGAAAGCTATGCCGAGGTAACTGCGCTCGACAACGGCAGGACCATCCTCGTCCGTATTGCCGAGACCGCGGAAGCCCCGGGCGCGATCGCCGCGCTTTCCGAAGGGGCGGCCAGCCAGCTGGGCGTGCCCGCTAACCGGCTGGTGGCGGTGCGGATCCGGGCGGTGCGCCCCTCGACCGAAGACCAGGCAGCCCTGCGCAGCGCCGGTGCCGCGCAGCCGCGCATCGATTCGCCGCCCGCCCTGCTGCGGGCGCTCCGCCTGCAGTTGCCACCCATGCCGGCGGCGCCGGGTGAACCCCTGCCACCGCCACCCCCGCCACCGTCCGACCCGATCGTGGACGTCATGCCGCATCCCGCACCAGGCACCGTGTCGCCTCCCAAAGCCCGGAAGGTGGCAGGTCCGGTCGCCGCGAAGTCGGCTCAGGGCCGCTATCTGGTGCAGGTTGCCGCACTTTCTTCATCGGAGCGCGCGACTGCGCTTGCCCAAAAGCTACGGGGCTTCGTAAAGGCAGGAGGCGGGCTCTACCGCGTCCAGCTCGGCCCCTTCGCCACGAAGGAGGCTGCGGAGCGGGCACGGGCAGGGGCCGTTCGGGCCGGGTTTGGAGATGCGCGCCTCGCGTCGGTCCGATAGGGGTTATTCTCGCGTTCTGGACCGATCATCATGAAGAAGCTCGCCGCCATCTCGTTCCTGGCGCTCGCCATCGCCGCACCGCTGCAGGCCGCCGGGCCGGATTTCCCGACGCCCGCGCCGATCGCCTATATGGAGGACATGTCCTCGGGCGCGGTGCTGTTCGCCAAGGATGCCGATCGCCGCATGCCGCCGGCCTCGATGGCGAAGATGATGACGGTCTATGTCGCGTTCGACCTGATCAAGAAGGGCGAGCTCAAGCTCGACCAGAAGATCGAGGTCCGTCCCGAGACCTGGAAGAAGTGGCACTCGCAGGGCTCGACCATGTTCCTCGGCGTCGGCGAGCAGCCGACCGTGGCGGACCTGCTGAAGGGCATCGTGACGCTCTCGGGGAACGATGCCTGCGTCGTACTGGCGGAAGGCATTGCCGGCACCGAGGAGGGCTTCGTCAACCTGATGAACGATCGGGCGAAGAAGATCGGCCTCACCAACAGCCATTTCGGCACGTCGAACGGCTGGCCCGACGAAGGCCGCACCTATGTGACCGCACGCGACCTGGCGCACCTCGCCGCCGCGACGATCCGCGAGTTCCCGGACCTCTATAAGTCCTTCTATTCGCTGCCGAGCTTCAAATGGGGCAAGACCCTGGGCGCCGGCGCGGATATCGAGCAGGGCAACCGCGATCCGCTGCTCGGCAAGGTGCCGGGTGCCGACGGCCTCAAGACCGGCCACACCGAAGAGGCCGGCTATGGCTTTACCGGCTCGGCCGAGCAGAATGGCCGTCGCCTCGTGATGGTGGTCGCCGGGCTCGACAGCTATAGCGGTCGCGCCGACGAATCCGTGCGCTTCATGCGCTGGGGCTTCGCTGCTTGGAGCACCAAGCCGGTGGTGAAGAAGGACCGCACCGTCGGCACCGTCGACGTGCAGGGCGGCACCGCGAACCATGTCGCGGTCGTCGCGCCGCGCGACCTCAACATCACGCTGCCTTCGGGGCTGAGCCCCAAACTCGCCGGCAAGATCGTCTATCAGGGGCCGGTCAAGGCCGGCTTCCACAAGGGCGATCATATCGCCGACCTGATCATCGAAGGCGAAGGCATGCCACAGCAGGTGCTGCCGCTGGTCGCCGCCGAGGATGTCGGCCAGGCGGGCTTTTTCGGCCGCGCCTGGGCGGGGCTCATGTCGCTGCTCCACCTGGCCTGACCCCGTTGACCCCGGCCCTGATCGGCAACCAACCGGCGCGTGATGCGCTCGCCGCCGCCATGGCGAGCGGCGCGTTGCACCATGCCTGGTTGATTGCCGGGCCGGAGGGCGTAGGGAAGGGTGCCTTCGCCCGCATCGCCGCCGCGCGGATGCTGGCCGAGGCCGCCGAGCCCGATCGGCTGCTGCCGGGATGGGACGTGCCGGAGACAACCCGCACCGCGAGCCTGATCGCCGCGGGCAGCCACCCGGACCTCAAGATCCTCGCCCGGCTGCCCAAGGATGCCGACAAGCCCGACGAGGCGCTCGCCCGCTCGATCACCATCGCGCAGGTGCGCAGCCTCCAGCCGCTGTTCGCCACCAAGCCGTCGCTCAGCCCGCGCCGGGTGGTGCTGATCGATGCGATCGACGATCTCGAACGCGCCGGCGCCAATGCGCTCCTCAAGAACCTCGAGGAGCCCCCGGCGGGCACGATCTTCCTGCTGGTGAGCCATGCGCCGGGGCGTCTGCTGCCGACGATCCGCTCGCGCTGCCGGCTGCTGCGCTTCGAACCGCTGAGCGATACCGAGACGACGACCGTGCTCCGGCGCCAGATCCCCGAGGCGAGCGAGATCGAGATCGCCGCGCTGGTCGAGGCGGCCGAAGGGTCGCCGGGACGCGCGATGCGCTTCGCCGGGCTCGACCTGTCGGCGCTGGAGGCGGACATGGCGCAGCTCGCCGATGATGGCGATCCGGACAATGCGCTGCGCACCCGGCTCGGCCGCCAGCTTGGGCTGAAGACCGCCCAGCCGCGCTACGAGGCGTTTCTGGAGCGTACGCCCAGCTTCATTGCCGCGCGGGCGAAGCGGCTGGAAGGCGACGCGCTGCGGACCGCGCTAGACGCCTATGCCGCCGCGCGGGAGTTGGCAGGTGCGGCGCTGGGTCTTTCGCTCGATGCGACGGCGACGGTGTTCGAGATGAGTGGCATCCTCGCCCGTCTCGCGCGGCGCTGAGCGTACCAGTTGCCCGTTGCTGCGCCGCATCCTAAAGCGGCGGGCATGGCTGACCCCTTCTACATCACCACCGCGATCCATTATCCCAACGGCAAGCCGCACATCGGCCACGCCTATGAGATGATCGCGGCCGACGCGATCGCGCGCTTCCAGCGCCAGCAAGGTCGCGACGTGTTCTTTCAGACCGGCACCGACGAGCATGGCCTCAAGATGGTGCAGACCGCCCGCGCCCGCGACCTGACCGCGCGCGAGCTCGCCGACGAAATGTCCAACCATTTCTGTGTCATGTCGGAAACACTGGATATTTCGTGCGATCGTTTCATTCGCACTTCCGAGGCCGATCACTACCGCGCCAGCCAGGCGATTTGGGAAAAGATGGCAGCCAAGGGTGACCTGTATCTCGATCGCTACGAGGGCTGGTATTCGGTCCGCGACGAAGCCTTCTACGAAGAGAAGGAGCTGGTCGAAGGGGAAGGGGGCCAGAAGCTCTCGCCGCAGGGCACCCCGGTGGAGTGGACCAAGGAGGAGACCTGGTTCTTCCGCCTGTCCAAATATCAGCAGCCCTTGCTCGACTTCTATGCCGCCAACCCCGACTTCATCCGCCCGGAATCGCGCCGCAACGAGGTGCTGCGTTTCGTCGAGGGCGGCCTGGTCGATCTCTCGGTCAGCCGCACCAGCTTCGACTGGGGCGTGCCGGTGCCGGGTTCGCCGGGCCATGTGATGTATGTCTGGGTCGACGCGCTGACCAACTATCTGACCGGCGCCGGATTCCCCGACGATGCCGAGCGGCTGGCGCGCTACTGGCCGGCCGACCTGCACCTGATCGGCAAGGACATCGTCCGCTTCCACACCGTCTACTGGCCGGCGTTCCTGATGTCCGCCGACATCGCGCTGCCGAAACAGGTGTTCGGCCACGGCTTCCTGCTCAACCGCGGCGAGAAGATGTCGAAGTCGGTCGGCAACGTCGTCGATCCGATGGAGCTTGCCGAGACCTATGGCGTCGACGCGCTGCGCTACTTCCTGCTGCGCGACGTGAGCTTCGGGCAGGACGGCACGTTCAGCGACGAGGCGATCGTCACCCGCGCCAACGCCGATCTATCGAACAGCTTCGGCAATCTGGCGCAGCGCACGCTGAGCTTCATCGCCAAGAATTGCGAGGGCGTGGTGCAGGCGGGTCGCGCCGAGGATGCCGATGCGGCACTGCTCGCGGAAGTCGACACGGCTTGCGCCGGCTTCACCCGCGCATTTCAGGATCTGGCACTGAGCCAGGGCGTTGAGGCGTGGATGACCGGCGTGTTCGCCTGCAACCAGTATATCGACGCCCAGGCGCCCTGGACGCTGCGCAAGACCGATCCGGAGCGCATGCACGCGGTGCTCGGCACGCTGCTCACGGCAATCCGGCGCCTTGGCGGGACCATCGCGCCGGTGGTGCCGACCTCGGCGGCCAAGCTGCTCGATCAGCTCGGCCCGGTGGGCGACGCAGACTTCAAGATCGCGGCGCCGACCCCCATCTTCCCGCGACTTGAACTGAAAACCTCCGAGGACGCATGAAGCTCGCCGACAGCCATTGCCATCTGATCTACAAGGGCCTTGGCGAGCAGCAGCCCGAGGTGCTCGCCCGCGCACGTGACGCCGGCGTGGTGGCGATGCTCAACATCTCCACGCGCGAAAATGAATGGGACCAGGTGATCGCCGTCGCCGAGCGTGAGGCGGATGTCTGGGCCAGCGTCGGCATCCACCCGCACGAGGCGGACACGCACCCCCATGTCGACACCGCCAAGCTGGTCGAACGCGCGCGGCACCCGCGCGTGGTCGGCATCGGCGAAAGCGGGCTCGATTATTATTACGACCACAGCGACCGCGATCGCCAGCGCGCGAGCTTCCGCGCGCACCTCGCGGCATCGCGGGAAACTCAGCTCCCGATCATCGTCCATACTCGCGACGCCGAGAAGGACACGGCGGAAATCCTGCGCGAGGAAATGGGGAAGGGGGCTTTCCCGGGGGTGATCCACTGTTTCACGGCGAGCCGCGCCTTTGGCGAGATCGCGCTGGAGCTCGGCTTCTATATTTCGATTTCGGGGATCGTGACGTTCAAGAACGCCAAGGATCTCCAGGAAACGGCGGCCGCACTGCCGCTTGACAGGCTGTTGATCGAGACCGACGCGCCGTTCCTCGCGCCGGTGCCGCACCGGGGCAAGACCGGTGAGCCGGCGTTCGTGGCGGATACCTGCCGCTTCCTCGCCCAGCTTCGCGGCGAGGATCCCGAGATGCTCGCCGAGGCGACCCGCGCCAACTTCCACACGCTTTTTGCCAAGACGCTGGCATGAACGCGGGAGGGATGCACCCATGCTGAGCATCCGCATCCTCGGATCGGGTACTTCCTCGGGCGTTCCCCGCATCGGCCCCGATTGGGGTGCCTGCGACCCCGCCAACCCCCGCAACCGCCGGACCCGCGCATCGGTGCTGGTGCGCAGCAGCACCACCGCGATCCTCGTCGACACCAGCCCGGACATGCGCGAACAACTGATCGCCGCACAGGTATCCGACATCGATGCCGTGCTCTGGACGCACGACCACGCCGATCATTGCCATGGCATCGACGATCTTCGCCAGGTGATGCACGCCCGAAGCGGCGAACCCGTGCGCGGTCTCGCACGACCGTTCACCTTCGAACAGCTTTGCAAGCGCTTTCCATATGTGTTTGAAGGGAGGGGAAAATACTATCCTCCGGTCGTCGCGATCGAGCCGTTGGCGGATCGGTGCACGATCGGCGACATCTCCGTTCGGGTGGTGGACCAGCCCCATGGCGGGATCACCTCGGCCGGCCTCCGGTTCGAAGCTGGTGGCAAGGCTATCGGCTATGCCACGGATTTTCATGACCTGACGGCGGAAATGCGCGCGCTGTACGCGGAGCTCGACCTGTGGGTTGTCGACGCGCTGCGTCGCGCGCCGCACCCCACCCATCCGGACCTGAACTCCGTGCTCGGCTGGATCGACGAGCTTCGCCCACGGCATTCAGCACTGGTCCATATGGATCATTCCATGGACTATGCGACGCTCGTCGCCGAGCTGCCCGCAGGCGTCGAGCCTGGCTATGACGGACTGGAGCTGCACGCGTGACCGGCTTTCAAGGCGTGAATCTTGTATGGTTGATCGCCGCTCTGGTACTGGTGGTCAGCGCGCTGTCGGTGCGCCGCATCGGGTTCGGCCTGTTCGTGCGGACGCTGCTCGGCTGGGCGGTGATCGTGCTGGTCGTCGTGTTCGCCATCGGGCACCGCTACGAACTGGCGGCGGCATGGTCCGCGCTGAACAATCGGCTCGGCCTGGAGGACCAGCGGGTCGAAGGCGATACGGTACGGATCCGGATGAGCCCGGACGGCCATTTCTGGGCGCGCGTGACGCTGAACGGCATCGAACGCCGTATGCTGATCGACAGCGGCGCAACGGTGACGGCGATCTCGGAACAGACCGCGCGCAAGGCAGCGGTCGCGCTCTCGGACGGCCTGCCGGCGATCATCGAGACGGCCAATGGCAGCGTCGCTGCACGGCGTGGCCGGATTGGAAAGGTGGCGCTGGGGCCGCTTGCGATGCGCGACCTGGGCGTCGTCGTATCGCAGAATTTCGGCGACCTCGACGTGCTCGGCATGAACTTTTTGTCGCGTCTGCACAGCTGGCGGGTGGAAGGCAATGTCCTGGTCCTGGAACCGAAGGCCGCGTCGGGCACGACGTGACGTACGCGTAACGCGGGATGGCTGCCAAGCCAGTCTGAAGTTTACATAATGTGTATTATCAATTTCAGCATATGTGGCAACTGCGGGGCTAGTCCGAGCCCTTAGCCGGTTGGAAAACCGCAGTGCCGGTAGTCTCACCGTCAGCCCGACATTGCGCGTCGATCCGCGGTGCCGCGTATCCATGCCGAAGCTATTCCATTCTCATCCCTCCACCAGCTGGCCTTCGGGAGGCACGCGCACGATAAAGTGGCCCTTCACACCCTGCGGCCATTGCGCGAACGGCACGCGGCCATGGTCGCTCTCGGCATAATGGGCAGCATAGTCGAGGATCGCCTGGGCCGCATCGGCGTCCGGGCCGAAGCGTCCCAGCACATAGCCGACCTTGCCGGGCGCACGAAGATGAACGGTGCAATGGTCCGCACAGGCGAACAGGCACGGCATCTGCTGGATCGCGATACCGGCATAGCGCGGATCGGCATCGCGCAGCGCGGTCAGTGCGTCCGCCAGCACCGCACCGCCGCGCCTGCCCTCCGCATCCTCGCGCGCTTCGGCGGAAAAGCGGCAGGTGTTGCACACCACGATGGCGGGGCCGTTTTCGACCGGGGTCAGCATTCAGGATCCTCCTTATTGACAGTCAGCGATCGAACAGCCGTTCGGCAAGCGCCTCGCGTGCCTGCCAGCCACGGCGTTCGAGTTCGGGAATGGCGGCAGGCTCGGCCGGATAGCCGAGACAGAGTAGCGCGATCAGCGTCCAGTCCTGCGGCACGTCGAGCAGGGCCGTCACCGTCTCGGGCTCAAGGATGGAGACCCAGCCCAGGCCGATACCCTTGGCGCGCGCCACAAGCCATAGCGTGTGGATCGCCGTGACGCAGGAATAGTGCAGCATCTCCGGCATGGTGGCGATGCCGAGGCCATGGCCTGCCTGCGGGGCCGGGTCGCAGAATGCCGCCAGCAGCACAGGGGCCTCGCGAAGGCCGTGGAGCTTCAGTGCGCGATAGGCCTGCCCCGCCGCCCCCCCATAGGCACGCGCGGCGCGTGCATTGGCCGTGTCGACATGCTCGGCGAGCGCCGTGCGCCGCGCAGGCGACCGCACCCGCACGAGCCGCCAGGGCTGCGCATTGCCGACCGACGGCGCCAGCATCGCCGTTTCGAGCAGTGCCGCCACCTCTTCCTCGGCAATGGGGCGATCGGCGAAATGACGGACGTCGCGGCGCCAGCGGAGCAGCAGCTCGAACTGCGCCCGGAACGCGGGATCGAAGGCGGGCGGCGCGGTCAGAACTCGATGCCCTTCTGCGCCTTCACCCCCGATCGGAACGGGTGCTTCACCTGCAGCATCTCGGTCACCAGATCGGCCGCGTCGATCAGCGGCTCGGGCGCGTTGCGGCCGGTAGCGATGACATGCTGCATCGGCGGACGTGCGGCGAAGACCTGCAGCACCTCGTCGAGCGGCAGATAGTCGTAGCGCAGCACGATGTTGAGCTCATCGGCCAGCACCACGTCGTACGAAGGATCGGCGATCATCCGCCGCACTTCCTCCCAGGCGGTGCGGGTGACGGCGATGTCGCGGGCGCGGTCCTGCGTATCCCAGGTGAAGCCCTCCCCCATCGGCTTGAACTCCACCTGCTGCGGAAAGGCGTCGAACACCGCCTTCTCGCCGGTGGCCATCGCACCCTTGATGAACTGGACGACGCCCACCTTCATCCCGTGGCCGATCGCGCGGACCACCATCCCCATGGCGGCGCTGCTCTTGCCCTTGCCCTTGCCGGTATGGACGATGAGGAGCCCCTTCTCCTCGGTCTTGGTCTCCATCATCGTGGCGCGCGCCGCCTGGATCTTTCGCATCTTCTCGGCATGGGCGGCATCGTCGCGGGTCATGGTTGGTCCTTTCGAAGCAGATAGATGTCCATGATCCAGCCATGGCGGGCGCGCAGCGCGGCGCGGGTCGCGGCGATTCGCGGGCCCGCCTCGGCAAGCGGCCCGTGGTCGAGCGCCTGCCGGGACATGCCGAGAAAGGCGCCCCACCAGATGCACAGGCCGGCGGGATCGAGCGTCTCGAACGCGCAGCCGCCGTCGAGCATCACCACCAGCGTCTCGGCATAAGGCGGCCAGCCCTGTGCGCGCAGCAGCCGTCCGGTGGTGATCGCAACCGTGCCCGCCAGCGCGTTGAGCGGTATCCCATGCGCCGCCGTCAGCGCCTGGACGCTGGTGATGCCGGGCACCACGCGCACCGACATGCCAGGCAGCCGTGCGGCGATCCGCAGCGTGCTGTCGTAGAGCGAGGGATCGCCCCAGACGAGCAGTGCCACGCAACCGCCGCCGGGCAGGCGCGCCTCGATGGCAGCGCGCCAAGCCGCGGCGATGGCATCGTGCCAGGCATGGACTGCCTGGACATAGTCGCCCTCCCCCGCCCGTACCGGCATGTCGAACTCGGTGATCGGCACCGTGCGCGTGAGCACGGCGGCGCAGATCGCGTGGCGTAGATCGGCGAGGTCTGCAGCATGTTCCTTGCGCGGGATGAGGATGAGGTCGGCGGTGTTGAGCACCCCTACGGCCTCTCGCGTCAGATGGTCCGGATTGCCTGTTCCGATGCCGATCAGCTGGAGCGCGATCATGCCGCAGCCGCGATCAGGTGGAAGAAGCTGCCGGTCACCCGCTCGCGTACCGATCCGGTTTCGGGGACCGGGTTCCCGTCGGCATCCGTCACCGTCGCCAAGGCTGCATCGACCTGCGACACGATCGTCGCATAATGAAACTCATGCCCGCTGAGGTGAATGCCGGCGGCGAGACTTGCGATGGGCGCGGCCAGTGTCGCGCGGCGATAGCCGAGATGCAGGCGGCGCTGGGCATGGCTGGTGACGAGGCCGAGCAGACCCGCCATGCGATGCGCCGTACCGTCCTTGTCGATGAGCGCCTCGCCCAGCACCATGTACCCGCCGCATTCGCCGTGCACCGGGCGCGTCTCGGCATGGCGGCGCAGGGCATCCAGGCAGGTGGTTGCCGCGGCGATGGTGCCCGCATGAAGCTCGGGATAGCCGCCGGGCAGCCACACCAGATCCGCTGCGGGATCGGGGGCTTGGTCCGCCAGCGGCGAGAAAGGCAGAATCTCGGCCCCTGCCTGTCGCCAGCCCTGAAGCAGATGCGGGTAAAGGAACGAGAAGGCGGCATCCTGCGCGATCGCGATGCGCTGCGCCGGCGGGGGTGGCAGTCGACCGTCGGGCGCAGCCACGCCCGCCCCCGCCGCTGCACGCCGAAGGGCGTGGAGATCGACATGGGCCCGGACGAACGCTGCATAGTCCGCGATGCGACGATCGAGATCGGGATGCTCCACCGCCTGGACGAGGCCGAGGTGACGCTCGGGCAGAACCAGATCCGCGCGCCGCGGCAGCGCACCCAGTACCGGGAGACCGGCCGCCGCCATGCCGACCCGTACCAGCCGCTCGTGGCGCGGGCTGGCGACGCGGTTGAGGATCACACCGGCAAAGGGCAGCGCGGAATCGAGCCGGGCAAAGCCCAGCGCCGTCGCGGCGGCGGACTGCGCCTGCCCCGACACGTCCAGCACCAGCACCACCGGCCACCCCATTCGCCGGGCCAGATCCGCCGTCGCGCCCGTCCCGCTCGCACCCGACGAGGCCACCCCGTCGAACAACCCCATCGACCCTTCGGCCAGCACGAGGTCGGCGCCCTCGCCGCGCGCCGTGATGGCGCCGAGCAGCCCCTCGTCCATCGCCCAGCTGTCGAGGTTGAACGAGGGGCGACCGCAGGCCGCGCGGTGGAAGGCCGGGTCGATATAGTCCGGACCGTTTTTGAACGGCTGAACGGCAAGTCCGTCCTCCGCCAGCGCGCGCAGCAGGCCCAGCATCACCGTGGTCTTGCCGCTTCCCGAGGCCGGGGCGGCGATGATCACGCCAGGCGGGATCATTCGGCGGACTCCGCAAAGCGCGAGCCGACATCTTGCGGACGGAAGCGGCGGTCATAGCCGGCAGCGTAGAGTCTGCTTGCGCCGAAATGCTCCCCGCCGAGCACCGGCCCGACTAGGATCAGCGCGGTCCGTTCCATGCTGCCGGCGACCGCCGCCACGATGGTCGCCAGCGTCGCGCGGACGATGCGTTGATCGGGCCAGCTCGCGCGCCATACCACCACCACCGGGCAGTCCGCGCCGTAGTCGGGCAGGAGGTCGGCAACGACCTGTGCCAGATTGTGGATCGAGAGATGGATCGCCAGCGTCGCCCCGCTGGCCGCGAAGGTCGTCAGGCGCTCCCGCTCGGGCATCCGGCTGGCACGACCGGGGGTCCGGGTGAGCACCAGCGATTGCCCGAGCTCGGGCAGGGTCAGTTCGGCTTCCAGTGCCGCCGCCGCCGCCGCGAATGCGGGCACGCCCGGGGTAACGGTGAACGGGATGCCGAGCGCGCGCAGTCTGCGCAGTTGCTCGCCCATCGCCGACCACACCGAAAGATCCCCCGAATGCAGCCGGGCGACATCCTGGCCGCCCGCATGCGCGGCAACGATCTCGGCGACGATCGCGTCGAGATCGAGCGGGGCGGTATTGACGATGCGCGCGCCCGGCGGACAGTGGGCGAGGATCGCCTCCGGGATCAGCGAGCCTGCATAAAGACATACCGGGCTCGCGGCGATGAGGTCGCGGCCACGCAGGGTCAGCAGGTCGGCCGCGCCGGGGCCGGCGCCGATGAAGTGGACGGTCATGCTCGGGGTCCTTCGGCAAGGGCGCAGGTCGCCATTCGATCGGGAGAAATGCAGCGCGGCGCCAAGAGCCGCGCGCCGGGTCCGGCGGCGAGCAGCGCTGCGGCTTCCGCGACGCTGCCGGTGCCGCGCGCAGCAAGGCTGGCGGGCGAGCGGGTCGGCGTCGCGACCTGTGCGATGCCCGTGGCTGCGATCACGGGCAGCCCGAGGCCGCGGAGCAGCGGCAGCTTGTCCGCTACGCTCGCGACATGGGTAACCGGCGGCGCACCGGCTTGCGCCAGTGCCAGCGCCGCCCGCAGCGACTCCAGCGTTGCGCCGCTGCGAAAGCCAAAGCCCGCGACGATCATCGCACGATGCTCCACTGGACCACCGGATAGCGGGCCTTCCAGCCATGACGGCCACCGAGCGGCGCGGCATCCGCCAGTTCGATGCGGAGCAGAGTGCCGCCGACGCGCCCATGCCACTGGGCCAGCAGCGCCTCGGACTCCAGCGTCACCGCATTGGCGACCAGCCGCGTGCCCTGCGGAAGACGCCCCCAAAGCGCCGCCAGCAGCGACGGGGACAGCCCTCCGCCGATGAAGACCGCGTCGGGCATGCCCTCTGGCAGCATTTCGGGCGCGCGTCCGGTGCGGACGTCCAGCCGGTCCGCGCCGAGCGTGGCGGCGTTGGCGCGCGCGCGCTCGGCGCGGGCCGGATTGGCCTCGATCGCCACAGCGCGATTGGCGGGGTGGGCCAGCAGCCATTCGATCCCGATCGAGCCCGAGCCGGCGCCGATATCCCAAAGCAACTCGCCGGGGCGCGGCGCGAGCGCGGCAAGGGTCAGCGCGCGAACCGGCTGCTTGGTCAGCTGGCCGTCCGAGGCGAACCAGACATCCGGTCGGCCGTTGGTGGCGGGCAGCACGGCGCCGTCCCCGCGAACCTCGATCCCGAGCAGCACCGGGTGCGCGACATCGGCGAGCGCGAACGATGCAGCGATCGTCTGCCGGACCCGCTCGCGTGCGCCCCCCAGCGCTTCCAGCACGTGCAGTGTGGAGCCGCCGAAGCCGGTCTCCGCCAGATAGCGCGCCACCTCGCCCACCGCGGCCCCATCGCGAACCAGCACCATCAGCCGCTGGCTGGGCGCAAGATGGGGCCGGAGGCGCGCGCACGGCGCCGCATGGAGCCCGAGGCACGTGGTTTCCTGAACCGCCCAGCCAAGCCGTGCCGCGGCGATCGCGAAGCTGGCGGCCGCGGGATGCGCGATCCATTCGCCGGGCGCGAGATGCCGTGTGACGCTGGTGCCGGCGCCGAACCAGAAGGGATCGCCCGACGCGAGCAGCACCACCCGGCGCCCGCGCTGGGCGAGCAGCAGCGGGATGCCTTCTGCAAACGGCACTGGCCATTCCACCGTCTCGCACCTAAGCCCCGGCAGCAGCGTGAGATGGCGGGGTGCGCCCATCACCAGCTCGGCCGCGTCGAGCGCTGCGCGGGCGGCGTCAGACAGGCCGCTCGCGCCGTCTTCGCCGATCCCGAGGATCGTCAACCAGGGGAGCTCAGCCATGCCGAACGTCCTGCTGCTCGGCGGCACCACCGAAGCAAGCGGCTTGGCACAGTTGCTCGCGGCGCACCGTATCCCGACGATGCTGAGCTATGCCGGCCGGACCGAACGGCCCCGGGCGCAGCCGGTGCCCGTGCGGGTCGGCGGCTTTGGCGGGGCGGACGGCCTTGCGGCCTATGTGCGGGACCATCGGATCACCCATCTGGTCGATGCCACGCACCCCTTCGCCGCGACGATGAGCGGCAATGCGGTCGCGGCGGCAGCGGCGGCAGCGATCCCCCTGCTCGCCCTCACCCGCCCGGCCTGGACCGCGCAGCCCGGGGATCGCTGGCAGCATGTGCCGGACATCCCGGCGGCCGTCGCGGCGCTGGACGGGCCGGGTCGCCGCATTCTGCTGGCGCTTGGCCGGATGCACGTCGCGGCCTTCACCGCGCAGCCGCAGCATCGCTACGTCCTGCGCTTCGTCGATGCCCCCAGCCAGGCCCCGGCACTGCCGAACCACGCGCTGATCGTCGATCGCGGCCCGTTCACGGTCGCGGGCGACAGCGCGCTGATGACGGCGCACGGCATCGATCTGGTCGTTTGCAAGAATGCCGGCGGCAGCGGTGCGGAGGCCAAACTGATTGCGGCACGGACGCTGGGCGTGCCCGTCCTGATGATCGACCGACCCGTGCTGCCGACCCGCGCGGAAGTGACCGATCCGCAGACGGTGCTCGATTGGCTGGATCATGCGCCCGCCGCCACGAAGCGCGGCGTGTAAAGGATCGGCTGGCCCGCGCGGGCAATCGTCCGCGTCGTGCTAGAGCCGAGGATCACCATCGTCCGCATGTCCGCCATCTCTGCACGCGCTTCGCCGAGCGGCATGCTGCACAGCGCTTCCTCCGGGGTGGAAACGGCGCGGGCGAACAGGATCGGACGCGCCGGGCCGCAGCATTCCAGCAGCAGCGCCAAGATCCGCGCAAAGCCCTCGGGCCGGGCGCGGGAGCGCGGATTGTAGAAGGCCATGGCGAAATCCGCCTCGGCGGCGAGCCGCACGCGCTTCTCGATCAGCGTCCAGGGCTTGAGATTGTCCGAGAGGTTGATCGCGCAGAAGTCATGGCCAAGCGGCGCCCCTGCGCGCGCGCTTGCCGCCAGCATCGCGGTGATGCCGGGCAATACGCGGATGTCGAGCGCGCGCCACGGGCTGGGGCCCGCCTCGAGCGCCTCGAACACCGCGGACGCCATTGCGAACACGCCGGGATCGCCTGAGGATACCACCACCACGCGCCGCCCCTCCGCCGCCATACGGAGCGCCAGCGCTGCGCGATCTAGCTCCACGCGGTTGTCCGAGGCGTGCAGCGTCAGCCCGGCGCGCGGCGCAACCCTGGCGACATAGGGCACATAGCCGACCACGTCGGTCGCCTCGGCCAGCGCCGCGCCGACTTCGGGCGTCACCAGTGCCGCGTCCCCCGGCCCGAGCCCTGCAATGGCGAGCCAGCCGCTCATGGCCGCCGCCCCTGCCCGTGGATCAGCAGGATCGAGAAATAGGGCGTGACGCTGGTCGCCTCGACCAGCGGGGTCACCCGTTGGTCGGGCATCGCCGCATGCTCGACCAGCCAGGCCTGGGCCTCGCGGCCCGCTGCCACTACTGCCCGGCGCAGCTTGGCGAGGTGGCGCCCGATCTTCATCACCACCAGCGCATCGGTATCACGGATGCGACGGACCAGTTCGTCCTCGGGAAGCGTCGCCATGGCGATGGTGAGGACGTCGTCGCCCCAGGTGATCGGCTGACCGGTGGCATTCCACGCGCCCGCCATTCCCGTGATCCCGGGCACCACTGCCACCGGCACCTGCCCCGACAATCGGGAATGCAGGTGCATGAACGAGCCGTAGAAGAACGGATCGCCCTCGCACAGCACCACCACGTCCTCGCCCGATCGAGCAAGGGCCAGCAGCCTGTCGGTACAGGCGGCGTAGAAGGCTGAAAGGCAAACATTGTAGCGCGGATCGCTGACCGGGATCTCGGTCGTCACCGGATATTCCATGGCCAGCTCGACCGCATCGGGGCGCAGCATGCCCTCGGCGATGCGGCGGGCCTGGCCGGGGCGCCCTGCCTTCCGGAAATAGGCGACATGGCGGGCGCCGCGTACCAGCCGATCGGCGCGGACGCTCAGCAGGTCCGGCGCGCCGGGGCCGAGGCCGACGCCGTGGATGGTCCCGATGCTCATTCGGTGTCGCTCGCCAGCGCGTTGACCGCGGCGACGGTGACCGCGCTGCCGCCCAGCCGCCCCTCGACGACGCAGCACGGCACCGGTGGTGCGGCCCATAGCGCCGCCTTCGATTCCACCGCCCCGACAAAGCCGACCGGACAGCCGATGATCGCCGCCGGGCGCGGGCAACGCGGGTCCTCCAGCATGTTAAGCAGGTGGAACAGTGCGGTCGGCGCGTTGCCGATCGCGACCAGCGCGCCGGCGAGATGCGGTCGCCAGCGCTCCAGCGCGGCCGCGGAGCGCGTATTCGCCATCGCCTTGGCGAGCGCCGGCACCTCCGGATCGTGGAGGGTGCAGAGCACCGGGTTGCTGCGCGGAAGCCGGGCACGGGTGACCCCTTCCGAAACCATCCGCGCGTCGCACAGGATCGGGGCGCCAGCCGCCAGCGCCGCGCGCGCTGCTGCGGCGAACCCCGGCGAGAAGCGGAGATGCGGCGCCAGCCCCACCATGCCCGCGGCGTGGATCATCCGCACCGCAACGGGTTCCTCCTCGGCGGAAAAGCGCGCGAGATCGGCCTCCGCGCGGATCGTGGCGAAGGACTGGCGATAGATGGCGGCGCCATCGGTTTCATAGACGTGCGGCATCAATCGGTTCCGAACAGGGCGAGCAGCGCCGCGGCGCTCAGGGCAGCATGGCGCGGGGGGGCATCGGCGCGGGCATCGAAGGCAAGGTCGTAGCGGCCGGCGCGACCGGTCACCGTCACCTCGGCCGGCGCGGCGCGGGCACAGCCTTTGGCGCAGCCGGAGACATGCAGACGTCCCGAAACCAGCGGCGCCAGTCGACGCGCCAGCGCGCGCGTCTCCGCCTGGGCCTGCGGGCAGGCGGGGTCGCCGACACAGGCATCGGTCCGCAGCATCGCGCTGGCCGGGTCCGTGACCAAAGCGGCGTCGGCCGGCGGCACCCCTTCCGCCAGCAGCAAGCGCCACGGCGTCACGCGCACGGCGGCGATGCCACTGGCGGCCAGCCGCGCCATGCCGGAAGCGTCAATCTGGCCGAACGCCAGCCCCACCGCCGCGCCGAGCGGATGCGGTCCGGGTTTCGTTCTCGGGCCAGGTTCCGCGGGCACCATGCTGCCCGCAGCGAAGGGCGGCAATGCGGCGGCATGCCGGCGCATCCGCCCCGCCGCGGCGCCCCCGCTTGCAATGAACCAGCCGGCTAGCGCCAGCAGCGCCTCCGCCTCCTGCCCGCGCGCCACCGCCGCGCCGGTCATGTGGCCGTCGGCGCGGAGCAGCAGCTGTCCATCGGCGCCGCGCTCGATCCGGAAGTCGCCAGGCGTATCGGCAAGCTGCGGTCGCGGACCTGCATCGACGACAAAGCCCATCTTGCCGGGCAGATCCGGCAGGTCATCCAGCCGCTCCCCGAGCGCGGTCGCGATGCGATGGGTGTCGTCGCCCGGCATCCAGTCGGGTGCGACCAGCAGGTTGCGGCGTTCCTCGATCCGCGGTTCGGTGTCGACCAGGTCGAGCGCGATGAGCTGCGCCAGCAGCGCCGGCCACCCCTGCTCGGACACGCCGCGCAGCTGAAGATTGGCGCGGCTGGTCACGTCGATCAGGCCGTTGCCCTGTACCGCTGCGGCGTCGGCCAGACCTGCGAGCTGGCCGGAGGTCAGCCGGCCGAGGCGCGGCTTTACCCGCACCAGCAGGCCATCGCCCGCCGCCATCGGACGCCACGCATCCGGGCACCAGCCCCGCACCGCGAAGTCGCTCATGCAGCGCCTCCCAGATCCGCGAGGATCGAGTTGCGCCGCGTATTCCACAGGCCCGACCGATGAAGCGCGGCGAAGCGGGCTTGCATCGCCGCCAGCGCCGCCGGGTTCTCGCGGGCGAGAAAGTCGAGCACCGCAGGCGTGCCGAGCGTTGCGTCGAAATAGAGGTCGAACAGCTGCGCCGGGACCGCGCCGGCGAGATGGGCGAAGCTGCCCAGGTGATCGAGCGTCGCCGCGATCTCCGCCGCACCCCGGAACCCGTGGCGCATCATGCCGGCGATCCAGCCGGGATGAGCGGCGCGGCTCCGGACGACCCGTGCCAGCTCCTCGGTGATCGGCCGCGCAACGGGTTTCGCGGTATTGCGGGCATCGAGGTGGTAGAGCGCCGCCTGCCCCCCGGCCAGCGCCTTGGCCGCCGCGAACCCCGCCTCGTGCGCGGCATAGTCCGCGGCGAGCAGCAGATCGGTTTCGGGCAGGTCCTGGAGGTGCACGAAGGCGTCCGCTGCGGCGACGCGGGTGCGGATGCCGTCCGCATCCTGCTGCATGTGGGGCGCGTCGAACGCATGATCGGATGCGGCGAGCCAGGCGGCCCCGGCGGCCACGCGTGCGGCGTCGGTGTAGGTTTCGCCCGCGTCGCCCAGCCGGAGCCCGTAGCTGCCCGGCTGCGGGCCATAGACGCGGGGCGTGGCGATGGTGCCGGCAAAGGGGTTCCACGCCGCCGGCTCGTCGCGCGCTGCCAGTGCCCGCACGGCCTGGCCGAACAGCTGGGGCAGAACGGGGAAGGCATCGCGGAACAGGCCGGAGATGCGCAGCGTCACGTCGATCCGCGGGCGGTCAAGCGCGGCAAGCGGCAGGATCTCCACCCCCGTCACCCGCTCCGAGGCATGGTCCCACAAGGGTGCGGCGCCGAGCAGGTGCAGCGCCATGGCGAACTCCTCGCCGGCGGTGCGCATCGTTGCCGATCCCCACAGATCGACCACCAGGCCTCGCGGATACTCGCCGTGATCCTGCAGGTGCCGACGGATCAGTTCGTCGGCCAGCACGATGCCCTGCGCATGGGCGGCGCGGCTCGGCACAGCGCGCGGATCGATGGCATAGAGATTGCGCCCGGTCGGCAGCACGTCGCTGCGCCCGCGGAACGGCGAACCGGCGGGCCCGGCCGGCACCCGCCGGCCGGCCAAGCCCGCCAGCAGCCCCTGCCGCTCCGCCGTCCCGCACGCGCCGCGTCCGAAGACATGAAGCCCGTCGCCGAACTGGCCCTCCTTCACGTCACAGACGAAGCGATCGATCCGCGTGATGGCCTCGGCGGTGCTCGTGGCGTCTTTCAGCCCGAGCTCGGCCTCCAGGCCGACCGCACGAGCCTCGTCGCGGATCGCCGCCTGGAGCCGATCGCGCCGCGCCGGGTCCAGCCCGACCGCGTTGGAGAATTCGTCGAGCAGCGCCTCGATCCGCCCGAGCCCCGCCCCGCTGCCCGCCGTCTTCAACGGCGGCGGGAGATGTCCGATCGTCACGGCCCCCACCCGCCGCTTGGCCTGTGCAGCCTCGCCGGGATCATTGACGATGAAGGGATAGAGGATCGGCATGCTGCCGGTCAGCGCCTCGGGCCAGCAGGCGTCGGAGAGCGCGACTGCCTTGCCCGGCAGCCATTCCAGGGTGCCGTGCGCACCGACATGCACCAGCGCGTCGATCCGCTGCGCCTGCAGCCAAAGATAGAAGGCGACATAGGCGTGGCGCGGCACGCGAGCCGTGTCGTGATAGCTGTCCTCGCGCGTCTCCGCGGCGCCGCGTTCGGGCTGGAGCGCGATCAGCAGCGAACCGCGGCGGATCGCCGGGAACCGGAACCGGCCGCCGCGCACCTGGGGATCGTCTTCCGGTGCGCCCCATGTCGCCGCCAGCGCGGCGCGCAGCGGCTCGGCCAGCCCGGCAAGCGCCGTGCGATAGGCGTCGAGCGGCCAGCACAGGCCTTCGGCCTGAAGGCTGGTGGCGAGGTCGGCAACCGCCTCACCCAGATCGGCGGCGATCGCTTCGGCCGACGCAAGCGCGTCCAGCCCCACGGCATGGGCCAGTTGCCACGTCTTGCCCGGATAGGTGGACAGGACCAAGGCGATCCTTCGCTCGGCAGGCGGCGTGGCGGCGAGCGCGATCCAGCCCGCGACCCGCGCGACGATCGCCTCGATCCGGTCCGCCTCGGCGCGGTGAACGGTGCGCGCAAACCCCAGTGCCGCGTCGCGAGGCTCGGCCTGTTTGAAGCTGGCGACCCCGGCGAACAGGCGCCCATCGATCTCCGGCAGCACGACGTGCATCGCGAGGTCTGCCGGCGACAGCCCACGATCGGATGCCGCCCAGGCATCGCGCGGCGCGGTCGCAAGCGCGATCTGGAACACGGGGACACCGGCAGCATCGAGCGGCGAGTGACCGGCGTCGTCGCGCGCCGAAAAGGCAGTGGCGTTGACGATGGCGGCGGGTGCCAGGTCTCGCACCCAGGCGTGCACCGCCGCGCGGGCGTCCGGCGCCTTGAGGGACGGCACGAAGATCGAGAGCGTGTCGAAGCCCGTACGCTCGAAGGTCGCGTGCAACGCCACGAACGGATCGACGTCGCAGGCGGCGAGGTAGGAGCGGTAGAATAGGATCAGCACCAGCGGGCGACCGGTGCGGGTCCAGACTTGCTTGGCGGTCGCCCCACCCACTTCGTCCTCCCCGCCTTCGCGGGACTGGCCGGTGGAGGGCAAGAAAGCGCCATATTCCGGATGCCACAGGCCGAATGCGGGCAGCGGGGTGAAGGCGGCGCTATCGCCGCTCTCTACCCCCGCCGCGTTCGCCAATACCCCCAACGCCGCCTGCGCGGACTCGGCACCGCCGGCATCGCAGAGCGCCGCCAGTTTCCGCAGGACCTCGGTCGAGACGGTGGAGGCCCGATCCAGCCGTTCGTCCGCACGCCCGTCCGCCGGCAGCACTGCGAGCGCAATGCCGCGCTCCTTTGCCAGCGCCTCGACCTGCTGCAGCCCATAGCTCCAATAGGGCATGCCGCCGATCAGCCGGATCAGGATGCCCTTAGCCCCCGACAGCGTCCGCTCGACATAGGTATCGACCGACAACGGGTGCATCAGCGCCGCGAGGTTTGCCAGCCGCAGCGACCGGAGCAGATGCTTGCAGCCATGCCACGCCGCCGCGAACGCGCCGAGATCGCTGTCTGAAAAGGACAGCACCACCAGGTCCGCGGGCGGCTGCCCGAGGTCCTGGGGCACGGCGTTTTCCTCCAGCCCGTGCGTCTCGCGGAACAGGACGTGCATCGCGGCGTGCCCGGCTCAGCCGGCCAGCACCGCGCGAAAGGCGCGCGCGTCCACATGGTCGTGCTCGGCAATCGCAACCAGCGCCGTGCCGCGCGGCTCGCCCGGCCGCCACGGGCGGTCATATTGGTGCCGCACCCGCGACCCCACCGCCTGCACGAGCAGTCGCATCGGCTTGCCGGTCACCGCCGCATAGCCCTTTACCCGCAGCACCTTGTACTCGCGCGCCAGCCGCTCGATGCGCTCGACAAGCTCGGCGGGATCGGCGATCTCGCCGAAGGTGACGACGGTGCTGTCGAAATCCTCATGCTCGTGATCGTCGGCGCCGTCATGGTGCGACGGGCGCGCGGCAAGATCGTCCTCGGCGGCGGCGGCCAAGCCCAGGATCACCCGCGGATCGATCGCGCCCTCTTGGATCTCCACCACCGGCACCGGTCGCGGCGCCTCGGCGGCGATCACCGCGCGGGCGGCCGCGACGCCCGCTGGGCCAGCGAGATCGGTCTTGGTGAGCAGCACCATGTCGGCGCAGGCGAGTTGGTCCTCGAACACTTCGGCGAGCGGCGTCTCATGGTCTATCCCAGGATCGGCCGCGCGCTGCGCCTCCAGCGCCCCGAGATCGGGCGCGAACCGGCCCTCGGCGACGGCTTCGGCATCGGCCAGCGCCAGCACGCCGTCCACCGTGATGCGGCTGCGGATCGCCGGCCAGTCGAATGCCTTGAGCAGCGGCTTGGGGAGGGCGAGACCCGAGGTTTCGATGAGGATGTGGTCGGGGCGCGGCTCCAGCGCCAGCAGCCGCTCGACCGTGGGGATGAAATCTTCGGCAACGGTACAGCAGATGCAGCCATTCGCGAGCTCGACGATGTTCTCCGCCGGGCAATCGGGGATCGCGCAGGATTTCAGGATCTCGCCGTCGACGCCCAACGTCCCGAACTCGTTGACGACCACCGCGAGGCGGCGCCCCCCGGCGTTCTGGATCAGGTGCCGGATCAGCGTGGTCTTGCCCGCACCGAGAAAGCCGGTGACGATGGTGACGGGAACCTTCGCAAGGTCGGTCATGATATCTTCCTCCCGCGCCCGAGCGAACACGCGGAGGGACTTGCCGGACGAGCGTCCGGCCGGCGCGCGACGACGGGCGGGCGCGAAGGACGCCCGACACCACGCGACCGTGCAGCCCCAGCCGCACAGCTTCGTCGCTCGAACGGAAGCAGATACCGTGCCGCGGCCATCCCCTGGACCAAGGCAAGAGCGACCGTTGCGCCGGCAGGTCTCCTGGCTTGCGGGTCACGGCACGCTGCACGCCTTCCCAGGCCGTGCCGGCCCAGTGGCTGCCCCTCGCAGGGGGCCAGTGCATCGCGCTATCCGCTCACAGTTGCAGGGACAGCCGCGGATTTGGGAAGCCAGGCTCCCCGCACCGCATTCCCGATTAAGCCCGTTCTACCGGGCACCGGCGCGATCATTTGCGAAGGTTCCTGCGGAACCCTCTGGCCCGGCTCTAGCCGCGCACCTCGATCTCGTCCAGCCTCTGCCAGCGATAGATGGCAAAGCTCGCCAGCCAGCAGCCGACGAACAGGCCGATGATCGCAAAGCCGAGCCCGTTGAAATGCGCGCCGAGGTCTGCCGCGAGGCCGAAGGCGCCGCCTGTCCAGCCCATCTTGTCTCCGATCAGCGCCAGCGTCTCGATGCCCCCGATCACGATCGCGACGAGCGCGGAAATCAGCGTGATGGTGACGTTGTAGTAAAGCTTGCGGATCGGCTTGACGAACGCCCATTGATAGGCGCCGAGCATCACCACCCCGTCCAGCGTGTCGACCAGCGCCATCCCCGCCGCGAACAGCGCCGGCAGCACCAGCAATGTGCCGAGCGAGACGCCATGGGCGGCCTGCCCCGCCGACATGCCCAGGATCGCCACTTCGGTCGCGGTGTCGAACCCGAGCCCGAACAGAAAGCCGAGCGGCGCCATGTGCCAGCTCTTGCCGACCAGCCTGAACATCGGCCCGAACAGCTTCGACAACGGCCCGCGTGCCGCGAGCAGCAGGTTGAGGTCGTCCTCGACATAGGCGCCGCCCGCGCGGACGTGCTGGAACGTCTTCCACACCGATCGCAGGAGGATCAGGTTCATGCCCGCGATGGCGAACAGGAACAGCGCCGACACGCAGGTCGCGACCACCCCGCCCAGTTCCTTGAGCGCCCCCATCCCCGCCAGCGCATGGGTGGTAAGCGCGATGCCGGTCGATGCGATGGCGATGATCCCCGAATGGCCGATCGCAAACCACAGCCCGGTCGCGATCGGTCGCTGCCCGTCGTTCATCAGCTTGCGAGTGACGTTGTCGATCGCCGCGATGTGATCGGCGTCGACGGCATGGCGCAGGCCCAGCCCCCAGGCGAGCAGCGCGGTGCCGAGCATGAGCGGCTGGGCGTGGTACAGGGCAAGGGCCCAGCCCCAGGCGGCGAGATTGGCGGCGACCAGCCCTGCAAGCAGCAGGGCGACGCGCAGACGCAAGGCAGGAACGGGCAAGAGGCAGTACTCCGGCGGCGTCGAGCGACCAGACGGGAGCCCACCGCGAACGGCCGGCAGCGCGTCCCGGCCGGACGCCTGCCAGGCGACCGGGCCACGCAACCGCAAGCGGCCCCCGCCGCTTCGTGCGTCGCTCAGACGGAATACACCGTGCCGCGGCCATCCCCTGGACCAGGGCAAGAGCGACCGGACGCCGGCAGGTCTCCTGGCTTGCGGGTCACCGCGCGCTGCACGCCTTCCCAGGCCGCGAGGCCCAGTGGCTGCCTCTCAAAAGGAGGCCAGTGCATCGCACTATCCGCTTACAGTTGCAGGGACAGCCGCGGATTTGGGGAAGCATGTCCCCCGCACCGCATTCCCGATTAAGCCCCGATAAGGGCACCGGCGCGATCAGCCGCCTGCCTAGGCCAAGCCGTGCCCCGGATCAACCGGCGCGGCGCAGCGCCGGTCGCCGCGCGGCGCCGCCGGCGACCCGGAGGAAATGGAATGCCGAGAGGAGCGTGAGTGCCCCGACCGCGAAGGCGGTGGCGTAGCAGCAGGTCGCGAAGAAGGGCAGCCATTCCATCCGGGGGACGCCGACGCTGTGCACCAACAGCAGCGTCACGCTGCCGACATAGCCCGAGGCATCGGCGATGTAGATCAGGAAGCCGGCATTGGCCGCGGTGCCGATCGCGGCGATCACCCGGTCGAACAGCATCGCGTTGAACGGGGTATAGGCGAGGTACAGCCCCGCACCGGTGACGATCATCCAGGGAAGCGGCGCCAGCAGCCCGGCCTGGAAGGCAAGGGTGGAGAGGCCCAGCAACAGCGCGCCCAGCAGGATGAGCCCGTGCATCGCGAGCAGCGCCTTCAGATTGTCGCGCACCAGCATCAACAGGGCAAGCGCGCCCAGCGTGAGCAAGGCGACCGGCGCTTCGCTTGCCGAGAAGATCGTGGCGTCGCCGCCGAACCCCGTCGCCGCCCAGATCTCGGCGGCGAAATTGTCCCGCAGATCCCGCAGCGCCGTCAGCAGCACATAGCCAAGGAGAAGCAGGACGAGCGTGCCGCCGTTCGCCCGCAGGAAAGCGGCACGCTCCGCCGCCCGCATTGGCACCCGCACCACTCGCTCGGCCTCGTCGCGGGCATCGGGCGGCGGCATCCGCTCGAGCTGCCACAGCGCCGCCAGCAGAATCGGCGAAAAGGCCAGGCCGGTGGCCGCCGGCATCCATGTCTCGGGCACGCCCCACCCCATCAGCAGCATGGCCGCGGATTTGACGACGCCCGAGGAGAGGATGAAGCTCGCGCAGAGCATCGCACCGAGGAGATCGGTCGCCCGCCGCCCCTCGACATAGCTGAACACCAGCCCCCAGATCAGCCCCAGCGGCAGGCCGTTGAGGAACAGGCAGAGGATCGCCCATGGGGGCGGCAGGAGCGCGAAGAGCAGCAGCGCGATCCACGCAATGCCGATCAGCGCGAGGATCAGCCGAGCCCTGCCCGTGCGGCCGGCCTCCGCGATCACGCGCACCCCGATCAGCTTGGACAGCGCATAGCCGATCACCTGCGCGATCAGCAGCGCCGTCTTATAGTCGATCGCCGCGTGCCAGGCGGGGATATCGGCATAGGTCGCCGCCGCGAACGACTTGCGGAAGGCGTACATGGCAAAATAGGCGCTGAAGGCGGCCAGCCCGCCCAGCAACAGCGTCCGCCGGGCGTTCCCCTGCCCGCCGCACCTGCCGTGCCCGTCTTCCATAGCCGATTCCCCGTTACGCTTCCCGCGCTGTGGCGCGGCCGCGCGACGCCTTCATGACAGCGCAGTCACGGGTCTACCATGGACGGACGGCGAGCGCCGCCGCCTCCGCTGCGCACTGCCCGGCGTCCGGTCGCGGCGCGGTCGTGCGCAGTGCCGCCAGTTCGGCGCGCGCTGCCGCCACGTCGTCTCGGAAGGCATGGGTCGCCTGCAGAGCGGCGAACACCACGGCCCCGGCCAGGTAGCCGGCGTCGACCGCGCTCTTGCTGTGCGAACCACAGATCGCGCGGCTCTCCCCATAGGCCCGGCCCCGCGCGAGGATTGCGGTCGCGCGCTCCGGCATCACCTCCGCAAGGATCAGCGCTTCCATCCAGCCATTGGCGGTATGCCCCGAGGGATAGTCGCCGTTGCGGGCGAGATGTTCGGTCTTGGGCTCGCAGATCCCGCCTGCGGTCCGCAAATAGGGGCGCGGCACCTGGTAGGCCGCCTTGACACGGGAGACCATGGGTCCGGTCCCGGCGCGCTCCAGCAGACGGGCGAGCGCCGGCGCGCGCTTCGCGTCGAGCAGGAGGCCCATCGCACAGGCACTGCGGCGCAGCGGGTCGTTTGTCACATCATCGGTTGCGATGCGCCAGCGCGACGTTCGGGCCAAGCCGCGGGTGTCGCGGAAGATCTTGAGGTCAAGCGCCTCCGCAGCGCTGCCGGCTGCGGGTGGCGGCGGCAGGATCTGCAGGCCGTCGGGATAAGCCTCCGGCGCGAGATAGGCGCCCGAATCTTTGGCCTGCGGTGCGGCAAGCAACAGCGCCGCGGCGGCGGCGGCAATGGCACGGATCATCTGACAGTCCCCCCGTCCGCGCGCCGCGGATCGGCAGCGCGGGATGCGGGCCTGTCCCTAGCACCGCCGACACCTGCATCGCTACGTAGATTTACGGGGATCGCCATTATGTCAGGTGCAATGCACATCCTCCACGTTGCGAGGAAAGGTGCACAAGGTGACGACGCACGTGGACATCTCGCTTCAGAACAATATTTTGGAGCTTGTCGCGAAGGGGGCGGACCTTGCCTCCGTCACCGATCGGCTGTGCCGCGAGGTCGAGGCGCGGGCGCCCGATGTGCGCTGCTCGGTGCTGCGGGTGGACGTCGCCGGTCGCATGATCCCGGTGGCCGGGCCAAGCCTGCCGGACGAGTATCTCCAGTCGATCGAAGGGCTGATGATCGGCCCGAAGGTAGGGTCGTGCGGCGCCGCCGCCTTCCACGGCGAACCCTATGCCAGCACCGACATTGAGACCGATCCGAACTGGACCAAGTTTCTCCATCTGACCCGCCCCCTGGGCCTCCAGGCCTGCTGGTCCAGCCCGATCAAGAACGGCCGCGGCGAGGTGACCGGCGTCTTCGCCTTCTACTACCGCGTACCGCGCGGGCCGACGCCGATGGAGCGCCGCATCGTGCAGGTCTGCCTGCACCTTTGCGCCATCGCGATCGAGCAGGATGTCTGGCGCGCCAAGCAGGTGCGCCGCGCCCAGCTGGACGGGCTGACCGGCCTGCCCAACCGTTCCGCCTTCACCACCTCGCTCGGCGACCTCGACTGTTCCGAGCCGGGGGCCTGGGGGCTGATCCTGCTCGATCTCGACAATCTCAAGATCGTCAACGACACGTTCGGCCACGTCGCGGGCGACGAGCTGATCATTCACGCCGCCCGCCGCATCGCGGAGACGGCGGCGCCGGACCGCGCCTATCGGCTGGGAGGCGACGAGTTCGCCGTGCTGCTGCAGAGCCCCGCCGCACTGGCGGATCCCGCCGCCACCGCCAAGCGGCTGCTCGACGCGCTGTCGCAGTCGATCGAGGGCGGCGACCGACGGGTCTTGCCGCGTGCAACGGCGGGCGGCGCGCTGGTCGGCGAAGGCGATCATCCGGAGCAGGTCCGGCTCAACGCCGATCTGGCGCTCTACCATGCCAAGGAAACGGCGCGGGGCAGCTATGTCCGCTACTGGCCCGGCATCGCCACCCGCATGGCGCGCCGGCTGGAGGCGATTCACGCGGTCGAACGTGCGCTCGTCGAGGATCGGCTCCTGCCCCATTATCAGCCGCTGTTCGACCTCACCACCGGCGAGGTCATCGGCTTCGAGGCGTTGTGCCGGATGCGGGTCGGCGATCGCATCGTCTCGGCCGCCGAGTTCTTCGAGGCGACCACCGACGGGAAAGTCGCCGGCGCGATCACCGCCCGGATGCTCGAGCGCGTCGCCGCCGATCTGCGCCGCTGGTGCGATCTCGGCATCGCGCCTCGTCATGTCGGCATGAACTTCGCGTCGGGGGACTTTCATGGCGGCCGCCTGCGCGAGATCCTCCCGGAGGTGCTCGGCCGGTACGGCGTGCCGATGCATCACCTGACGCTCGAGATCACCGAGACGGTCTATCTCGGCCAGGGCGACACCACGGTCGCCGATACGCTGCGCTGGTTCCGCGACCAGGGCCTTGCCGTCGCGCTGGATGACTTCGGCACCGGCTATGCCTCGCTGACCCACCTGCTGACCATGCCGGTGGACTATCTCAAGATCGACAAGACCTTTACCGACCAGCTGATGCAGAGCAGTGCGAGCCGCGCGATCCTGGAAGGCGTGCTGCACATCGCGCGCGAGCTCGACATGGCGGTGATCGCCGAGGGTGTCGAGACGGAGCTGCAGGCGGAGCGGCTGCGCGGTATCGGCTGCGCCTATGGCCAGGGGCACCTGTTTTCACCCGCCGTCGGTGTCGAGCGCGCCACCCAGATCCTGCGAGAATCGCAGGCGCTGCTGGCCGAGCGGGCGAGCAAGGCCGCGGAGGCCAAGCACCTCCACTAGGGCAGGTGCCGCTAGAGGTGCTTCTTGTCGAGCTTGCGTGCAAGCGTGCGCCGGTGCAGCCCCAGCCGACGCGCGGCTTCGGACAGGTTGTAGTTGGTATCCGCCAGCGTCTGGTGGATATGCTCCCATTCCAGCGTCTTGATCGAAGTCGGCCGCGCCTTGAGCTCGGTATCGACATCACCGTCGACCCGGTCGAACGCGGCCTCGATATCGTCGGTATTGGCCGGCTTCATCAGATAGTTGGTCGCCCCCAGCTTCACCGCCTCCACCGCGGTGCTGATGCTGGCGAAGCCGGTGAGCACGACGATCCGCATCGCGGGGTCGAGATCGTGCAACTGCTTGACGCAGACCAGCCCCGAACTGCCGCCAAGGCGCAGATCGACCACCGCCCGCGTCGGTGCGAATGCCCTTGCGGTCGCTTCCACATCGTCGGGCCCGTTGAGCACTTCCACCGCATAGCCGCGGCGCTCGAAAGACCGACCCAAGGTGCGAGCGAAGACCGCATCATCTTCGATGATCAACAACTTGTGCGCCGTCATTCGTTCTCGTCCTCAAGTGCGAGTGCCGCCACGGGAACGCGCAGCACCACTTCTGCACCCCCCGCTTCCAGATTGCGTGCGGCAAGCGTGCCGCCCAGCGTTCGCAATACATTGTGCGCGAGGAACAGGCCCAGCCCCGCGCCCTGCCGCGCCTTGCTGCTGTTATAGGGGTCGCCGATGCGCGGCAGGACCGCGTCCGGAAAGCCGCGGCCATCGTCGCGCACCGCCAGCACCAGCGTGTCGTCCGGCGCGCCGACCGAGAGCCGGATGCGCCCCGCCCCTGCCTCCATGGCATTATCGAGCAGGTTGACGATCGACTGCCCCAGCGCGCGATCGGCGACGATGGGCAGGTCCGTCGGCAGGCGATAGTCGAGCGTCACGCTGTCGTTGCGCGGCCAGCCTTCGATCAGCCCAGTGATGAACCGGCGCAACGTCGTGCGTTCTGGCGCCTCGCCGCTCACCTCGCCCGCGGCGAACAGGATGCCTGCCACGATCGCCTTGCAGCGCGCGACTTCGGCCTGCATGTCCGCCACCTCGGCGCTGAGCTGCGCATCGCGACGGATCTTGGCATCCGCACGCCAGTCCCCGAGTGCGACCGAGATCGACGCGAGCGGCGTGCCCAGCTCGTGCGCGGCGCCGCTGGCGAGCAGCCCCATGCGCACGATGTGCTCCTCCTCGGCGGCGCGCTGGCGGAGTTCGGCCAGCCGGGCATCGCGGTCGCGCAGGTTGCGCGCGATCCTGGTGACGAACTGGACGACGAGCGTCGCGATCAGCGTGTAGTTGAACCACAGTGCGAAGATGAAGGGACCGGCCAGGCTGCTGGTCAGTGCCGGCGGCAGCGGCAGCGGCCGATGAATGATGGCCAGCGCGGCGAAAGCCGTACTGGTGAGCGCCACCAGCGCCCAGCTCGAACGCGTATCGAGCAGCACGGCGCCCAGCACCACCTGCAGCAGATACAGCGACACGAACGGATTGGTCGCGCCGCCGCTGAGATAGAGAAGGATGGTGAGGCAGGCGACATCGATCAGAAGCCCGGCCATCACCTGGGCGTTGGTGGCCGGACGGAGCGCGCGGGCCGGCACCATGGCAAGATTGAGCGCCACCAGCACGCCGATCGTCGCCAGCATCGGCACCAGCGGCAGGCGTACCCCGAACACGAGATGGACGCCGAGGATCGTCGTCAGCTGCCCCAGCACGGCCAGCCAGCGGAGCTGGACCAGCAGCAGCAGGTTGCGGCGTGCGGCGTCGTCCGGTGTCCGCGCGGTCATGCCTCTCCGCGCCCGCGCCACGCCCGCCAGGCGAACCAGCCGGTCAGCAGCGCCAAGCCGAACCAGGTCAGCGCATAGACGAGGTGATTGTTGGGGAAGCGGATGACGGTCATGCCGCCGCGGGGCCAGCCATCGCCGCTGCGGTCCGCGTCAATGAAATAGGGAGCGAGCGGGGCAAGGCCCTGCCCCATCGCTGCTACGTCGCGCGAGTACCAGCGGTCCGCCGCCGGATCATTGGCGCGCAGGAACCCGCCCTTGGGTTCGCTCAGGCGCAGCAGGCCGGAAACGGTCACAGCGGTATCAGGCACGGTCTTGCAGTCGGGAAGACGCTGGCCGTCGGGCAGGAAGCCGCGATTGACGAAGACGGTGAAGCCGCGGTCGGTGACCAGCGGGGTCATCACCCATTTGCCGGGGCCGAGATCGGTGACCGCCTGCGCCAGTCTGGTGCGGCAGAAATCATAGCGGCCGGTGATACGGAGCCGGCGATAGGCGGCGTCGCGATCGATGGCGGCCCATTGGGCGGGACCGGGGGCGAGGACCGGCGCTGCCGCCAGCCCCCGCGCCACCCGATCGATCAAGGCCAGCTTCTCGCCGCGCCGCTCGACCTGCCAGATGCCGAGGCCGAGCAGGATGGCGATCACCGGCAGAAGCGCGATCGCCATCCAGGAGCGGGAAGCGGGCCGGCTCACATGCCGGCGCCGGAAGCCATCCCGGGCATCATGTTGAGGTTCATGTTGTACATGACCCAGAGCGATCCCGAGAGCGCGATCACCACGATGATGACGGTGAAGATCAGCGCCATCAGCGTCCAGCCCTGCTCGGACTTGCTGTTCATGTGGAGGAAGTAGATCATGTGGACGACGATCTGCACCATCGCCAGCGCTGCGCAGATCGCCACCGCCACGCGGTTGTCGGCGATCCAGCCGCCCATCACGATCCCGAAGGGGATCGCGGTGAGGACGACCGAGAGCAGGAAGCCGGTGACATAGCCGCCGCGGGTCGAGTGCGGCGCGTCATGGCCATGATCATGGCCGTGGTGGTGGCCGGCGTGGCCGTGGGTGTCCGCGCTCATCGCATGGCTCCAAACAGATAGACGAAGGTGAACACGCCGATCCAGATCACGTCGAGGAAGTGCCAGAACAGCGACAGGCACTGCAGGCGACGGACGTTGGCCGGGATCAGGCCCTTGCGCGCAACCTGCACCATCAGCGTGAACAGCCAGATCAGGCCGAAGGTGACGTGCAGGCCGTGCGTGCCCACCAGCGTGAAGAAGGACGACAGGAATGCCGAGCGCCAGGGCCCGGCACCCTCATGGATCAGCTCCGAGAACTCGTAGAGCTCGATGCCGAGGAAGGCGGCGCCGAACACGGCGGTCAGCGCCAGCCACGCCTGCATCGCACCCTGGCGCTTCTCCTGCATCGCGATCATCGCGAAGCCATAGGTGATCGAGGAGAACAGCAGCATCGCCGTGTTCACCGCGACCAGCGGCAGCTTGAACAGTTCGTGGGAGGTCGGGCCTCCCGCGAAGCTGGTTCCATAGACGCCCCATGCCGCGAACAGCATCGCGAAGATGAGGCAGTCGCTCATCAGGTACATCCAGAAGCCGAGCAGCGTGCTGCCGCCGGGTTCGTGATGCTCCTCCTCGAGCTGGTAGAAGACGGGCGTGTCACCCGTCGATACGGTCGTGGCGCTCATCGCCTCAGGCTCCCAGCCGCGTCAGCACCTGCGTGCGCGCATTCTCGGTTTCGGTCACTTCTTCCGCGGTGATGTAGAAGTCGCGATCATAGTTGAAGGTGTGGGCGATGGCAGTGACGATCAGGCCCAGGAACGAGGCGGCGGCGAGCCACCAGATGTACCAGATCATCGCGAAGCCGAACACCAGCGAGAAGCCCGCCAGGACGATGCCCGCCCAGGTGTTCTTCGGCATGTGGATCGGCAGATAGCCGGTCACCGGACGCTTCGCGCCGCGCGACTTCATGTCGTACCAGGCATCCAGGTCGTGGATGACGGGCGTGAACGCGAAGTTGTAGGCCGGCGGCGGCGACGAGGTCGCCCATTCCAGCGTACGGCCGTGCCACGGATCGCCGCTTTCGTCGCGCAGCGCCTCGCGGTTGCGGATGCTGACGAAGATCTGCAGCAGGAAGGCGGCAATGCCCACCGCGATGATCGCGGCGCCGATCGCGGCAACGACGAACCAGATCTGCAGGCTCGGATCCTCGAAGTGGCGCAGGCGACGGGTGACGCCCATCAGGCCCAGCACGTAGAGCGGCGTGAAGGCCACCCAGAAGCCGACGACCCAGCACCAGAAGGATACGAGACCCAGCTTCTTGTCGAGCTTGTAGCCGAACGCCTTGGGCCACCAGTAGTTGATGCCCGCGAACATGCCGAACAGCACGCCGCCGATGATCACGTTGTGGAAGTGCGCGACCAGGAACAGCGAGTTGTGCAGCACGAAGTCCGCCGGGGGCACCGCCAGCATCACGCCGGTCATGCCGCCGATGACGAAGGTCAGCATGAACGCGATGGTCCACATCATCGGCAGTTCGTAGCGGATGCGGCCCTTGTACATGGTGAACAGCCAGTTGAAGATCTTCGCACCCGTCGGGATCGAGATGATCATCGTGGTGATGCCGAAGAAGCTGTTCACGCTCGCGCCGGAGCCCATCGTGAAGAAGTGATGGAGCCAGACGAGGTACGAGAGGATGGTGATGACCAGCACGGCATAGACCATCGAGGTGTAGCCGAACAGGCGCTTGCCGGAGAAGGTCGAGGTCACTTCCGAGAAGATGCCGAACGCCGGCAGGATCAGGATGTACACCTCCGGGTGACCCCAGATCCAGATCATGTTCACGTACATCATCGGGTTGCCCCCGTCGGTGTTCGTGAAGAAGTGCGTGCCGACATAGCGATCGAGGCTGAGCATCGCGAGAACCGCGGTCAGCACCGGGAAGGCGGCGACGATCAGGATGTTGGTGGCGAGCGCGGTCCACGTGAAGACCGGCATCTTCATCAGGCCCATGCCCGGCGCGCGCATCTTGACGATGGTAGCGACCAGGTTGACGCCCGAGAGCAGCGTGCCGACGCCCGCGATCTGCAGCGCCCAGATATAATAGTCGACACCGACGTCCGGCGAATAGTCGAGGCCCGACAGCGGCGCCATCGCCAGCCAGCCGGTCCGCGCGAACTCGCCAATGAACAGGCTGGCCATCACCAGCGCCGCACCCGCCGCCGTCATCCAGAAGCTGAAATTGTTCAGGAACGGGAAGCTGACGTCACGCGCGCCGATCTGGAGCGGCACCACGAAGTTCATGAGACCGGTGACGAAGGGCATAGCCACGAAGAAGATCATGATCACGCCGTGGGCGGTGAACACCTGGTCGTAATGGTGCGCGTTCAGATAGCCTTCATTGGCCCCGAACGCCATTGCCTGCTGGCCGCGCATCATGATCGCGTCAGCGAAGCCGCGCAGCAGCATCACCAGGCCCAGCACCATGTACATGATGCCGATGCGCTTGTGGTCGACGCTCGTGAACCACTCTTTCCAGAGATAGCCCCACAGGCGGAAATAGGTCAGCGCGCCGAGAAGCGCGACGCCGCCGAGCGCGACCCCGAAGAAGGTCGCGACGACGATCGGTTCGTGCAACGGCAGGCTCTCGAGGGAGAGCCGACCGAAGATCATCTTGATCAAAGTGTCAGACATGGCAGTGCTCAGGCCTCGCCCGCCGCCGCCCGACCGGGATAGGCCGGCGCGTCCATGCGGGTCATGTTACGGTTCGAATCCGCGCCGGGTTCGCTGTGGCCGGCGGGGGCGCCGTGCGGATGCGTCAGGTGCGGACTGGTCTTCATTTCGTCCGGGGACTTCATCAGCGCCCCATCGGCGCCTTCGCCCGGCTTGTTGTTTACCGGAGGCGCGACCTGCTGGGCACCCGCACCATGGTGCATCGAATGCCCGGCGCAGGTGCTGCCCGGCTTCACGCACATCTGGAGGATACGGTCGAACAGTCCGGCCTCGATCGTGCCGAAGTGCATCGCGGGCACCTTCTCGCTCGGCTTTTCGAGCGTCAGATACTGTGCCGTGTCGAGCGCGCCGCCGCCGGCCTTGGTCTTGGCGACCCATTGGTCGAACCCGGCCGCGTCGACCGACAGCGTCGGGAAGCGCATGTCGGAGAAGCCCGCGCCGCTATAGTTGGCGCTGATGCCCTCGAAGGTGCCGACGCGGTTCATCACCGCGTGCAGCTTCGTCTCCATGCCCGGCATGGTGTAGATCATGCCTGCCAGTGCCGGCACGTAGAAGGTGTTCATCACGCTCGACGAGGTCAGGCGGAAGCGCACCTGGCGGTCGGCCGGCAGCACCAGCTCGTTGACCGTGGCGACGCCCTGCTCAGGATAGATGAACAGCCACTTCCAGTCGAGCGAGACGACCTGGATTTCCAGCGGCTGCTGGTCGGCCGCGATCGGCTTGCCCGGCGCGATCCGGTCCAGCGGCCGGTAGGGATCCAGCTTGTGGGTCGCAAGCCAGGTCAGCGCGCCGAGCGCGATGATGATGAGCAGCGGCGCCGCCCAGATCACCAGCTCGATCCGCGTCGAGTGATCCCAATCCGGAGCATACTCCGACTCGGTGTTGCTCGCGCGATACTTGATCGCGAAAACCACCGTCAGGATCATCACCGGCACGATGATGAGCAGCATCAAAAACGTCGACCAGAGGATCAGGTCGGCCTGCTGCCGTGCAACATCGCCGGACGGATTCATCACGACGAGATCGCATCCGCCGAGGACCAGCGGGGCAGCGAGGGTAGCGATCAGGGCCGTCGGCCGGAGAGCGCGACGGAAATGGGGCATGGATCGGAACATAGCGACCGCGAGTTAGGAGGGGTTGTGCGGGTGCGAAATAGGACAATTTGTCCCATCGTAGCAACCCGCGAGTTTCCCTAGGTGCTTTCCCCAAAGCTTTGCGGTAGATATATCCCATGGCCAATGCTCAGCTTGGTTCGACCCAGATCGAACGTGACGCCCGCCTGATCAACACCACCAAAGGTGACGATCACCTCCGCCCCGGCGATATCGCCATCGGCGTGATCATCGGACGAACATCCGAGTTTTTCGACTTTTTCGTCTACGCGATCGCCTCCGTGCTGGTCTTCCCGGCACTGGTGTTCCCGTACATGGATCGGGTGACCGGCACGCTCTGGTCCTTCGCCCTCTTCCCCCTCGCCTTCATCGCGCGCCCCATCGGGACGCAGATTTTCATGCGCATCGACCGCCGCCACGGCCGCGGCGCGAAACTCACGCTTGCCCTGTTCCTCCTTGGGACAGCGACGGTGACCATGGCGTTCCTGCCAGGCTATGCCGAAGTCGGCGCCTGGTCGGCGATCCTGCTGGCGGCGCTTCGCATCCTGCAGGGGATCGCTCTGGGCGGCGCTTGGGACGGCCTGGCGTCGCTCCTGGCGCTGAATGCGCCGGCAGACCGCCGCGGCTGGTATGCGATGGTGCCGCAGCTCGGTGCGCCGCTCGGCCTCATCGTGGCGAGCGGGCTGTTCGCCTATTTCCTGGGCGCGCTCGACTCCGCGGACTTCATGAGCTGGGGCTGGCGCTACCCGTTCTTCGTCGCCTTCGCGCTCAACGTCGTGGCTCTGTTCGCCCGTCTCCGGATGGTCGTCGCACCGGAATATGTGAAGCTGTTCGAAAGCCGCGAACTCACGCCGTCGCGCGTGACCGCGACGATCAAGGCGCAGTGGCGCAACATCATCATCGGGGCCTTCGCCCCGCTCGCCAGCTTCGCGCTGTTCCACATGGTCACGGTGTTCCCGCTCTCCTGGGTGGCCCTGTACACCACCGAGGATCTCACCCGCTTCCTGTGGATCGAGGTGGGCGGTGCCGCCTGCGGCGTGGTCGCCATCGTGATCTCCGGCATCCTGGCCGACCGCATCGGCCGTCGCTCGCTGCTTGCCTATACCGCCGGCGCGATCGCGGCCTATTCGGGCTTCGCGCCGCAGCTCCTCGAAAAGGGCAATCTGGGTGAGGCCGTGTTCATGATCCTCGGCTTCATCCTCCTCGGGCTCGCCTTCGGCCAGTCCTCGGGCGCGGTTGCCAGCAATTTCCCGAAGCGGGCCCGCTATACCGGTGCGGCGCTTACCTCGGACCTTGCATGGCTGTTCGGTGCCGGCTTCGCGCCGCTCGGCGCGCTGCTGCTGGCCAGCAACTTCGGTGTCATCGCCTCGGGCGCGTACCTGCTTTCCGGCGCCATCGGCACGCTTGTCGCGCTCTACTTCAACAAGGAACTGGGACGCCGCCTCGACTGACGTCGTGCGGCTTGCCTAAGCCGTATCCGACCTTCATGGGCCTCCTGACCGCACCCGCGCTCAGGAGGCCTTTTTCATGACGTCCCCCACCGGCATCGACCGCCTTGTCGCGATCATGGAACGCCTGCGTGATCCCGAGCGTGGCTGCGAATGGGACGTGGCGCAAACCTTCGAGACCATTGCGCCCTACACGATCGAAGAAGCCTATGAGGTGGCCGACGCGATCGAGCGCGGCGACATCGCCGAGCTGAAGGACGAGCTGGGCGACCTGCTGCTCCAGGTGGTGTTCCACAGCCGCATCGCCGAGGAAGCCGGGCAGTTCACACTGACCGACGTTATCACCTCCATCAGCGACAAGATGGAACGCCGGCATCCGCACATCTTCGGCGACGTCGCCGAGGGTGGCCACCATCTCTGGGAGACGATCAAGGCCGAGGAACGCGGCGCCAAGGGCGCGTCGAGTGCGCTGGACGGCGTGGCGATCGGGCTGCCGGCGCTGCTGCGTGCCGAGAAGCTGCAGAAGCGCGCGGCGCGCACCGGCTTCGACTGGCCGGATCCAAGGGAGGCGCGCGAGAAGATCCTCGAAGAGCTGGCCGAGGTGGATACCGCCGAGAACGACGCGCACCGCGCCGAAGAGGTCGGTGATCTGCTGTTCGCCGTGGTGAACTATGCCCGCAAACTAGGCGTAGAGCCGGAAGCAGCGCTTCGGGCGGGCAATGCCAAGTTCGAACGCCGCTTCAGGGCCATGGAAGGCCGTGCCGGCGACGCGTTTGCCGGGCTGGATCTCGAGGGCAAGGAAGCGCTCTGGCAAGCGGTAAAGCGGGGCTGATGTATGCGCTGACATGCCGCCGATCTGCGGCCGTCATCCCAGCGGAAGCTGCGATGTCCGTCAGAAGCGCTGAGGCGGTCGGGCAACACGGAGCGAGACCCCAGCTTTCGCTGGGGTGACGGCTAATGATCATGCGGGCGGGCCGTGACAGGGCGGGAACGGACCACGTGATCGATCCGCAGCCCCCGCGCCTACCCCCGCGTGACGAACCGCTCGTAATCGCGCGGCGCCATCCGAACCTCGTACACCGCCTGCTCGTCCTCGATATGCTGATCGATGACATCGCCGTGCTGGTGCAGCCATGCCGCGCCCGCACCGTCGGCCGGATCCAGCCGCAGCGTGTAGCGCCGGTGTCCCTCGGTCAGCCGCCCGGCGACCGCCTCGACGAGCGCATCCACACCCTCCCCGGTCAGTGCCGAGATAACCCGTACCTCGTCGGTGCGGCGCGTGGCCATCGCCAGGGCCTCCGCGCGCTGTTCCTCGTCCAGCAGGTCGAGCTTGTTCCACGCCTCGAAGCGCGGCGTCTGTTCAGACACGCCGATTTCCTGGAGCACCTTCTCGACGTCGGCGCGCTGCGCCTCGGTGTCGGGGTGCGCGATGTCGCGGACATGGATGAGCAAATCAGCCGAGACCACCTCTTCCAGTGTCGCCTTGAACGCGGCGACCAGCTGGGTCGGCAGTTCGGAAACGAAGCCGACCGTGTCGGACAGGATCGCCTTGTCGATGCCGGGGAGCGAGATTTGCCGCAGCGTCGGGTCGAGTGTGGCGAACAGCAGGTTCTCCGCCATCACCTCGGCGCCGGTCAGCCGGTTGAACAGCGTCGACTTGCCGGCATTGGTATAGCCGACCAGCGCCACCACCGGCCAGGGCGCGCGCTGGCGCCGATCGCGGTGGAGGGTGCGAGTGCGGCTGACCTGGTCGAGCTCGCGCCGCAGCCGGGCCATCCGGTCGCGGATCAGGCGGCGGTCGGCTTCGATCTGGGTTTCGCCGGGGCCGCCGAGAAAGCCGAAGCCGCCGCGCTGCCGCTCGAGGTGGGTCCAGCTGCGCACCAGCCGGCCCGCCTGATAGTCGAGATGCGCGAGTTCGACCTGGAGCCGGCCTTCCGCGGTGCGGGCGCGCTCACCGAAGATCTCGAGGATCAGGCCGGTGCGGTCGATCACCTTGCACCCGAGCGCAGTCTCGAGGTTGCGCTGCTGCACCGGCGTCAGCGCCGCATCGAACACCGCGAGCTGCAGTTCGCGGTCGCGGACCGTCTCGGCCAGGGCTCCCACCTGGCCCGATCCGACCAGCGTGCCGGGCTTGGGCTGGCGCAGCCGAACGGCCACGCGCTCGACCACGTCAACCCCGATTGCGGCAGCGAGGCCGGCCGTTTCCTCCAGCCGCGCCTCGGCATCGCGCGAACTGCCGCCCATGTCCGGATAGACAACGAGCGCTTTTGCGCCCCGCGCAAATTCGTCGGGGTCGCGCTCAAAACCAGTGCTCATGCGAAGGTCAATCGTCGTCGCCGCTATTGGTTTCCTCGGCGAGGTTCAACGGGTGCATCGGCTGGATGGTGGAAACGGCATGCTTGTAGACCAGCTGGGCCATGCCCTCGCGCTGGAGCAGCATGCAGAACAGGTCGAACGCGGCGATCTGGCCCTGCAGCATCACGCCGTTCACCAGGAACATCGTGACGTTCTCCTGCGCCTTGCGCACGGCGTTGAGGAAGATCTCCTGCAGCACCGGGTTCTTGTGCTGATACTCGCCCGCCGCATCGAGCAGCGCCGCGAGGTCCATAGGGCCCGAGGGCATGATGGTGGAAATGGCATGCTTGTAGATCAGCTGCGACTGGCCGTCGCGGCGGAGCAGCACCGAAAAATTATCGAACCAGGTCACGATACCCTGGAGCTTCACGCCCTTCACCAGGAACATCGTCACCGGCGTCTTCGACCGGCGCAGGGAGTTGAGGAACAGGTCCTGAAGCGACGTCTGCTTCTCTGCCATATGGTTGGCTCCATTTATTCTTGGCGGGATTTGTCCCGCGCTGCGCCGTTCCCGGCGTCAGGGTCGGCGCCACCTCGGCGCCGGGATCCAATCTAAGGGGTTCGGCCGCGTCCGTCCATAGCCGCGTCAGTCGTCGCGCGCGTCGGTGATGCCGAGCAGCTTGAGCTTCCGGTGCAGCGCCGATCGCTCCATGCCGATGAAGCTGGCCGTGCGCGAGATATTGCCCGAGAAGCGGCGGATCTGGACGCGGAGATATTCGCGCTCGAAGCTCTCGCGTGCCTCCTTGAGCGGCGCGCCCATGATCGCGTTCGAGGCCATGCCGCTGCCGCTGTCGTTCTGGCGGCCAAGCACTTCCGGCGGCAGCAGATCGACATCGATGCGGCCGATCCGATCGCCGGGCGCGAGGATCACGGTGCGCTCGACCACGTTGCGCAGCTGGCGGACATTGCCCGGCCAGTCATAGCTTTGCAGCGCCACCATCGCGTCGGCCGCGATTTCCGGCGTCGGCACGCGGCGTTCGGCGGCATAATGGGCGACATAATGCTCGACCAGCGCAGGGATGTCCTCGCGGCGATCGGTGAGTGAGGGGATGGGCACCGGCACGACGTTCAGCCGATAGTAGAGGTCCTCGCGAAAACGGCCCGCACCGATCTCCGCCATCAGGTCGCGCGCCGTGGCCGATACCACGCGCACATCGACCTTCACGATCCGCGTGCCGCCAACGCGGCTGAAGCTCTGGTCGGTCAGCACGCGCAGGATGCGTGCCTGGGTGGCGACCGGCATGTCGGCGATCTCGTCGAGGAACAGCGTGCCGCCATGCGCCTGTTCGAGCAGGCCCGGGCGGACGAGATCCCCGCCCTCCTCCACGCCGAACAGTTCCTCGTCGACGCGCTCCGGGGTCATCCGCGCGGCGCTGACGATCACGAAGGGCGCATCGGCGCGCTGGCTCCAGCCATGGAGAAGCCGCGCGGCGACTTCCTTGCCAACGCCCGCGCCGCCGGTGATCAGTACCCGGCTGCCGGTGGAGGCGACGCGCTTGAGTGTCGCGCGCACCGTGTTGATCGCGGTCGAGCTGCCATGCAGGTCGGTCCCCCGCCCCGCCACCGCGCGCAGCGAGGCGACCTCGCGGCGCAGGCGCTCGGTCTCGGTCGCCCGCGCCACCATCAGGAGCAGCCGCTCGGCTTCGAACGGCTTCTCGATGAAGTCCGAGGCGCCGCGCCGGATCGCCGCCACAGCGGTGTCGAGATTGCCATGGCCCGAAATCACCAGCACGGGGATCGAGGGATCGCGCCGCTTGATCTCGTCCAGCAGTTCCAGCCCGTCGAGCCGCGAGCCCTGCAGCCACACGTCGAGCAGCACCAGGCTGGGCCGGCGCTCGGCGATGGCTTCCAGCGCGGAGTCGCTGTCGGCGGCATCGCGGGTGGAATAGCCCTCGTCCTCCAGCACCCCGGCTACCAGTTCGCGGATGTCGCGTTCATCGTCGACGACGAGAATGTCCAGGCTCATAATCTGCTTCCGGTTCGGGTGAGCATCGCCGGGCGCGCATCCTTGGCGTCGTCCGGCGTGTCGGTCAGCGCGACGCTGGCAAGCATCGCGGTATCAAAGCACAGCGTCACCAGCGTGCCGCCGCCGGGGCGATCGGCAAAGGCGATGGTGCCGCAATGTTCCTCGACGATCTTCTTGACGATCGCGAGACCCAGGCCGGTGCCACGGCTGCGGGTGGTCATATAGGGTTCGACGATGCGATCGCGCTCCACCGGCAGGCCCACGCCATTGTCCGCGAGCGTCAGGATCAGCCTGCCTTCGCCTTCCGGCTCGATGGTGAGGTGGACCTCGCCCTGCGGCACCTCCGCGTCCCCCGCGGCGTCCTTGCGTGCCTCAATCGCCTCGACGGCGTTCTTGACGATGTTGGTCAGCGCCTGGCCGATCTGGCGCCGATCGCACACGAGCGACGGCGCCGGATCGGGCGCATCGAGCGTGAAGCGCAGCGCCGGGTGCGCGACTTCGTGGAGGAACATCGACTGGCGGGCGATGTCGAGCAGCGACTCGCGCCGGAACATCGGCTTGGGCATCCGCGCGAAGGACGAGAATTCGTCGACCATGCGTCGCAGGTCGCCGACCTGGCGAACGATCGTGTCGGTCAGCCGCGCGAACACGCCGTCGCTCTGGTCCACCTGCTTGCCGTAGCGACGCTGCAGACGCTCGGCGGCCAGCTGGATCGGGGTCAGCGGGTTCTTGATCTCGTGCGCGATACGGCGGGCGACGTCGGCCCAGGCGGCGCGGCGCTGGTCGTTGAGCTGCTGGGTAATGTCGTCGAAGGTGAGCACCTGGCCGCCTTCGTCCGAGGTCACCTTTACCGCCAGCGTGCGCGCCTCGCTGCCGCTGGCGATCTGGACGATGCCTTCGCGGTCGCCGCTGGCCAGCATCGCCTCCAGTTCGGGCGCCAGCGCCTCGAGCGGCAGGCCGACCGGATCCTCCGCCTGATGCCGCAGCAATGCATTGGCCGAGGCATTGATCAGCCGCACGCGGTGGTCGCTGCCGATGGCAATGACGCCCGCCGACACGCCGGACAGCACTGCCTCGATCAGCGCGCGGCGGCTGTCGAGCTGAGCATTGGCCGTCACCAGGGCGCTAGTCTGATCCTGCAACCGCGCGGTCATGCTGTTGAAGGCGATGCCGAGCGTGGCGATCTCGTCGATCGTTTCCGGCGTCGGCACCCGCGCACCAAGATCGCCGTCCGCCACCTGCCGCGCCGCCTGGACGAGCTGGTCGACCGGTCGCACCAGGCGATCCGCGACGGCGAGCGCGATCCAGGTAGCGATGCCGACGATCAGCAGGGCGACCGCAAACAAAACGGCATTGAATTGCAGCTGAAGCGCGCGAGAGCGAGCAATCAGAGCAGAATAGTCGAGCTCAATCCGATCCGCAGCAGAGGTCTGCCGGTTGAGGAAGTCAACATTATTGGGGGTCGCCACATAGAGAAAAAGGTTCGCCGAGCGATCAACCGGCGTCACTACCCAAATCACCTGCGAGTCGTAATTCGTGTAGGTATCTTCGTTCTTCAGAACCTTAAGGACATTGCCCGACACCCGGCGGGTAAAGGCCGCAGCTGAGGGCGCCTCATAAGCATATAGTGTTTCGACGCGCGAACCGTCGATCACGCGGAACAGCACCGATTGATAGAGTTCGCGAAAATAGGTCTGTCGCAGAAACCAATCTTGAAATTCAGCCGAACGCTCGGGCACCTTCGGCGAAATGGCAAGCATGTCGCTTACCATCGTTCTTGCCTGACGCGTCCAACGTTGAGCCACTAGCTTCTTGCCTTCGGTCGCCAAGGCTTGTGCGGAGGTCAAAGCGCTACGGGCGCGCTCCGAGCCCCAAAGCTGGATGCCCGACTGGAACATGATCGAGGCTGCGATAACAGCGAGCACGATCGGCACGCTCGCCATCAGCGTGAACACCGCTACCAGCCGCACGTGCAGCCGTCCGCCGCCGGCCAACGCCGAACGCGCCGTGCGGTTGATCGCGATCCGCCGCCCGATCAGCACGATCAAGGCGACATAGGGCAGCAGATTGGCGAGCAGCAGCGTCGCCGCAACGCCAGGGCTGAACAGCTGCTGCGTCGCGTTCTGCTGGACGAACCAATAGGTCGCGATGGGTGTCGCCAGCGCGATCGCCAGCACCGCGAACTCGACCAGCCGGAACGCCCTGCCGGAGCGCGACCAATCCTTCGGGCTATCGAGACTCGTTGGAGCTACGGCGACCATTGCATCCTTGATACACAGGGATTGTGGCCGAAAGAACACAGAATATTGCGAGATTGTCACGCAAGCGCGTCAACATGGCGCAACGTACGTGTCTCAGCCGCCAGAATCTTCTGCGCGCGTCACGATGCCGAGCGTGTCCAGCCGCTTGCGCAACGTGTTGCGGTTGATGCCGAGCGCCCGTGCGGCGCGCAGCTGGTTGTTCTGGTGGCGCGCCAGCATCATCTCGATCAGCGGGCGTTCCACCTCGCCGATGATGCGATCGTACAGCGTGCCGTCGTCGAGCGCGCGCGGCTCCTCCAACGCGATCCGCTCCAGGCGCCCACGGATCGCCGCCTCGATGCCGGCATCGCGGGCAATCGGTGCCGCGCCGCCGCCGTCCCCCAGCGCCCGCCGCAGCGCCGCCGCGTCGATCCATTCGTCGCGGGAGAGTGCCGCAATGCGGCGCATCAGGTTTTCCAGCTCGCGAACATTGCCGGGCCAGTCGAGCGTCTCGAGGAGTGCCACCGCGTCCTTGTCGAGCTGCTTGCGCGGCAGGCCGTCCTCCGCGGCGCGATCGAGGAAGTGTCGGGCAAGCAGCGGGATGTCCTGGCGGCGCTCGCGCAATGCCGGGAGGCTGATCGGCACCACGTTCAACCGGTAGAACAGATCCTCCCGGAACTGGCCGATCTGAACGAGCTGCGAGAGATCCTTGTTCGTCGCCGCGACGATGCGGACGTCCGCGCGGATCGTCCGCGCACCACCCACGGTGGTGAACTCGCCCGACTGGAGCACGCGGAGCAGCCGGGTTTGCGCGTCCATCGGCATGTCGCCGATCTCGTCGAGGAACAGCGTGCCGCCCGCGGCCTGCTCGAACTTGCCGGCGACCCGGGCCTGTGCGCCGGTGAAGGCGCCGCGTTCATGGCCGAACAGCTCCGCCTCGATCAGCTCGCGCGGGATCGCTGCCATGTTGAGCGCGACGAAGGGCGCGCGGCGGCGGGGCCCCAGATCGTGGATCGCCTTGGCGACCAGCTCCTTGCCGGTGCCGGACTCGCCGCTGATCAACACGGTAAGGTCGTTGGCAACGACGCGGGCGATCACCCGGTACACCTCCTGCATAGCCGGCGAGCGACCGATCAGCGAGGGGCCACCATCCTGATCGGCATCGGGCTGATCGGCCGGGCGGCGGCGGCCGCGCGCCATCGCGCTGCGCACCGCCTGGGTGAGCACGTCGAGATCGAACGGCTTGGGCAGATAGTCGAACGCGCCCACTTCGGTGGCGCGCACGGCGGTGGCCAGCGTGTTCTGCGCCGAGAAAACGATCACCGGCAGCGTGGGATGCTGCGCCATCAGGCCCGAGACGACGTCCAGGCCGTTGCCGTCCGGCAGCACCACGTCGGTCACCAGCACGTCGGGGACGCCGGTGGTCAGTGCCCGCCGCAACTCGGCGACGCTGGCGGCAGTGGCGACGCGGTGCCCCTCGCGCTTGAGCGCGGCGGCGACCACGGTGCGGATCGCGGCATCGTCATCGACGACCAGAACCGAACCCGGCGTCATGCCTTGGCTCTCGGCAACAAAATGCGGAACACCGTGACCTCCGGTTCGCGTTCGCGGGCATATTGGACGATCCCGCCCATGTCCCGCACCAGTTTCTCGACGAGCGGCAGCCCCAGCCCCTTGCCCTCCGGCTTGCCCGAGACGAACGGCTCGAACAGATGCTCGGCAATATCGGCGGGGGCGCCAGGGCCGTTGTCCATCACGCAGATCTCGATCGGCAGCGGCCGGCGCGGCTGGCCGGGCCCGGCGCTGACCGACATGCCGTGGCGATAGGCCGTCGACAGGATGATGCGGGGCTGGGCCAGGCCATGCAGCGCTTCGGCCGCATTCTTGAGCAGGTTGAGCAGTACCTGCAGAAAGGCGTCGCGATCGATCAGCACCGCGGGCAGCGAGGGATCGAACCATTCCTCGATCACCATGCCGCGCGCGAAGCCGGCCAGCGCGACGCGCCGGCCATGATCGAGGAGCGGATAGATATTGGTCGGCACCAGATCGAGCGGGCGGGTATCGGTGAAATCCTGCATCCGGTCGATCAGCGCGGCGATCCGGTCTACCTCGGTCGTGATCAGCCGCGTGAGTTCGCCGTTGGTTTCGGGATCGCCGCCGCTCTGCAGCAGCTGGGCGGCCCCGCGGATCCCGGAAAGCGGGTTCTTGATCTCATGGCCCAGCATCGCCGCCGCGCCGATCGCGGCGCGGGCACCCGCGGTCCGGTCGAGCCCCTGCCCCATCCGCCGCGCCTGGGGCGCATGGTGCAGCGTCACGATGCGCCAGCCGGGATGGTCGGGCACCTGCGTCTCGAGGAAGTCCACGCGCAGCCGGGTGCCCCGAACAGCCTCGATCTCGGCGTCGAACGCCGCGAAGCCGCGCCCGTCCTGGCGCCCGGCATAATCCTCGGGCGGCAGCAGCACCGCATCATAGGGCTGCCCGACCATGCTGGTCTCGCTATGGTTGAGCAGCACCTCGCACGCGGGGTTGGCATGGGCGATGCGCCCGTCCGGATCGAGCACGAGCACCGCCACCGGCAGCGCGCCGAACAGCTCGGCGAAGCTCGGTCCCTCGACGGTCTGGGGGCGAAACCGCCTCAGGCCGCCGCGCGGGAAAGCCACGGCTCGTAGAACTCCGCCAGCATGTCGAGCACCTTCACCGGATCGACGACCTGGTTGACCTTGTTGCGAAACTCGGCCGAGCCGTGCAGTCCCTTGGTGTACCAGCCGAGATGCTTGCGCATCATGTTGACACCCACCTCGTTGCCATAATGGGCGAGGGTCTCGATGTAGTGCTCGGTGATGACGCGATATTGTTCTTCGATCGACGGCTCGGGCTTGTCGCCCTTTCCGGTGAGCGCGTCCATCACCTGCCGCAGGATCCACGGCTTGCCATAGGCGCCGCGGCCGATCATCACGCCGTCCGCGCCCGACTGGGCCAGCGCCTCGCGGGCGTCGGCCACCGAGCAGATGTCGCCGTTGACGATCACCGGGATCGACACCGCATCCTTCACCCGGCGCACGAAGCTCCAGTCGGCCGAGCCGCGATACATCTGGTTGCGGGTGCGGCCATGGACCGTCACCAGCCTGGCGCCGAGGTCCTGCGCGATCTTCGCGAGTTCGGGGGCATTGAGGCTGTCATGGTCCCAGCCCATCCGCATCTTAACCGTCACCGGCGCCTGCACCGCATCGACACAGGCGCGGATGATCGCGCCGGCATGGTCGAGGTCGCGCATCAGCGCCGAGCCCGCATCGCCATTGGTCACCTTGCGGACCGGGCAGCCCATGTTGATGTCGATGATCGCGGCGCCGCGATCCTCGTTGAGCTTGGCCGCCTCCGCCATTTCGTGCGGCGTGCAGCCGACCAGCTGCATCGAGACGGGCTCCTCGATCGGGTCCCAGGCGGCCTTCTGCACCGATTGCCGCGTCTCGCGGATCGCGGCGGCGCTGGCGATCATCTCGGTGACGTTGAGGCCCGAGCCGAAGCGCCGCACCGCGCGCCGGAACGGCAGGTCGGTCACGCCGGTCATCGGCGCAAGCAGCACCGGGGCTTCGACCCGCACGGGGCCGATCTGGATAGGAGCGAGTTCGCGCATCAATTCTGCCTGAAAATCAGGCAGGCGATGTAGCGATCCGATGCGGCAAGAGCAAGGCAGGCCTACCCCCTACCGCCAAACTCGGCTAGGCGGTCGCCCATGACTGCGACCCGCACCGCCGCCCTCCTCGTCGCCGCCGGCAGCGGCACCCGTGCCGGCGGCAGCGTACCCAAGCAATATGCGCCGCTCGGCGGCAAGCCGCTGATCGCCTATGCGCACCAGGCATTTGTCAGCCATCCCGGAATTGACGCGGTGCTCACCGTCATAGGCGAAGGCCAGGAAACCCTGCTCGGCGCCGCGATGGGCGCCATTCCGTTCGTCCTCGGGGGCGCGACCCGCCGTGAGTCGGTCCGCAACGGACTCGACGCACTGCGCGCCGATGGCTTCACCCGGGTGCTGATCCACGACGCCGCCCGGCCGTTCCTGCCGGCACGGGTGATCGACGCGCTGTTCGGCGCGCTTGATGCCTGTGCAGGCGCGGTCCCGGCCCTTCCGGTTGCCGACACGCTGGTGCGCGGCGAAGACGGCGGTGCCGGCGACGTCGTACCGCGCGACCAGCTCTACCGCGTCCAGACCCCGCAGGCCTTCGTCTTCGACGCCCTTCTCGACGCGCACCGTCGCTGGCCCGCCGAGCAGGAGGCGACCGATGACGCCCAGATGCTCCGCGCTGCCGGTGGGCAGGTCGCGCTCGTTCCCGGAGACCCCATGCTCGAAAAAATCACTCACCCCGCCGACTTCGCCGCCGCCGAAGCGCGGCTGGCAAGCACGATGCGGGTCCGCACCGCCACCGGCTACGACGTCCACCGCTTCGCCGAGGGCGAGGAACTCTGGCTTGGCGGCGTGCGCGTTCCCCACAGCAAGGGCCTCTCCGGCCATAGCGATGCGGATGTCGCGCTTCACGCGATCACCGATGCGCTGCTCGGCACGATCGGCGCGGGCGATATCGGCATGCACTTCCCGCCCAGCGACCCGCAATGGCGCGGCGCGGCCTCGGCGCGCTTCCTCGAACATGCCGCGTCGCTGGTGGCCGCCGAGGGCGGTGTCCTCGACTTTATCGACCTCACCCTGATCTGCGAGGCTCCCAAGATCGGCCCGCACCGCGAGGCGATCCGCACCTCCGTCGCGGCGATCCTGGGTCTCGAATTGGGTCAGGTGAGCATCAAGGCGACCACCACCGAGCGGCTCGGCTTCACCGGCCGGGGTGAGGGCATGGCCGCGCAGGCTGTTGCAACCGTACGCGTGCCTGCAAGGAACTGACTCGTACAACCGATCATCCAATGGCAAGGGGGCTGCCGTTATGGACACGATTCTTCCTACCGAACTCGTAGAAGCCGCGCGCAAGGTCATTGACGCGAACCGCCTCGCCGGGCGTCGCGTCGCTGTTGCCGAAAGCTGCACCGGCGGCCTAGTCTCCGCCGCGCTCACCGAACTGCCGGGTTCGTCCGACGTCTTCGACGCCGGGTTTGTCACCTATTCCAACGATGCCAAGATGGACGTGCTGAAGGTCAGCCTCGACGTGCTCGAAACCTTCGGTGCCGTCTCGATTGCCGTCGCCTGGAGCATGGCGCAGGGCGTGCTCGAGCGCACCAAGGCCGATGTCGCGGTAGCGATCACGGGTATCGCCGGCCCCGGCGGCGCGACCGAGAACAAGCCGGTAGGCACCGTGGTCTTCGCCCAGGCGATCCGCGGCGCCGATCCGAAGCACGTCGTCGCCGACGCGCGGCATTTCGAGAATAACGGCCGCGGCGGCATCCGCCTTCAGGCGGCGTTGTGCGCGCTCGATTTGCTGATGCCGGCGCCCGCCGAATCGGAAGAACCCGAAGCCGCATAAAGCTTCGCCGCGCGCTCCTCGAACGCACCGATCATCTTGCGGAGCGCGCGGTCGAATACCTGCCCGGCCAGCATCTCGAACACCCGGTTCTTGAACGCGAAGTCGACGCAGAAATCGACATAGCAGCCACCCTGCCCGTCCGGCCGGAACTTCCAGTCGTTCGACAGGTGCTTGAGGGGTCCGTCGATATATTCGACATGCACGCTGTCCGCTCGCGCCTTAGTCACACGCGAGGTAAAGGTCTCGCGCAGCCCCTTGAAGCCGACGATCATGTCCGCCACGACCTGGGTGTCGCTCGACGAGCGGACGCGCATCGCGCTCACCCAGGGAAGGAACTCGGGGTAGCGCGCGACATCGGCCACCAGATCGAACATCTGTTCCGGCGTATAGGGGAGCTGCCGGGTTTCGCTGTGCTTGGGCATCAGGCCTTGGCGCTCGCCTTCGCCAGCTTGGCCTCGCGGGCCGCGCGCATCTCGGCGAAATCCTCGCCGGCGTGATAACTGGAGCGCGTGAGCGGCGACGAGGCGACCTGCAGGAAGCCCTTGGCGCGGGCGATTGCGCCGTACGCCTGAAACGCCTGCGGGGTCACGAATTCCTCGACCTTGGCGTGTTTGGGAGTCGGCTGGAGATACTGGCCCATGGTGAGGAAATCGATGTCGGCCGAGCGCATGTCGTCCATCACCTGGTGGACCTCCAGACGCTGCTCGCCCAGGCCCAGCATGATGCCGGACTTGGTGAAGATCGACGGATCGAGCTTCTTGACCATCTCCAGCAACCGCAGCGAAGCGTAATAGCGCGCACCCGGGCGGATCATCGGATAGAGCCTGGGGACGGTCTCCAGATTATGGTTGTAGACGTCCGGCCGCGCCGAGACGATCGCTTCGACGGCGGCCTCATGCTTGTTGCGGAAATCGGGCGTCAGGATCTCGATCGTGGTGGTCGGGCTCGCCCTTCGGATCGCCTCGATCACCTTGACGAACTGGCTGGAACCGCCGTCCGGCAGATCGTCCCGGTCCACCGAGGTGATGACGATATGCTCCAGCCCCATCTGCACCGCCGCCTCGGCGACATGCTGGGGCTCCAGCGGATCGACCTTGCGCGGCATGCCGGTCTTGACGTTGCAGAAGCGGCAAGCACGCGTGCAGACGTCGCCGAGGATCATCACCGTCGCGTGCTTCTTGGTCCAGCACTCGCCGATGTTCGGGCACGCCGCTTCCTCGCATACCGTCGTGAGGTTCTTGGAGCGCATCAGCGCACGGGTCTTGGCGAACCCTTCCGAGGTAGGGGCCTTGACGCGGATCCAGTCGGGCTTGCGGACGCGCTCGGGGCGCGGCAGCGGAGTCTGCTCGTTCATGGGGGGCAGATAGAGCGCCGCGCGGCGTTTCGCCAGCCCCGGAAATTGCGCATCAAGGTGCAGGGAGCGCAACGCCCGCACACGCGTTCCCGCCGTCGACAATCTCCCGAAGGATGAGTAGGCGAAGCACATGGCAGGTTTTCAAGAACTGATCGGCGGCTATCACCGCTTCCGCAACGACGGCTGGAGCAGCCAGCGCGCTCGCTGGGCCGAGCTTTCCGAAGGTCAGAGCCCCAAGGTGATGGTGATCGCCTGCTCAGACAGCCGAGTCGATCCGGCGCAGATCTTCGATACCTCGCCGGGCGAGATCTTCGTGGTGCGCAATGTCGCCAACCTCGTGCCGCCCTATGAAACCGATGGCGGGCGCCACGGCGTGTCGGCGGCGCTTGAGTTTGCGGTCACGCAGCTCAAGGTGCAGGAAATCGTAGTGATGGGGCATGGTGCCTGCGGCGGCGCGCATGCTGCGCTTACCCAGCGCTTCGCCGATGCCGAGCAGGGCGAAGGCGGCTTTATCGCGCACTGGGTCGACATGCTCGACGAGGCGCGCGACAAGATCCGGGCACAATATGGTGACGGACCCGACGCCGTGCGTGCGATGGAACAGGAAACGGTGCGCGTCTCGATGCGGAACCTCCGCACGTTTCCCTTCGTCGCGGCCCGCGAAGCCGAGGGCGCCTTGACCATTCACGGCGCCTATTTCGCCATCGCGGACGGCATGCTGCATGTGATGGACGACGACGGGACCTTCGCCGCGGCGTAACCTACCGGATCCTCCCTCAGCCGACTGGGGGAGGACCCTGAACTTCAGAACTTGCCCAGCGCTTCGGTCGCTACCTTCACTACCTCGGCATCGAGCGCCGGCGGCACCATCGGCACGTGCGTTTCCAGCTGCTCTGCGATGGCGGTAAGTGCCGCGATCCGCGCGGCCTTCTTGTTGTTGCCGTCGATCACCGTCCAGCGCGCTTGCGGGGTGTCGGTCTCGTGGAACATTTCGTGCATGGCATCGAGATAGTCGGCCCGGCGCGCACGATTGCGGAAATCATCCAGACCCGTCTTCCAGCGCTTCCAGCAATGCGTCAGCCGGTCGCGTAGCCGCTTGTCCTGCGTTTTCTGCGTCACGTGCAGGAAGATCTTGATGAGGGTGGCGCCGTTGTTGACCTGCTGCGCCTCGAAATCGTTGATCTCGCCATAGCCCCGCCGCCAGTCGGTCTCGCTGGCATATCCCTCGACCCGCTCGACCAGCACCCGTCCATACCAGGTGCGGTCGAACACCGCGATATTGTGCTGGGCGGGCAGCCGCTGCCAGAAGCGCCAGAGGAAGTGGTGCGCGAGTTCCTCCTGGGTCGGCGCCGAAATCGGCCAGACCTCATAGTAGCGCGGGTCCCATTCCGCGGTGAGGCGCTTGATCACCCCGCCCTTTCCCGCCGCATCCCAGCCTTCCAGCGCGATGATCGCGCGGCGTTTGTGGATGATGTGCGCGGTCTGGATGTGGCTCAGTCGCTTCTGGAGCTTGGCCAGTTCGGCTTCATAGTCCCCGTCGAAAGGGTCGCCGGCTTCATAATCGGAAAGATCGATCGTCATGGGAGCCCCTAACGCGGCGGCGCGATCAAGGCTGCATCGACGCGGTTCGCAAGCGGCCGCCCGGCTTCGAAATCGGCGATGCTCACCAGCGTCGTCTCCGCGATCGCGGAGAGCGCCTCTTCGGTGAGAAAGGCCTGATGGCCGGTGACGAGGACGTTGGGGAAGGTCAGCAAGCGCTGGAACTGGTCATCGGCGATGATCTCGTTGGAAAGATCCTCGAAGAACAGGTCCGCTTCCTGCTCGTAGACATCGAGCGCGACCGCGCGAATCTTCCGCGACTTAAGTCCCTCGATCAGCGCCGCGGTGTCGATCAGCGCGCCCCGGCTGGTGTTGACGATGACCAGCCCATCCCGCGCCTCGGCGATCACCTCGGCATTGACCAGCCGGCGGGTGTCGGGGGTGAGCGGACAATGGAGCGTCACGATCTCAGCCGTCCGCAGCAGCTCGTCGCGCGGTACATAGCGAACGCCGATCGCCTCCAGCTCGGGATCGATACGGAGATCGCTCGCCAGCACGGTGCAGCCGAACCCGGCCCGGAGCGCCCGGGCGACCAGCGCGCCGATCTTGCCGGTGCCGACGACGCCCACCGTGCGGCCCTGCAGGTTGCGGCCGATCAGCCCGTCGAGCGCGAAGTTGTTCTCCCGCACCCGCGACCATGCGCGCGGGATTTGCCGATCGACCGCGAGCAGCAGCCCCACCGCGAACTCCGCCACCGCATGCGGGGAATAGGCCGGCACGCGCACCACGGTGATGCCCAGCCGCTCGGCTGCCACCAGATCAACATTGTTGAAGCCCGCGCAGCGCAGCGCCACCAGCCGGACGCCGGCCTTCGCCAGCGCCTGCAACACGACGGCATCGACGCCGTCGTTGACGAACACACATACCGCCTCGTGCCCCGCCGCCAGCGTGACGGTCAGCGCGTCGAGACGGGGTTCGAGGAAGGTCAGGTCATGGCCGAAGCGGGCGTTTGCCTCGGCAAGAAAGCGGCGGTCATAGGCCTTGGTGTTGAACACCGCGACGCGCATGACCGCCGGCCTCCGCTCAGCCGGCCTTGGGGCCGTCGACGCCCGGGGCCAGGCGGATGTGCAGCTCCTTGAGCTGCTTGTCGCTCACCGCCGACGGCGCGTGCATCATCAGGTCCTCGGCCTTCTGCGTCATCGGGAAGGCGATCACCTCGCGGATGTTCGGCTCGTCGGCGAGCAGCATCACGATACGGTCGACGCCAGGCGCCGAGCCGCCGTGCGGCGGCGCGCCGAACTTGAAGGCGTTGATCATGCCCGAGAAGTTCGTGTCGACATCCTGCTGGGTATACCCCGCAATCTCGAACGCCTTGTACATGATTTCCGGCTTGTGGTTCCGGATCGCGCCCGAGGACAGCTCGATGCCGTTGCAGACGATGTCGTACTGATAGGCGAGGATGTCGAGCGGGTCCTTGGTCTCCAGCGCCTCCAGCTCGCCCTGCGGCATCGAGAAGGGGTTGTGGCTGAAATCGACCTTCTTCGCGTCCTCGTCATATTCGAACATCGGGAAGTCGACGATCCAGCAGAACTCGAAGCGCTTCTTGTCGATCAGCTCGAGCTGCTCGGCAGCGCGGGTGCGCGCCAGGCCGGCGAGCTTGGCGGCCTGTGCTTCCTTGCCGGCAGCGAAGAAGATGCCGTCGTTCGGACCCAGGCCCATCGCCTCGGCGATCGCCTTCATGCCGTCCTGGCCATGGTTGTTGGCGATCGGGCCGCCGAACACGCCGTCCTTCTGCGTCGCATAGCCGAGGCCGGGGAAGCCTTCGCTCTGCGCCCAGCTGTTCATGTCGTCGAAGAACTTGCGGCTCTTCTCATGGGTGCCTGGCGCCGGGATCGCGCGGACGACGTCGCCGCCCTCGACGATCGAGGCGAAGCGGCCGAAGCCCGAGGCCTTGAAGAAGTCCGACACGTCGGTGATCACCAGCGGATTGCGCAGGTCCGGCTTGTCGTTGCCGTATTTGAGCATCGATTCGCGGTACGGGATGCGCTTGAACGGCAGCGCGCTGACGCTGCGGCCCATGCCTTCCCAGTCGGCGAATTCCTCGAACACGCCGTGCAGCACCGGCTCGATCGCGGCGAACACGTCGTCCTGGGTGACGAAGCTCATCTCGAAATCGAGCTGGTAGAACTCACCCGGGCTGCGATCGGCGCGCGCGTCTTCGTCGCGGAAGCAGGGTGCGATCTGGAAATAGCGATCGAAGCCGGCGACCATCAGCAGCTGCTTGAACATCTGCGGCGCCTGCGGCAGCGCGTAGAACTTGCCCGGATGGACGCGGCTGGGGACGAGATAGTCGCGCGCGCCCTCGGGGCTCGACGCGGTGAGGATCGGCGTCTGGAACTCGGTGAAGCCCTGGTCGATCATCCGGCGGCGGAGCGACGCAATCACGTTCGAGCGCAGCAGGATGTTCTTGTGGACCTTCTCGCGGCGCAGATCCAGATAGCGGTTCCGCAGGCGGATCTCTTCGGGATACTCCTGCTCGCCGAACACCGGCATCGGCAGGTCGGCAGCGGCGGACTGGACGGTCACTTCGGCCGCGCGGACCTCGATCTCACCGGTCGGCAGGTTCGCGTTCACCACGCTGGCGTCGCGCGCGACGACCGTGCCGGTGACGGTGATCACCGATTCGGAACGCAGCGACTCGATCGCTTCGAACGCCGGGCCGCTCGCGTCGGTGACGATCTGGGTGATGCCATAATGGTCGCGCAGGTCGACGAACACCAGGTCGCCATGGTCGCGCTTGCGGTGCACCCAGCCCGACAGGCGGACGGTTTGCCCCACGTCCGCAGAGCGGAGCTGGGCGCAGGTGTGCGTGCGATAGGCGTGCATGATGCGGTTCTTCTCACCTTGGCGTCTTCCCGCCACGCTTGGCGGTGCCGGAACGGGCCGGCGTGACGATATTGAAACACTATGACCGCGCGCATTCCGGTCACACCCCACTTTTGTCAACCCGAAGACCGGTATATGGGCATCAGATGCACATTCATGGTCTGATCGAAGACAGCGTCACCCTCGCCGATCTCTGCAAACGCCTCGCGCAGTCCGACTTCATCACGGTCGACACCGAGTTCATGCGCGAAAACAGCTACTGGCCCGAACTCTGCCTGATCCAGGTGGCGAACGACAAGGAGGCCGCGGCGATCGATCCCAAGGCCCCGGATCTCGACATGGGCCCGCTGCTCGACCTGCTGACCGACAATGAGGACGTGCTCAAGGTCTTCCACGCTGGCGGCCAGGACATCGAGATCGTCTACAACCTCACCGGCAAGACCCCGCACCCGATGTTCGACACCCAGGTCGCCGCGATGGCGCTCGGTCAGGGCGAGCAGATCGGCTATTCGAACCTCGTCGACACCTATCTGGGCATCGTCGTCGACAAGGGCGCCCGCTTCACCGACTGGGCGCGCCGCCCGCTCGACAAGCGCCAGATCGACTATGCCATCGCCGATGTGACCCACCTCTCCAAGATCTTCCCCAAGATGCTGGAGAAGCTGCGCAAGTCCGGCCGCGGCGTGTGGCTCGACCAGGAGATGGAGCGCATCTCCGACCCCGAGCATTATCGCAACGATCCCGACCAGGTCTGGCAGCGCGTCCGCATCAACAGCCGCAAGCCCGAGGTGCTGGGCCGCCTCAAGGCGCTCGCCCGCTGGCGCGAGCTGGAGGCGCAGGGCAAGGACCTGCCGCGTGGCCGCATCGTCAAGGATGAGACGCTGGCCGACATCGCCGCCAATCCGCCGCGCAAGCAGGCCGATCTCGCCAAGGTGCGCGGCCTCTCCGCCGCCTGGGCGGGCAACGACATCGGCGGGCGGATGATGGCGGCGATCGCCGAGTCGAAGCCGATGCCGGCCGACGAGATGCCCGGCCGCGAGGAGCGCAAGCCGGCGCTCGGCAAGGACGGCGCACTGGTCGCCGACCTGTTGAAGCTGCTGCTCAAGATCCGCGCCAAGGAAGTCAACGTCGCCCCGCGCCTGCTCGCCCGGTCGGAGGATCTGGAGGCGCTCGCCGCCGGGGTTCGGAAGGACCTGCCGATCCTCGAGGGCTGGCGCTACGAGCAGTTCGGGCGCGACGCGCTCGCGCTGGTTGAAGGCCAGCTTGGCTTTGCGGTGCGCAACGGCAAGCTCAAGATGACCCGTACGGAAGAACCCGCATGATCGCTCGCATCGCGCTCCTCAGCCTGGTTTCCCTGACCGCGGGCTGTGCGCCGCAGAAGCCGCAGACGGCGCCGATCCCGGCAGTGGTGGAGTGCGATGCGAATCGGGTGCTGTACCTCAAGGGCAGGCCGCGCAATGCGATCGACGAAAGCGAGGCGCTGCGCCATTCGGGTGCCAAGCGCCTTCGCTGGATCGAACCGGGCTCGGCGGTGACGATGGACTTCCGCGTCGACCGACTGAACCTGCATGTCGACAAGGCAGGCACGATCACCGACGCGCGCTGCGGCTGAGCGCCTATTTCGTGGCGGCGTCGATCAGCCGGTCGACGAATATTTCACGGGTGCGCTGCAGTGTCCGATCGGTCGCCCTGGGCCAGGCGCTGGACATCACGACGACGGTACGTGTCTTCGGATCGATCCGGATCACCTGACCGAAGATGCCGACGGCGCCGAACCGCCCCTGCGGATAGGTCCACCATTGATAGCCATAGCCCGAACCCGGATCGCCGATATCGGCGTGTGGACGGGTCGCCTCGGCGAACCAGCCGGCCGGCACCACGCCCTTGCCGCCGGAGAGCGCAAACATTCCCATCCGGGCATAGTCGCGCAAGGATACCGACAGGCAGCAGCCGCTGACCTCGTGGCCCGACGGTCCGACCATCCAGAAGGCGTCGCTTTCCATCCCCCAGGGCTTCCAGACCTTGTCGCTGAGATAGGTGGCGAGCGGCTTGCCGGTCGCGCGCTGCACGAGCACGCCGATCAGGTTGGTCTCGCCGGTCTTGTACACCCATTTGCTACCCGGCGCGGTCTCGCGCGGCAGGTTCTTCATGTAATAGACGGTGGGGTCCTGCCCCGCCGGCACCGCCTCAAGAAACATCCGGGCGACGTCCGACTTCACATCGGTATAGTCCTCGTTCCAGCGCACCCCCGAGGTCATGGTGAGCAGCTGGGCGATCGTCACCCCGTCATAGCCGCTGCCGGCAAGGTCCGGGATGTATTTGGTGACCGGCTCGTCGACGGACCGGATATAGCCGTCGCGGATCGCCGCGCCGACCAGCGTCGAGGTGAAGGACTTGGCGACGGAAAAGCTCGTCCAGCGCCCGTCCCGGCCATAGCCGCGGGCATAGCGCTCCAGCCGGACCTTGCCGCCCTGCACGACGATCACCCCGGCAACGTTGTTCGCGGCGATATAGGCGTCGATCTCGGCCGCCGGTACCGGCAGTGGCCGGCCCTCCGGCAGCGGCCGCACCTTGGGGCCGGCCTTGACGATGTGACCGGGGAACAGCTTCTCCATGTGCGGGAAGTTCGCGTCGCGTTGGGCCTGGCTCCAGAACAGCACCTGCGCGCCGATCTTGCGCAGGCCGTCGACGCTCTTGGGGTCGATCGGCACGTCGGGTGAGACCACCGCCTGGCCGAACGCCGGCGTCGCCGCCAGCAGTGCCAGCGCCGCAAACCATGCCTTGCCCATCCTCATCCCCTCTTCTTGACCAGAGTCACCTGGATCACGTCGATCCCGCCGCCCCGGAAGCCGCCCTCGCAGTACATGAGGTAATAGCGCCACAGCCGCACGAAGCGATCATCGAACTGCGGTGGCAGCAGACCTGTCGCCGCGGCCGCATCGAAGCGTTCGCGCCAGCGCCGCAGCGTCTCGGCATAGTCCAGCCCGAAGGCATGGGCGTCGCGCCACTCCAGCCCTTCGGCCTCGACCAGCGCGCGAAACTCGCTTTGCTTGAGCAGCATCCCGCCGGGGAAGACATAGGTTTGGATGAAATCGACGTTGCGGGCATAGCCCTCGAACATCGCATCGTCGAAGGTGATGACCTGGAGCGCCGCCCGACCACCCGGCTTAAGCGCTTTGGCGATGGCGGCAACATAGATGGGCCAATATTCGCGCCCCACCGCCTCGGCCATCTCGATACTGGCGACCGCGTCATACTGCCCGGTCACGTCGCGATAGTCGGTAAGGCTGAAGTGCGCGCCCTCCATCCCCGCGGTCCGTGCCTCGGCCCATGCCCTCTGCTCGGTCGAAAGCGTGATGCCATGGAGCCTTCGCCCCTGGCGCAGCGCCCGTTCGGCGAACGAGCCCCAGCCGCAGCCGATCTCCAGGATGGTGTCCCCCGGCTTGGTAGCCGTGCGGTCGAGGATCGCCTGCAGCTTGGTATCTTGCGCTGCTTCCAGTCCCTCGTCCGCATCGCGGAAGATCGCGCTGGAATAGCTCATGCCTGGATCGAGCCAGCGCGTGTAGAAGTCGTTGCCGAGATCATAATGGAACGCGATGTTCTTGCGCGATCCGCCGCGATGGTTGCGCCGCATCCTGTGCATCAGCCGCCGCGGCAGCAGCGACAGCCCCCGCGATCGGGCCTGCGCCGCCAGCCCCGCCCGATTGTGGCCGAACAGCGCAAACAGCTGCACCGGATCAGGGCTGGACCATTCGCCCCGCTCCCACGCCTCGTACCACCCTGCCGAGCCTCCGGTTGCGAGGCGCACGAGCGCCCGCCAGCTATGCAGCGTAACGATCGCCGCCGGGCCGGGGTCGCTGCCTCCCAGCAACCGCGCCTGCCCGTCGGGCGTGAACACCTCGAGGCTGCCCTCGGCAATTCCCCGATCGAGCCGATCGAGCTGTCGATGAAAGAAAGAGCCCAGAAGAGCCCATGGCCCCGAGCCGCGCACGGCGACTCGCACGGTATCCTTCACGGGCGCGTTCATGTCGCGGAACATGCACGCCTGATCGCCCCGGACAAGCCCTCAGCGCACGGCCCTGCCGGCGGCAAGCGCACGTTCCCGGGCATCGCGATGGTTGATGCGCTTTTGCGGATAGTCGCGCGGGCGGCACCCCGCCTCCTCCGGATCGTGGATCGCGGCATCCGGCAGCCTGGCCAGTTCCGGCACCCAGCGCCGGATATAGCCTGCGGCGTCGAACTTCTCGGACTGGGAGAGCGGCGCCATCACGCGGCTCCATTGGCTCGAATCCACCCCGGAGCCCGACACCCATTGCCAGTTCACCGCATTGCTGCCGTAATCGGCATCGACCAGCGTGTCCCAGAACCAGCGTTCGCCCTCGCGCCAGTCGATCAGCAGATGCTTGATCAGAAAGCTGGCCGCGATCATCCGCACGCGATTGTGCATCCATCCGGTCGCCCAGAGCTGACGCATGCCCGCATCGACGATCGGATAGCCGGTCTGCCCCCGCTGCCAGGCGCGCAGATCGGCCTTGGCCGCCTTGTCGCTGCGCCAATCCATGGCATCGAAGGCCGGGCGGCCGTTCTTCGCGGCATAGTCGGGATACTGGCAGATCAGGTTCTGCGCGAAGTCGCGCCAGCCCAGCTCGCGCAGATATTCCTCGACCTGCCCCCCTGCATCCTCCAGCGCATGCCAGACCTGCGCAGGCGAAACCTCGCCGAAGTGCAGATGCGGCGAGAGGCGCGAACTGCCCTCGATCGAGGGAAGGTTGCGCGTGTCGTCGTACCGCGCGGCATGGTCCCTGAACCGGCGGAGGCGCTTGTGCGCACCAGCTTCGCCAGGCTCCCATTCCTCCCGGAAGCCGCCCGCCCAATCGGGCGCGGCCGGAAGCAGCGCCCAGTCGTCCAGCGGTTCGCTCTCGGGCCAGGTCGCGGGTGCCGGAATGTCGTGCGGCACCCGCAGCGGTTCGGCAGGCGGCAGGCGATCTCGCAGCGCGCGCCAGAACGGGGTGAAGATCTTGTAGGGCTTGCCCGCCCCGCTCGTCACGGCGCCGGGCGGCAGCAGATAATTGCCGTCGTGGCAGCACAACGTCAGCCGCTTCGCCACCGCCCGTTCGGCATTGCGCCACCAGGGCTCGTAGTGCCGGATGCAATGGACCGCCTCTGCGCCGGTCTCCTCGGCCAGTCGGGCGAGTTCCTCGTCGCTCTTCCCGCGCCGCAGGATCAGCCGCGAGCCCTTCGCGCGCAAGGCGGCATCGAGTGCCTTCAGACTATGATGCAGCCACCAGCGCGAGGCACCGCCCATCGCACGATGCCGGGGCGTCTCGTCGTCGAGCACATAGACCGGGATCACCGCCCCTGCCTCTACGGCCGCCGTCAGAGCGGGCTGATCGGCAAGGCGGAGGTCGCGGCGAAACCAGAGCAGGACAGGAGCGGTCATGGGCGCACAAACGCGCAAGCTCCGCCGAAGGCGACCTGTCCAGAGGAACAGGGGCGGCGGACCCGAACGCCGCGGCCATGCGTTACGGACCCGTCATCAATCGAGGATCCTGCATGCATTTCCAATCGGCGGCGATGATCGTCAACACCAAGTCGCGCCACGGACAGGATTGGTTCGACCGCGCCTGTGCCCGTTTTCACGGCCAGGACATGGCGGTGGACGCACATGCCGTCGACGATCCGGACCAGCTGGAAGCAACGCTGGCCAAGGCGCTGGCGAAAAACCCGGGCCTGGTGATCCTGGGCGGCGGTGACGGGACGATCAGCGGCCTGGTGGACAAGCTGGTCGGCAAGGGCGTGACGCTGGGGGTGCTGCCGCTGGGTACGGCCAACAGCTTCGCACGCTCGCTCGGCATCCCGCTGGATGTCGATGGCGCGGTCGACGCGATCCTGCAGGGCACCCCCAGGCGGATCGACCTGGGCATGATCGACGACGACTATTACGCCAGCACCGCCGCGATCGGCCTCTCGCCGCAGATCGCCGAGACCGTGCCCCACAACGTCAAGCGCTGGTTCGGGCGGATGGGCTATCTCAGCTGGGCCGCGCTGCAGTTCCTGAAGTTCAAGCCGTTCACCGTGATCGTCGGCGAAGGCGAAGAGGCAACGCGCCTGCGCGCCGTGGAAGTGCGGATCTCGAACGGCCCCTTCCATGGCGGCACCGAGCTGGTCGACGAGGCCGGCGTCGCCTCGGGCGAGATCGTCGTCCAGGTGGTGAAGGGCCATGTGAAGTCGCGGCTGGTACGGAACTGGGCCGCCTCAGTGTTGCGACTGGAGGCACGCAAGGAGGATACCGTCGCGTTTCGCGGCAAGGCGCTCCGCGTCGCCACCGAGCCCCCGCTGCCGATCTCGATCGACGGCGAGGTGCTGGCGACCACGCCCGTGCTCGCGAAGGTGGCGCCGGCGGTGATCGACGTGATGGTGCCCGCCGACGCCGTCTGACGCAGCAGGCGTCCCGGCTCCCGCCGGGACGCGATGCTCAGCCCAGTCGCGCCAGGGCGGCCGACAACCGTTCGGCTTCCGCAGCCTTTTCGGCATGGTCCGCACGCGCCTTCTCGACCGCCTCGGGCTTGGCGCGCTCGACGAAGCTCGGATTGCCGAGCCGCCCGGCGAGCCCGTCGCGCTCCTTCTCGGCCGCCGCGATTGCCTTGGTCAGGCGGGTCCGCTCGGCGTCGAGATCGACGACGTCGCCGAGCGGCATCACGAACGTCGCCTCGTCGACGACAAGCTGCAGCGCCCCGCCCGCAGGCGCATCGCCCGGTGCCTGATCCACCCTGCCGAGACGGGCCAACGCCGCCTCCTGCCGCGCCAGACGCGCGACGGTCTCCGCCGAGGCATCGCGAACGTGTAGCGGCAGGCGTGCACCCGGCGGCACGTTGAGTTCGGTCCGTGCCGCGCGGATCTCGCTCACCAGCCGGATCAGCCAGTCGATCTCCTGCGCCGCCGACGGGTCGAGCGCGCGCGCATCGGCCATCGGCCACGTGGCAACGATCAGGTCGTGCTCGCGCGGTCCCATCTTCGACCACAGCTCTTCGGTGATGAAGGGCATGAACGGGTGCAGTATCACGAGGATCTGGTCGAGCGCCCAGCCGGCAATGGCGCGGGTCTCTTCCGCGTCCGCCGCGGCAACGCCCTCGCCCTGCAGCACCGGCTTGATCAGCTCGAGATACCAGTCGCAGAAGCGGCTCCAGACGAACTGGTAAATCGTGTTCGCCGCCTCGTCGAAGCGCAGATCGGCGAGCGCGAGGTCCAGCGCCTGCACGGTCGCGATGGCTTCCGCGATGATCCAACGGTTTACCGCCAGCTCTGCGGACGGCGCTTCAAGTTGCTTGCTCGCCGCGATGCCATTGGCCTGGCAGAAGCGCGCGGCGTTCCACAGCTTGGTCGCGAAGTTGCGATAGCCCTCGAGCCGCTTCTCATCCATCTTGATGTCGCGGCCCTGGCTCTCCATCGCGGCCATGAAGAAGCGCAGCGCATCGGCGCCGTACTTGTCGATCATGCCCAGCGGATCGACCGTGTTGCCCTTGGACTTGGACATCTTCTGGCCGTCCGCCGCACGGACAAGACCGTGGAGATACAGGGTCTTGAACGGCACCTCTTTCATGAAGTGCAAACCCTGCATCATCATCCGCGCATCCCAGAAGAACAGGATGTCGAAGCCGGAAATGAGCACGTCGTTCGAATAGCGCCCGCCGAGCGTCGGGTCGCTATTCTCCGGCCAGCCCAGCGTCGCGAACGGCCACAGCGCCGAAGAGAACCAGGTGTCGAGCACGTCGGGATCGCGGGTGAGGGTGACGCCCTCGCCGGCCTGTGCCTGCGCCTCTTCCTCGGTCTCGGCGACATAGGCCTTGCCGTCGGCATTGAACCAGGCCGGGATGCGGTGCCCCCACCAGAGCTGGCGGCTGACGCACCAAGGCTGGATGTTCTCCATCCAGTTGAAATAGGTCTTTTCCCAGCTCTTCGGCACGATCCTGGTCGCGCCCGAGCGGACCGCCTCGATCGCCGGCTTGGCGAGGGTCGCCGCGTCGACATACCATTGGTCGGTCAGCCAGGGCTCGATCACCTGGCCGGAGCGATCGCCATAGGGCGTCTGGATGGTGCGCGGCTCGGCGTCGTGTTCGGCGCCTTCCTTGTCGACGAACGGCACGAGGAAGCCCTCGTCCTTCAGCCGCGCGACGATCGCCTTGCGCGCCTCGAAGCGATCGAGCCCGATCAGCTCGGCGGGCACCCGCCCGTCCTGCGTCTGGCAGATCGCCGCCTTGGCATCGAGCATGTTGAGCATGTCGCCGGCCTTGATGCCGGCACGAACACCCACTTCGAAGTCGTTGAAATCATGGCCCGGCGTGATCTTGACCGCGCCCGAGCCGAGTTCCGGATCGGCATGTTCGTCCCCGACAATCGGGATCAGCCGGCCGGTGATCGGCAGGCGCACTTGGCGGCCGATCAGGGCCTTGTAGCGTTCGTCCTCGGGATGCACGGCGACCGCCATGTCGGCGAGCATCGTCTCCGGCCGCGTGGTCGCGACCTGGATGAAGCCCGATCCATCCGCCAGCGGATAGCGCAGGTGCCAGAAATTGCCGCGGACTTCCTTGGTCTCGACCTCGAGGTCCGAGATCGCGGTACCGAGGCCCGGATCCCAGTTCACCAGCCTTTTGTCGCGGTAGAGCAGGCCCTGGCGATACAGCTCGACGAACACCTTGAGGACGGCCTTGGAGAAGCCCTCGTCCATGGTGAAGCGCTCGTTCGCCCAGTCCATCGAGCAGCCGAGGCGGCGCAGCTGGCGGGTGATCTGCCCGCCGCTCTCCGCCTTCCACTCCCACACCTTGTCGACGAACGCCTCGCGGGTGAAGTCGGTGCGCTTCTGCCCGGCGGCGTTGAGCTGGCGCTCGACCACCATCTGCGTCGCGATGCCGGCATGATCGGTGCCGACCACCCAGCGCGCGTCCTTGCCCTTCAGCCGCGCATGGCGGACCAGGATGTCCTGGAGCGTATTGTCGAGCGCGTGGCCGATGTGGAGGCTGCCCGTCACGTTGGGCGGCGGGTTGACGATCGTCCAGGGCTCGGCGCCTTGGCGCTCGGGGCGGAACAGGCCTTCGTCTTCCCAATGGGCGTACCAGCGGGATTCGATTTCGGCGGGGTCGAAGGTCTTGGGAAGTTCGGTCATGGTGACAAGGGCTTTAGCGTCGCCCCTGCCCCGCGCACAACCCTTGCCTATGCGCTGCTCGCCCGCGCGCTCAGCTCAGCGTGCTGAGCACCTTGTCGACGCGGTCCAGCGTGAACGGCTTGGACAGCACCGGCCGATCGCGATGCAGGGGCGCGATGCTGTCATCGGCACCCCCGGTTGCCAGCACGAAGGGAATGCCCAGTTCGGCCAGCTTGTCGGCAACCGGCCAGCTCTGCTCACCGCCGCGCAGGTTCACGTCGAGGATGGCGGCGTCGATCCCGCCGGCGCCGATCCGGTCGAGCGCTTCGGCCACGGTATCGGCGGTACCTGCCGGGACCCGGTCGAGCGCGTCGAGGAAATCCTCGAGCATCATGGCGATAAGCGGCTCGTCTTCGACGATGAGAATGTTACGCGGACCCTGCATACAGCCCCCTTTGCAGGAAAAATGGTTTCGTGCCAAGCACTTATTTGGTCACCAGGATCTCCTGAACCGCTTCTGCAAGTTGTTGCACAGAAAAGGGTTTCGGCAGAAAGGCGACATTGTCGAGATCGATCGAACGTCGTAATTGTTCCTCGGCGTAGCCCGACATGAACAGGATCGGCAGATCCGGCCAGCGTTCGCGGACCTTTCTCGCCATGCTCGGGCCATCCATCACCGGCATCACGACATCGGAGACGAGCAGGTCCGGCTTGTCCATCGTCTCGATCGTTTCAAGCGCGACTTCGCCATTTTCGGCAGTGACCACGGCATAGCCCTGCCGGCTCAGCGCCCGCTCGGCGATGGCACGGACCATGTCCTCGTCTTCCACTACCAGAATGGTGCCGGTACCCCAAAGATCGGCCGGCTTCTCCTTGGTGACCGGCAGCTTGGCCACCGCCGCCTCCGGAGCGGCATGGACCGGGAGATAGATGGTGAAGGCAGCGCCCGCGCCGGGCACGTTCTCCGCGAAGATATAGCCGCCCGACTGCTTGATGATGCCGTACACGGTCGACAGGCCGAGGCCCGTGCCCTTGCCGACCTCCTTGGTGGTGAAGAAGGGCTCCCAGATCTTGGGAAGGATCTCCGGGGGAATGCCGGTGCCGGTGTCGGAGATGCGCAGCGCGGTATAGTCGCCCACCGGCAGCACGTCATCGTCCATCCGCCGGACCTCGGCGGCGGAAACCGCCAGCGTCTCGATTGTCAGGGATCCGCCGCCACTGGGGTTCTTGCTGAGCATCGCGTCACGGGCATTGACCGCGAGATTGACGACAACTTGCTCGAGCTGCCCGGGATCGGCGCGCACCGGTCCGAGGTTGCGGCCATGCTTGACGTCGAGCGACACGGTCTCGCCGAGCAGCCGCTTCAGGAGGTTGGAAACCTCGGAGATGATGTCCGGCAGCTGCAGCACCTGCGGGCGCAGCGTCTGCTGGCGCGAGAAAGCGAGCAGCTGCCGCGTCAGGCTGGCGGCGCGGTTGGAATTGGCGCGGATCTGCTGGATGTCGTCATAATCGCTGTCGCCGGGCGAATGGCGCATCAGCATCAGGTCGCAGTGGCCGATGATCGCGGTGAGGATGTTGTTGAAGTCATGCGCGACGCCGCCGGCGAGCTGACCCACGGCCTGCATCTTGGTTGCCTGCGCGATCTGGCGCTTGAGCTTGCCCTCCTCCCCAGAATCCCGGAGGCTGAGCAGCACCGCAGCGTCGCCCAGCCCTCGGGCACCGGCGATGGTGATCGCCACCGGCTCTTCGGACACGTCCTTCAGGCGCACGGTGATCTCGAGCGACTGCGGCGCACCGCCGGCGAAGCGGCGCACCGCATCGGCCAGCGTCGCCTTGTCCTCGCGTACCACCAGATCGCCCGGATAGAGCGGCGGCGCGGCAGGGTTCACCCGCGCGGTGCGGACGAACGCGTCGTTCATCATCAGGAAGCGGCCGTCGCGATCGATCAGCGCAAGGCCGGTCGGCAGGATCGAGATCAGCGACCGGACATGGTTGGACGCGCTGCCGCCGAGCGCGGGGCTGGCGATCACCGCCGGCTCCTCGTCGAGCAGCGCGACCAGCAGCGGCGCCTCGTCCCCTTCGAGGAACGGGATCTGGAGGACGCGGAGCGGCGTGCCCTCGATGCCCTCGCGCTCGAACCGGACCTGGCCGATCGAATCGGTGATCAGCAGCCTGGCGAAATCGCGCCCATCGGCCACGGCATCGGCGCTTCCCAGCGCGCGGTGGCGGAATACGCGATTGGCCGAACGGATGCGGCCGTCCGGGGCGACCAGCACCACCATCACGCCCGCACCGCCCAGCCGGTCCCCCGTCTGGCCGGCGAGCAGTCCCTGGACCTGCACCGCCAGATCCAGTGCATGAATGCCGATGAAGCGCCAGACGAGGCTCTCGTCGCCCACCCGCGCGACGCGCACCGCCACCTGCGCACCGAACACCTGCACGTCGCCGCAGCGGCTCTCGCCGTCGCGCCAAGCGGCACGGGCGCAGGCCCCGAGCGCGCGCTCCCCCTCTTCGCCGATCGGCAGATTGGGCGGCGTCGGCCAGCCACCGAACAGCGCCTCGTAGCGCGGATTGGCACAGACGAGCCGACCGCTGCGGTCGGTTACCGCCAGTGCGTCGTCGCTGGCCGACGCGAGGGCATGGGCAATCGCCCAGTCGGTATAGCGCTCCACCGTCATCGGCGTGCGGAACAGCCGGGCACTGGCGAGCATCAGCCCCGCGGCGAGGACCGCCGCCCCCAGGAAGCCGGCGGCGACGGTGCGATCGTTGATGCTGAGCAGGATCACGCCGGCGGCAGCGACGCCGGTTACCACCACGGCCGCAAGCGGCAGCAGCAGGGAAGGCTTTGGCAGTTCGGCGTCGGGCAGACTGGCCATGAAGTACCGTTGTTCGGTCGCAACGCCAGCGTCAAGCGGCGATCGCGCCGTGGATCACGCCAGCCGGGCGCGCAGGCGGCGCTTGCGCTTGGCCACGATCCACCAGCGCCACGCGACGGCGCTGCCGAAATAGCCGACGATGGCAAGCCCCACCGCCAGCACCAGCAGCCCGGTAAGGGTTGCCGGCCCGGCCTGGTGGAGCAGCCAGTCGAGCCAGCCCGGCGCTTTCTGCACCAGCGCCTGGCTGTCGACGCGCGGGCCCAGGATCCAGCTGCCCAGCCAATAGGCCGCAACCCATAGCGGCGGCGTGGTGAGGGGATTGGTCAGGAACGTCGTCGCCGCCGCCGCGGGAATGTTCGCCCGTATCGGCAGCGCGAGCAGGGCGGAGGCGGGGATCTGCCCCATCGGCACCAGGATGCCGGTCAGCATCCCCAACGCGACCCCGCGCGGCACCGATCGGCGCGTGAACCGCCACAGCGACGAATGCATCACCCGCCCGGCGACGGGCTTCAGCCAGCGATTGGTCTCGATCGATTCTCGACTGGGCATCGCCTTGTCCGCCAGGCGGCGCAGCCGGCCCGCCGGCGCCATATCAGCCGCGATCGCGGAGGATGCGCGACTGTTCGCGCTTCCAATCGCGTTCCTTGATGGTCTCGCGCTTGTCATGCGTCTTCTTGCCCTTCGCCAGCGCCAGCTCCACCTTCGCCCGCCCCTTGCCGTTGAAATAGACGGAAAGCGGAACCAGCGTCATGCCCTCGCGGGCGACGGCGCCGTGCAGCTTGTTTATCTCGCGCTCGTGAAGGAGCAATTTACGCGGCCGCTTGGCTTCGTGATTGTAGCGATTGCCGTGGCTGAACTCGGGGATGTTGGCGTTGACCAGCCACACCGCCTCGTTCTTGATCTCGGC